>NZ_CP110257.1:1519642-1823571 GCF_026013905.1 Schlegelella aquatica
AATGGCGCGACATCCACTCGCAGTTGCACACGGTGGTCGCCGAGCACGGGTGGCGCCTCAACACCACGCCGGCGACGTACGAGCAGATTCATCTCGCCATGCTTGCCGGGCTGCTGGGCAACGTCGGCGTCAAGAGCGACGAGGACGAGTGGTATCTCGGGGCGCGCGGCATCAAGTTCTGGCGTCACCCGGGCGTGCACCTGTCGAAGAAGCCGGGCCGCTGGATCGTCGCGGCCGAGCTGGTCGAGACGACGCGGCTCTATGCGCGCGGTATCGCTGCCATCGAGGCGCAGTGGATTCCGTGGGTGGCTGGGCATCTGCTCAAGAAGCAACTGCTGGAGCCGCACTGGGAGAAGAGGCCCGCTGAAGTGGTGGCCCTCGAGCGCGCGACGCTCTACGGGCTGGTGGTCTACAACAACCGACGGGTGAGCTACGGCAAGGTGGACCCGGCGGCGGCGCGGGAGATCTTCATCCGCGAGGCGCTGGTGCACGGCGAGTGGGAGACCAAGCTGCCGTTCCTCGCCCACAACCAGAACCTCGTGCGGCAGGTCGAGGAGCTGGAGCACAAGTCGCGCCGGCAGGACGTGCTGGTGGACGAGGAGCTGATCTACGCCTTCTACGACCAGCAGGTGCCTGCCGACGTGCACAGCGGACACGGCTTCGAGCGCTGGTACCGGGAGGAAAGCCGTCGCCAGCCCAAGCTGCTCATGCTCACGAAGGAAGAGCTGATGCGCCACGAGGCGGCGGGCATCACGACGGCGGCCTTCCCGAAGACGATCCGGCTCGGCGGTGTCGACTGCTCTGCGACCTACCTGCACGATCCCGGCGACCCGAAGGACGGGGTGACCGTGACCGTGCCGATCTACGCGCTCAACCAGGTGAGCGAGGAGCGCTGCGAGTGGCTCGTGCCCGGCATGCTGAAGGACAAGGTGCTCGCGCTGCTCAAGAGCCTGCCTCAGAAGCCGCGTGCGCGACTGGTGCCGCTGCCCGAGTTCGCGGACGCGTTCCTGTCCAGTGTGCCGTTCGGGCAGGGCAGCCTGATCGAGGCGCTGCTCAAGGCCGTGCGCGAACGCTCCCAGCTCGACGTCAAGCGCGCCGACTTCAAGCTCGAGACGCTGAGCCCGCACCTGTTCATGAACTTCCGCGTGGTGGACGAGCATGGACGCCAGTTGGGCATGGGGCGGCAGCTCGCCACCCTGAAGGCCGAACTGGGCGGGCAGGCGCGCAGCGCGTTCCAGGCGTTGGCAGCGCTCAAGGTCGCGGGCCTGAAGCCGGCGGCCGACGTGCCCGAGGCGGCGCCCGCCGCGAAGCGCCCGGCCTCGCCGCCCTCGTCGTCCTCGAAGGCGGGCGGCACCTCTGTGCCCGCCGGGGCCGCCGAGGCCGCCGGGGCCGCGGTTGCTCGCGCGCCAGCCGCGGGCGCGACGAGCGCGCGCCACACGGCGTGGACCTTCGGCGAGTTGCCCGAGCTGATGGAGATCGGCCGCATGGTCGGTTTCCCGGCGGTGGTGGACAAGGGCACGCATGTCGAGATCGAGGTGTTCGACGAACCCGAGGTGGCCGCCGCGCGACACCGCGCGGGGCTGCGCCGGCTCGTGGCGCTGCAGATCCGCGAGCCGCTCAAGTACCTGGAGAAGAACCTGCCCGACTTGCAGAAGATGGCGGTGGCCTACATGGGGCTGGGCACGGCCGAGGAATTGCGCGACCAGATCATCGAGGTGGCGATGGACCGCGCGTTCCTGCAGGAGCCCTTGCCGCATGACGAGGCGAGCTTCAAGGCGAGGGTGGACGAAGGGCGCACCCGGCTCAATCTGATCGCCCAGGAAGTGGCCCGGCTCGCCGGCGCCATCCTGGCCGAATACCAGGCCGCCGCGCGCAAGCTGAAGGACGCGCGCCCCCCCAAGGAGGTGGCGGACGACGTGGCGGCGCAGTTGCAGCGTCTGATGCCCAAGCGCTTCCTGGCCGGGGCGCCCTATGCGCAGCTGCAGCACTACCCCCGCTACCTCAAGGCTGTGCAGATGCGGCTGGACAAGCTGCGCAGCGATCCGGCCCGGGACGCGCAGCGCATGGCCGAACTGCGGCCCCTGGAGCAGCGGTATCTGCGCCGCCTCGCGGAGCTCAAGGGCCAGCACGACTCGCGTTTGGAGGAATTCCGCTGGTTGCTGGAGGAGTTGCGGGTGAGCCTCTTCGCGCAGGAGCTGCGCACACCTCAACCGGTGTCCGCCAAGCGGCTCGAGAAGGTCTGGGCGCAGATCTCGACCTGAGGCCCGGCCGCCCGAAGCCGGGCCGCGACCCCCGTGGGGGAGGTAGGGCGCACGCCCCGGGGGCAAAGACATAAGGCCGCCCATGGACGCGCGCGCTCGTTGCGGCCTCGAGGTCGTGGATCGCTGCCGAGGCCGGCATGCCCGGTGAGGGTGGAGGTGCGGGGCTCGCCGCCGCCCTCTGGGTGCGTCACTCGGGGTCTGCCTCGACCTCGGCGGGGGCATAGGCCCGCATCTGGTCGCAGACGTTGCGGCCGGTGATGGTGAGCTTCAGTGCGCCGCCGTGCCATTCGAGCCAGTCCAGTGCCAGCAGCGGTCCGAGTTCGCCTTCGTCGATCAGATCCATCCGGCGCTGGCGCATGTGCTGCACCACCGTCAGCAGCCGCTGCCGCAATGCCTGCTCGGCGGTCGCGGGGGCAGTGTCGTCTTCGACGGCACCGGCCCCTCGCTGGGATCGCGGCGGGGACGGGCGCCTTTTGGCCGCCGGGGCGGGGCGCGAGGTGCCGGAGAACTGCTCGATCATCATCGACCAGTGGCTGTTGCCGAAGTCGTTCGTCGCCATGGCGTCTTACTCCCGCTGCACCGGCGCGACCGAGGCCGCGCCCAGAAAGCAAAAAGGGCCGACCACGACGGTCGGCCCTCGAAGGGAATGGTCGGGGTGAGACGATTCGAACGTCCGACCCACTGCTCCCAAAGCAGTTGCGCTACCAGGCTGCGCTACACCCCGCATGGAAGGCATTGTACGGCGCACGGCGCGTAGGACGGCGCCGACAGCAGGGTCGCCTCGGGCACCGACGCGCCGACGCCACGGCGCTTCGTACGATGGTTCCCAACATCGGCATGGAGGAGACGGCGATGTGGACCTGGACCATGGGACTGAAGTTGGGGGCCCTGGTGGGGCTGGTGCTCGGCCTGATCGCCATCGCGCTCGAGGAGGCCATGCCGGAACTGCTGCTCGCCCTGGTGGCGATTCCCGCGGCTGCCGCCGTCTCGTCGGGCCTGGCGGCCTTCCTCGATCTGGACCGTTGAGCCTCGCTCGCGCCAAGGCCACGGCACGCGGCTTGCCGTGGCTTGCGCGGGCCCGGTGAGGTGCGGGCCGCTTCGAGGAGGTCGACATGGGGCTGTATTGCGCCTGGCGATGGTTCGTCCATGCCTCGGTGCGAGCAAGGTGGATCGCGGCGGCGGTGCTGATCGCCCTGCTGGCGAGCGCCATCCCCGCGCCGGCCCAGGCGCAGACTTGGCAGCCGCGCATGTGGTTCTTTCAAGGTGGGTGGGCGGAGCAGCATACGCGCACCTGGACGGTGGGCGTCCTTTGGCCCTGGCGGTCATCGTGGCTTTGGGCCGGCGGCGCGTGGTCCGGATACTGGGAGGCCGCGCTCGGCCGCTGGAGCACCGACGGCACGGACGGGCGAGACCGCGCGTGGGTCACGCAGTTCGGCGTCACGCCGGTGTTCCGCTATCAGAAGGACCGCTCGCCGTGGTTCTTCGAGGCCGGCGTGGGCGTCACCTTCATCGCGCCCATCTACCGCAATCCCCGCAAGCGGTTCAGTACCACCTTCAACTTCAACGAGCAGCTGGCCGTGGGCCGCCATTTCGGAGGGCAGGGCGAGCATCAGCTCTCGCTGCGCGTGCAGCACGTCTCCAATGGCGGCATCCGGCATCCCAACCCCGGGGAGGACTTCATTCAGTTGCGCTACACCCGGGCTTTTTGAGCGACCGACGCCACGGCCGGTTTGTTATCGTCGCGGCACGAGCGCATGCGCTGAGGCCCCCGAAGGCCGTGCCGGGCCGCTCGGGAGCCTGTCCGACATGAATCCATCCGTTCCGAAGTTCGCCGTCGTCGTGCAGCCGAGTCCCATCGACGGGATGGGCGTGTTCGCAGCGGAGCCGATCCCCGCGTACAAGAAGATCGGAGAGTTGCGTGGCGAGTCGATCAGCGTGCGGGAGGCGCGTCGGCGAGCCAAGCGGCAGCAGCGCATCATGATCGTCGAGGTGTCCGACAAGCGGGCGATCGATGCGTCGCAATCCCAAGACGCCATGCGCTACACCAACCACTCATGCTCGCCCAACACCGTGCTGCGCATTCGCCAGGGGCGGGTCGAGTTCTATGCCTTGCGCCCGATCGCTCCCGGGGAGGAGCTGACCGCCAACTACGGCGAGACCCATCACGAAGGCACCTTGCCGTGCCGGTGCGGCGCGCCCAATTGCCAGGGCCGCATCTAGGGCTCTCGTGAGTCGGCGGCCTCTCGAGAGCGACGGCGATCACCCGTCGAGTCCGAGGGCTCGCATCATGTTCACCGTGAGGGTGCGGCGGCTTTCTTCGTAGGCTGCCCAAGCGGCATCGGCCCCGGGTGCGTGGGCGAGGGCATTGCGGATGTTGAAGTGCTCGCCGCGCAGGTCCTCTCGCGGGTCGAGAGCCTCCCAGGCGAGCGGCATCGACACCGGGGCACCGGGCCTGGCGCGCAGCGAGTAGGCCGCCACGGCCGTCGCCCCCCGTCCGTTTCGCAGGTAGTCGACGAAGATGCGGCCTTCGCGCCTGGTCTTGGTGAGGCGGGCAGTGAAGCGCTGGGGCGCCACCGTCGCCAGCCGCGAGGCCACGGCCTTGGCAAAGGCCTTCACCTCGTCCCAGCCTCGGGTGGTCCGGATGGGCGTCACGATGTGCAGACCCTTGCCTCCGGTGGTCTTCAAGAAGGCCACGAGGCCGAGTTCCTCCAGCAGCACGCGCGTCAACTGGGCCGCCTCGACCACCGACGACCAGGGCAGGTCGGGGTCGGGGTCGAGGTCCATGGTGAGGCGGTCCGGACGATCGGGCCTGGGCATGCGTGCGCCCCAGGTGTGGAACTCGACGTTGCCGTACTGCGCGAGGGCGATCACGCCCTCGATGCTCGTGACCGCCACCTGGGTGTCGGGCCCCTCGCTGGAGGGCACCTCGACCGCCACGACACCGTCCGGCAATCGGGTCTGCACGTGCTTCTGGAAGAAGCAGTCGCCTCCCGTGCCCTGCGGGCAGCGAACGAGGCTGAGCGGTCGGCTCAGCAGGTGAGGCAGGAGATGTTCGCCGATCGCTTCGTGGTAGCGCACGACCTCGAGCTTGGTCACCCGCGGCACCGAGTAGACCAGACGGTGCGGGTTGGACACGGGGATGCCGCGCACGTCGGCTCGCCGCTCCTTCGCAGAGGCGCGGGGAGCGGTGCCCGCCGCTGCCGCGGGGGAAGCCGTCGGCCCGGATGCAGGATCGTCGGGAGCAGAGCGCGGCTCGGCGACTTCTCGGCGGACTTCCTTGGCCGGCTTGTCCTCGCGCACCCCGACGAAGGAGGCCTGCCGCAAGAGGCCTTCATGCGTCCAGGTGGCAAAGCGCACCTGCACCACCAGCTCGGGCCGGACCCAGTGCACGGTGGTGGCCCGCGGCAGGGTGGGGCGCGGCACGAAGGGGCAGCGGGGCGCACGCAGCGGCTGCAGGCGCTGCCACATCTGTGCCAGGGTGCGCTCGTCGAATCCGCTGCCCACGCGCCCCGCATAGCGGAGCTTCCCTTCCTCGTCGTGGATGCCCACCAGCAGCGCGCCCAGGTGGCCCCGGCTGCCGCCTGGCTCGGTGTAGCCCCCCACGACCACCTCCTGCTCGCCGCGACACTTGAGCTTGATCCAGTGCGGGCTGCGGCCGGCGCGGTAAGGGGCGTCCAGGTGCTTTCCGATCAGGCCTTCCAGGCCCATGCGGCAGGCCGCTTGCAGCACGGCCTGTCCCACGTACTGGGGGTCGAGCGGGCGGCTGCGCGCCAGGGGCACGCCCGGTGGCAGCTGCTCGAACACGCGGTCCAGCACCTCCAGTCGTGCGTGCAGCGGTTCCTCGCGCAGGTCGCGGCCGCCCCACCAGGGCACGTCGAAGACCACGTATTCCACCTGCGAGGCATCGCGGTCCAGGGCCGCCTGCAATGCGTGGAAGTCGGTGCGGCCTTGTGCGTCCATCACGACGATCTCGCCGTCCAGCCAGCCGGAGCCGAGCCGCAAGACGGACAGCGTTCGCACGAGGGCCGATAGCCGATCCGTCCACTCCAGGCCGTTGCGACTGAACAGCCTGACGTGCTCACCCTCCAGGCGGGCCAACATCCGGTAGCCGTCGTACTTGATCTCGTAGACCCAGCGGTTGCCCGCCGGCGGGCGGTCCACGAGCGTGGCGAGTTGGGGCTCGATGATCTGCGGGGGTGCTGCGCCGGCGGCCCACCTGCCGTTGCGGGCGCGCGTGGGGGGCGTGGGCGGGCCGGCGGGCAGCGGGGTGGGTTCTTCATGAAGCACGGCGTCGCCATCGCCGGGACGTGCGTGGGGGTCCCGGCGCTTGCGCAGCATCCACTGCGTGGGTTCGTGAGCGAGCCGGTACAGCGTCCACTCGCCATGCAGACGGGTGCCGCGCAACTCGAACTGCAGCTTGCCGCGCCGCAGCCCCTCGTCCACGTCGCCTCGAGGAATCCAGACGCCGCGATCCCAGACCGCCACTTCTCCGGCCCCGTAGTGTCCGGGTGGAATGGTGCCTTCGAAGTCGGCGTACTCGAGGGGGTGGTCCTCCACCTGCACGGCCAGCCGCTGGATGTCGGGATCGAGGCTCGGGCCTTTGGGGACCGCCCAGCTCTTGAGCGTGCCGCCCCACTCGAGCCGGAAGTCGTAATGGAGCCGCCGCGCCGCATGTCGCTGCACCACGAACTGCAAGCCCTGCGGTTCGCTACGGCTTTCAGGTCGGCCGGTGGGCTCGGGCGTGGCGGCGAAATCGCGCTTGGCGTGGTAGGGGGCGAGCGGGTCGGGGCGCGGCATCGCGGGGGGCACTCATGCGCGCTTGCGCCGTGGTGTGGAGGCGGGCTTGCGGGCAGCCTCCACACGCCCGGAGGTGGGCGCCGTCGGCTTGCGCGACGCGGGGGTCTTGCGCGTGCGTTCACCCGCCGTGGCCTCCTCCTCGTGGGGCTTGCCGCGAGCGGGGCGCGTGGCGGGCGCGGGCGATGGCGCGGAGGAAGTCTTGCCATCCCCACGCATCGGCTTGACCGCGCCGCGGCCATCGCCCGCAGACGTATCGCGCTGCGCGCGCTGTACGCTTTGCCGCAGGGCGGCCATGAGGTCGATGACCTCGGCCCCTCGCCGGGCGGGAGTCTCCTCCTCGCCCACCGCAGCCAGCGTGTGTGTCTGCCCGGCCCGGATTTTGGCCTCGATCCGCGCGAGCAGGTCCTCTCGATACGTATCTCGATACTGCTCGGGGCGCCAGGGCTCGGTCATCTGATCGACGAGCTGCTGCGCCATCTCGAGCTCGCGCGCGCCCACCCCGACCGCCTCGAGATCTTCCTGCGGCACGTAGAGGTCGTCTGCAGAGAGCATCTCGTCGGCGAATCGCATCGTGTTGAGCACCAGCACCGGACCTTCCACGCGCACGGCCGCCAAGTGCTGCTTGGTGTGCATCACGACGGTGGCGATGCCGATGCGCCCGCTGCGCTTCATCACCTCGCGTAGCAGCGCGTAACCTTTTTCTCCACGTTTGCCGGCTTCGAGGTAGTAAGGCGTCTCGAAGTACGAAGGCGACACCTCGGCCGCGTCGACGAAGGCCAGGATGTCCACGGTCTGCGTCGCTTCGGGGTTGGCCTGGCGGAAGTCCTCGTCCGACATCAGCACGTACTCGTCGCCTTCGTAGCGGTAGCCTTTGACGATGTGCTCCCCCTCGATGGGTTGCCCGGTGCGTTTATTGATGCGCCGATAGCCCACGGGGGCCATGTCGCGCTTGTCGAGCCAATCGAAGTCGAGGTCCTGGCGGCGGGAGGCGGCCCGCAGCGTGACCGGGATGTGCACCAGGCCGAAGGTGATCGCGCCTTTCCAGACGACGCGTGCTGCCATGTGCGGGACCTGCTCGCGGCACCATGCCGCAACCGCAGGGGAGCAACGTGCGTGCCTGCCGCCGCTGTCAGGCCGAAGAGGCCTGCCGCCGGCTGCGCGAGAGCCGGGCGTTGCGGCGGTAGATCAACTGCCCGGCGATCGCGCTGGCGAGCAGCGCGACGTTGACGAACAGGAACACCCAGTTCTGCAGCAGCGCGCTATAGATCGAAAAGCCGAGCGAGGCGGCCGACTGACCGACGAACAGCCACGAGGAGACTCCGGAGCTGTCGCGCGTGCGCCATTGCTTGCGCACCTGATGGAAGATGGTCCACAGGAGGATCAAGGCACTGATCCACCCGATCGCTTCGGTCACGGTGTCCATGCGACGGGGCCTCGGTTTCAGCGGCGTGCCGGCGCCCCGCGCAGCCGCTCCAGGGCGAGGTGGCAACCTCCCGGGGTGCGTTCGCCCGGGTCGATGAGCGGGATGATGGCCGCCAGGGGCGTGACGGCGGCCAGCGCCGCGGCGCCGAGCAGCTTCAGGCCCAGCGTCTTGCCCTCGGGCCGGATGGCGGGGTCCGCGAAGCTGCCTTCGATGCGGATGGGCGCGCGCAGCGAAAGCGGCGTGAAATCCTTGGGGCGGGCCTTCACCTGCAGGGCCAGGCGTTCCTGACGCAGCGAGACGGTGCCCTCCACGAGCAGCGTGGTGTCGGGCGTGTCGATGAGGCCGACCTCGGTCTTGAGGTGACCGTCGCGGGCCGTGAACTGCGCGACCGCGCACCGCACGGGCAGGCTCTCGTCACCGCGCACCAGGATGCCCAGGCTCTCGGCGATGTCGATGCCGAGCGCTTCGATGACGAGATGCGACAACTCGCCGTTCTGGATCCAAAGCGTGGTCCCTCCGTCGAGCGAACCCAGCATGTCCGCGGTGGAGCGGCCGGCACCGACGAACTTCGCCTGGCCCCCCAGCACCCCGCTGATGTAGGGCGCAGGGGAGCCGTCGCCGCGCTTGTCGCGTGGATTGCGCACCTTCAGCCACTGTTCCAGCCTCACGCCTGCCCAACGCAGGTCGATGTCCCAGTTGGGAGTGCGCTTGCGGCCGTCGAGTCCGATGGCACCGGTCACCCGGCCACCGGATGCACTGGCGACGAGGTCGCTGATGCGCAGCACGCCGTCTTGCAACCGCACGTGACCCTCCAGCGGCTTCAGGTCGCCGAGGTAGGGCGTGCCGAGGTCCAACTGTCGCAGGTTCACCCGCACATCGGCGTCCATGCGGCGCAGCGAGGGCAGGTTGAACTCGCGCTCCGGCAGGATCTGGCCGTCGTCGGAAGCCGCACGCGGGGAAGCGCCGCCTCTGGGCCCGGCCGGCGCACCGAAGGCCGGCCCCAGATCGCGCAGCACCAGACGCTCGCCTTCCAGCGAGCCGGTGAGCAGGGGCCGCTCGGGGCGGCGATCGTACGTGAAGCGGCCCGCCAACCGGCTGCTCCCCACGTGCAACCGGGCCACGTCGGCCTTCCACACCTCGCCTTCCTTGCGCAAGCGACCGTCGAGCTCGAACTCGGGCGTGCTCGGCAAGGTGAGGCCGAACGGCGTGCCCACCGCCGCCAGCGAGGGGCCCGACGCCTGGAAGCGTCCATCGAAGCCATGCAGGCGCAGGATGTCGACCGCCTGCCCCTCGAACGCAAGGCGCGTGCGACCCGTGCTCGCACGCAGCGCGAGGGGCACCGGCGTGGCGGCGCCTTCCGAGGCGATCAACGGCATGACACCTCGCGAGGCCGCATGGAACTCGAAGTCGGCGTCACGAAAGCGGCCCTGGCCTTCCACGACGAGGCCGGCCGCGTCCTCGGCCCGGGCGCCTTCTTCGGTGCGGGCCCGCGCGGAGACGCGCAGCCCGCGCATCGCATCGTCGTAGGCGATCTGGCCGTTGCCCACCACCAGCCGGTCGAACACGGGCACCGACGCGTCCTCGCGCGAAGGTGGAGGAGGTTCCTCGCGGAACTGCCAGTTCGCCCGCCCCTCGGCGTCGCGCCACAGTTCGGCGTCGAAGCGGCCCACCTCCAGAGCGCGCACGCGCAGGGGCTCGTGCGAGCCGCCCCGCAGCGCCGCGAGCACCGTGCTGTAGGGCAGCACGAGCCGTACGTGCTCGCCCGAGACGAACTTGGGCCGCTGCTCGCCCGCCCAGGCCGGCGGGCCGATCGTCAACCGCTGCGTCGCCAGCCGCACCGAGCCGAGCAGGCGCATGCGGAAGTCGCCTTCCAGTCGCACCTCCCGTTTCAGCGCCGACGAAAGCCGTGCTTCGAGCGGGGCGCGCAGGAAGGGCCAGCCCGACACCTCGCCCGCCACGAGCGCGATGAGAACGGCAAGCACTGCCGCCGCCGCCCGTCGAGGCCATTTCCCGAGACGCCGCCACCGCGCGCTGAAGGCGCGCCACGGCGCGGGCCGCGCACGCACAGGCCCGGCAGGGGAGGTCGAGGACCGGTCGGAAGGCTCCACGCCGCCCTCCGGGCAAGCAGGATGCCCGCGACGGGACGCGGCGTTGCGCGCCGAACACGGGCCTTAGAATCGCGCTGTCTGCCCGTAGCTCAACTGGATAGAGCAACTGCCTTCTAAGCAGTAGGTCGGAGGTTCGAGTCCTCCCGGGCAGGCCAGCAGCGCAAGTGCACAGGGGCCCGCTGCCGCCCGCCACACCCCGCGCCACACCCGCGCCACAGCCGCGCCGCACGAGCGCCACGCCCCGGCCGTTCCGAGGGCGCGCCCGCCATCCCTCGATGCGCCAGGCCCGCCCCATGCTAGGCTTGCGGGATCACGACCTCGACCGCCTGCGACGCATGCATCCCAATCCTCCTGCCCGGTATCTGGTACTCATCGAATCCGGCGGTGCCATGGTGGCGCGGCTGTTCGACGTGCAGCGGCGGCTGCTGGCCGAGTTCGACGCGGGCTCCGAGGAGGTCGGCATGATGACCGAGGGCCTGCAGCCGGTGCGCGAGGCCCACCGGCCCGAGTGGGATGCCGCCTTGGCCGGCCACAGCAGCTCCGAACGTGAGGCGGCGCTGATCTACGCGCTCGAGCCCTGAGCCTGCTCTTGAGGAGGCGCGCTGCCGCTCGACAGGGCGCCCCCAGCCCTCGGCCGCCGAGCGTCTGCTAACGTCGGCGATGTTGCCGCGCATCGCCCATGGATTTCATCAACATACCGCTCTTTTCGGCAGGTGCCCTCGTCTTTCTCAGCGTCCTGTCCGGGCTCGTGTCGGCCCGAGTGGGCTTTTCCTTCCTGCTCGTCTTCCTCGTCGGCGGCATGCTGGCCGGCGAGGACGGCCCCGGCGGGTTGCGCTTCGACGACTTCGTCCTGAGTTTCTGGGTCGCGAACGTCTCGCTGGCGGTCATCCTGCTCGACGGCGGCTTGCGGACCGCCTACCCCACCTTCCGCACCGGCCTCAAGCCCGCCACCGGGCTCGCGACGGCGGGAGTGGTCCTCAGCGCGGGGATCACCGGCATGGCGGGGATGTGGCTGCTGGACTTGCAGTGGCCGATGGCGCTGCTGCTCGGGGCCATCGTCGGCTCCACCGACGCGGCAGCGGTGTTTTCGCTGCTCAAGTCGTCCGGGGTGTCGCTGAACGAACGGGTGGCAGCCACGCTGGAGATCGAGTCCGGCATGAACGACCCCATGGCCGTCTACCTCACCTTGGCGATGATCGCCTGGGTGAAGGCAAGCCTCGGGGGCGAGGACCTGGGCCTGACGGGCCTGCTCGCCCTGATGGTGCAGCAGTTCGGCTGGGGCGCCGTGGTCGGGCTCGGAGGGGGTTTCGCCCTCTCGTGGCTGTTGCCTCGTCTGGCCGCGCGCACCGAGCTTCGGGCCGGGCCGCTGGCGCTGCTGCTCGTCTCGGCCGGACTGGCCGTGTTCTCCGCCAGCGGCTGGCTGGGCGGGTCGGGCTTCCTGGCGGTGTACCTGTTCGGCCTCGTCGTCGGCAACCGCAGCGCGGCGTTGGTGCGAGATGCGCTGTGGGCCATGGACGGCTACGCGTGGCTCTCGCAGGCCGCGATGTTCCTGCTGCTGGGCCTTCTGGTCACGCCCTCTCAGATGCTGCAGACGTTGTGGCCGGCGCTCGGGGTGTCGGTGGTGCTGATGGTGGTGGCGCGGCCCGTGGCGGTGTGGCTGTGCCTCGCGCCGTTCCGGTTCCGTGCCCGCGAGGTGTGGTTCGTGTCCTGGGTGGGTCTGCGAGGCGCGGTGCCCATCGTGCTCGCGGTGTTCCCGGTGATGGCGGGGGTGCCCGGCGCGGCGCTCTTCTTCAACGTCGCCTTCGTCGTCGTGCTGACCTCGTTGCTGCTGCAAGGCACCACCATCGCCTATGCCGCGCGCAAACTGCACGTGGCGTTGCCGGGTAAAGGCGAGGAACGGCTGGCGCGCGCCGTCTACGGCGACTTCGTGCTCGATGCCCGGATGCCCGTGGGCGAGGTCTGTGCGTTCTACGGGCTGCCGGCGCCCGAGCGCGGGCACGAGCCGCTCGGCCGTTGGCTGGCGCAAGAGCTGGGGCGCCCGCCCGTGGTCGGCGACATGTTGGTGCTGGGGCCCGCCCATCTCAGCGTGCGAGAGATGAACGGCCCGGACATCCGAGCCGTGGGTCTGCGCTTCCTCCAGCCCCTCGCCGACAGCGGCGACTGAAGGGCCGGCGGGGGGCTAGCGGCGCTCGTACTGCTTGGCGCCGAACAGGATCTCGCGTTCCTTGTCGCCGGTGAGCGGTTTGCGCCGGTCGGTCAACACCTCCACGCCGCGCTGTACGGCCGGGCGCGCCGCGATCTCGTCGAACCAGCCCTTGAGGTGCGGGTAATCGTTCCAGTCGACGCCCTGGTTCTTCCACGAGCGCAGCCAGGGGAAGATGGCGATGTCCGCGATCGTGTACTCGGGCCCCGCGATGTACGTGCTCTTGGCCAGCCGCTTGTCCATCACCGCATAGAGCCGCTTGGCCTCGTTGGTGTAGCGCTCGATCGCGTAGTCGATCTTCTGCGGCGCGTAGATGCGGAAGTGGTGCGCCTGCCCCAGCATCGGGCCCACGCCGCCCATCTGGAACATGAGCCATTGCAGCGTCTCGAACTTGCCGCGGTCGGAGGCAGGCAGGAACTTGCCCGTCTTGGCGGCGAGGTACACCAGGATGGCACCGGACTCGAACAACGAGATCGGCTGCCCGTCCGGCCCCACCGGGTCCACGATGGCGGGAATCTTGTTGTTCGGACTGATCTCGAGGAACTTCGGGTCGAACTGCTCGCCAGCCCCGATGTCCACGGGGATCACCTTGTAGGGCAGTCCGCACTCCTCCAGCATGATGTGGACCTTGTGGCCGTTGGGCGTGGCCCAGGAATAGACTTCGATCATTGTTCCCTCCGGGTGGCATGGGTAGGCCGCAATCTAGCAGGCTGCGTGCGGGCTTGCAGGCGGCCCCCTTCGGCCCTCGGGACGGCCGCCCCCGGCAAAAGAAAAAGCCCGCCGAGGCGGGCTGGGTGTGCGGCGCACCGTCTGGCTCTTCACTGCGCGTAGCGTCCCAGTTCCATCTTGGCGATCGAGTTGCGGTGCACCTCGTCCGGCCCGTCGGCCAGCCGCAGCGTGCGAGCGCCGGCATAGTAGTTGGCCAGCGGGAAGTCGTCGCACACGCCCGCGCCGCCGTGGGCCTGGATCGCCCAGTCGATGACCTTGCAGGCCATCGAAGGTGCGACGACCTTGATCATCGCGATCTCGGCCTTGGCCGCCTTGTTGCCGGCCACATCCATCATCCATGCGGCTTTGAGGGTCAGCAAGCGGGCCTGCTCGATCAGGCACCGCGCCTCCGCGATGCGCTCTTGCGTCACCGTCTGCGCGGCGATGGGTTTGCCGAACGCCACGCGTGTGCTCACCCGCTTGCACATCAACTCGAGCGAGCGCTCCGCCAGCCCGATCAGGCGCATGCAGTGATGAATGCGGCCGGGGCCCAGGCGCCCCTGGGCGATTTCGAACCCGCGGCCTTCGCCGAGCAGCATGTTGCTCGCCGGCACCCGCACGTTCTCGAACAACACCTCCATGTGGCCGTGCGGGGCGTCGTCGTAGCCGAAGACGTTCAGCGGGCGCAGGATCTTCACGCCCGGTGCGTCGGCGGGCACCAGAATCATCGACTGCTGCTGGTGCTTCGGCGCGCCGGGGTCCGTCTTGCCCATGAAGATCATGATCTTGCAACGCGGGTCACCGGCACCCGAGGTCCACCACTTGCGGCCGTTGATGACGTAGCCGTCACCGTCGCGCTCGATGCGCGCGCAGATGTTGGTCGCGTCGGACGAGGCCACCTCGGGCTCCGTCATCGCGAAGGCACTGCGGATCTTGCCTGCCAGAAGCGGCTCCAGCCACTGCTTCTTCTGCTCGGGCGTGCCGTAGCGCACCAGCACTTCCATGTTGCCGGTATCGGGAGCCGAGCAGTTGAAGACCTCGCTCGCCCACGGCACGCGGCCCATGATCTCGGCCAGCGGCGCGTACTCCTGGTTGGTCAGCCCCGCGCCGTATTCGCTTTCCGGCAGGAACAGGTTCCACAGCCCTGCGGCCTGGGCCTTGGGCTTGAGTTCCTCGATCAGCTGCAGGGGCGTCCAGCGCTTGCCGGCGCGAGTGTTGGCCTCGATCTCGGCCCAGTAGCGGCCTTCGTTCGGGTAGATGTGTTCGTCCATGAAGGCGCGCAGCTTGGCCTGCAGCTCCTTCGTGCGCGGGGAGTAGTCGAAGTCCATGGGGGATCTCCGTGAGGGGGGAAAGGTCGCGGTCGTCTCAGACCTGCTGGGCGTACTTCCAGGCCAGCTCAGCCATCGGGCGGGCACCAGCGGCGGCCTGTCGCGCCTGCTCGCTGGAGGCCGTGCCGTCCACCACACGTTTGGCGATGCCTTGCAGGATGCCGGCGATGCGGAACATGTTGTAGGCGAGGTAGAAGTTCCAGTCGGCCATCACCGCGGCCGGGTCGCCCCGGCCCGTGCGCTGGCAATAGCGGCGCACGTACTCGCGCTCATCGGGGATGCCGAGCGCCGCCAGGTCGAGGCCGCCGATGCCGCGGAACGCGCCCGGGGGGATGTGCCAGGACATGCAGTGGTAGCTGAAGTCGGCCAGCGGATGGCCGAGCGTGGAGAGCTCCCAGTCCAGCACCGCCAGCACGCGCGGCTCGCTGCGGTGGAAGATCAGGTTGTCGAGCCGGTAGTCCCCGTGGACGATCGACACCTGGCTCTCGTCGCGTGCGCTCGCCGGGATGTGCGCAGGCAGCCACTCGATGAGGCGATCCATCGCCTCGATGGGGTCGGTGATGGACGCCTGATACTGCCTGGTCCAGCGCGCGATCTGCCGCTCGAAGTAGTTGCCCGGTTTGCCGTAATCAGCCAGCCCGCGCGCACGGAAGTCGACCGAGTGCAGCGCCGCGATGACGCGGTTCATCTCATCGTAGATCGCATCGCGCTCGGCGGGCGTCATGCCGGGCAGCGACTGGTCCCACAGCACGCGGCCTTCGACGAACTCCATCACGTAGAAGGCACGCCCGATGATGGACTCGTCCTCACACAGCAGGTGCATCTGCGCCACGGGCACCGGCGTGCCGTGCAGCGCCTGCATGACGCGAAACTCCCGCTCGATGGCGTGCGCCGAAGGCAGCAGCTTGGCCACCGGGCCCGGCTTGGCCCGCATCACGTAGCTGCGCGAGGGCGTATTGAGCTTGTACGTGGGGTTGGACTGCCCCCCCTTGAACTGCTCCACCGTCAACGGGCCTTGGAAGCCCGCGAGGTGCTGCGTGAGGTACTGTTCGAGCCGCGCGATGTCGAATGCATGCTGCGCGGCCACGGGCCGAGTCCCGGTATAGGCATCCATCAGTGTGCTCCCCCTGGGGTGCTGTGGCGCACGTTCTGCCCGCGGGGCGCCCGTGTGCCGTGCGATCGGCGCAAGCCGGCCGTGCCTGCCCGAGAGGCCTCGCTCAGACGCCTTCCGCGATCGCCATCAATCTCGACTTCGACAGCACGACGAGACGGGTGGGCTCGATGCGCACCGCACCTTCGCGCTCGAAGGCCTTCAGCTCCTGGTTGACACGTTGCCGGGAGGCGCCCAGCAACTGCGCCAGGTCCTCCTGCGCCAGTTGCAGCCCGATGCGGATCTCTTCGCCCTGCGGCACGCCGTAGCTGCGCGCCAACAGCAGCAACTGCTTGGCCAATCTGGCGGCCAGCGGCAGGGTGTTGAGGTCCTCGATCAGATTGAACATCAGTCGCAGACGACGGCAGTTGAGCCGCAACAAGGCGTCGTACAGCTCCGTGTGTTGCTGCAGCAACTCCTTGAAGTCGGGCTTGCGCACGACGAGCAGCGTGGTGTCGCCATGCGCGTTCGCATCGTGCGTGCGAGGCAGGCCATCGAACAGCGCGATATCGCCGAACCACGTACCCGGCTCCACATACGTGAGGGTGATCTGCTTGCCCGACAGCGATACCGAGCTCACCCGCACCGCGCCCTTGGCCACGCCGATCCACTCGTCGGCGGGTTGCCCCCGAGACGAGAGCAGCGCGCCGTCCGGCACCCGACGTACCGTCGCTCGCGAGAGGATCGCAAACCGCAGCGATGGCGACAACTTGGAGAACCACGGGCCGGACTCGATGGCATTGCGTTCGGCGATTGTAAGAACGGGGGTGTTCATGCTTTGTCGCTGACGTGACAGGGGCGGCAGTTGAGGAAGATTATGTTCCCCTGGAGGACGCGCGGTTTCGCCCCGGGGGGCAATGCCCCCCATGGAACGGGGGGTCGCCGGCCTCGCCCACATGACGAGAGGAGACGACGATGACATCGACATTGCAGATTCCCAGCCGCCGGGGGCAGGTGAGCGAGGAGGAGTGGAAGGTCCGCGTCGACCTGGCCGCGGCCTACCGCCTGGTCGCGGCCTTCCGGTGGGACGATCTGGTTTTCACGCACATCACGGCGCGCGTGCCGGGCACACAGGATCAGTTCCTGATCAACCCATATGGATTGCTGTTCGACGAGATCACTGCGTCCAGCCTCGTGAAGATCGATGTGCAGGGCAACAAGCTCGACGACAGCCCCTATCCCGTCAACCCGGCCGGGTTCACGATCCACAGCGCGATCCATGCGGCCCGGCACGATGCGCAATGCGTGCTGCATACGCACACGCTGAACGGGGTGGCGGTCTCGGCCCAGAAGCAGGGGGTGCTGCCGCTGTCGCAGCAGTCGATCTTCGTCCTGTCCAGCCTGGCCTACCACGACTACGAAGGCGTCGCCCTGCGCGAGGACGAGAAGGCCCGCCTCGTGCGCGATCTGGGCGACAAGAACTTCCTCATGCTGCGCAACCACGGCCTGCTCACGCTGGGCCCCTCGGTGGCAGAAGCCTTCCTGGCGATGTACCTGTTCGAGTCCGTGTGCGCGATCCAGGTGAGGGCGATGGCCGGCGGCGGCGAGCTGGTGCACGTGGACCCGGCGATCGTCTGCACGGCGCAGGAGCAGGCGCGGCAGGTGACGCGCGGGCAGGGCGGCGGGGCGCTGACGTGGCCGGGCTTGCTGCGCCGGCTCGATCGGATCGATCCCGGCTTCCGCGAGTGACCACGGCGAGTGAGGGGGGCGAGGCGCTGAGGGCCTCGCCGTGTTCACGTCTTGGGCGAAGAGCCCTCCAGCCGCAGGTACTGCGCCAGCAGCTTCTCCATCGTGGTGTAGCGCTCCCGCTCGTGCAGCCACTGCGTGGGCGCGAGATTGACGGCACGCACGACGCAGTCGCGCCGGCCTACGTCCACCACGTTGATGCAAGCGGGGGCCTGTTCCATGCGCCCCAGGAAGCAGCGCTGCCCCGCCAGCAGGTACGACAGCAGTGCCCGGTTCACGCCGCCATGCAGCACCAGCAGCATCTGCTTCCAGCCGTCGTCGGTCAGCAGTTCCTGAAAGGGGGGCAGCACGCGGTCCAGCATCTCGCCCACCGACTCCCCGCCGAGGAATCGGGCCGACTCGTCCACGAAGCCCTGGAACACCCCGAGGAACGCATCCTTCAGAGCCTCGCGCGGGATGTCCGAGAGCCGCCCGGGGCGGATCTCCTGGAGTCGCTCGTCGGTGTGGATGGGCACTTGCAGGCCCGCGGCCTCGAGCACGCGCTGCGCGGTCTCCACCGTTCGAGGCAGGCCGCTCGTGACGACGCGATCGAAGCGCACCCCTACCGCCGCAAACAACTCGCCCGCGGCTGCGGCCTGCTCGCGCCCGGTGTCGTTGAGGGGGACCGTCTCGGGCGGCACCGGCGTGCCATCGGGCAGGAAGTAGTCCACCGAGCCGTGGCGCATCAGGTAGATGCGGCGGCGCTTGGGTTGCCAGTCGTGCAAGTTCATGGGAGACATCGGAGGAGAGGCGCGCACATCGCTCGCCCGCCTTGGGGGTTGTAGACCGCTTCAGCGATATCGCGGCTCGCGCTTCTCGAAGAACGCGTCGATGCCTTCCGCCCCGTTGGGGTGAAGCAAGTTGTCGACGAAGGCGTCACGCTCGGCATCGAGTTGCTGGGGCAGGGGCTGGGTCGGCCAGTGGTTCAGGAGTTCCTTCGTGGAGGCGAGCACGTTCGGCGCCCGACGGGTCACTTGCTGCGCCAGCTTGAGAGCTTCGCTCAGGCTGAGTCCCGTGTCTGTCACTCGATTGACAAGGCCCCACGCATGAAGCTGCTCGGACGTGACCGGTTCGGCCGTCCACAGCAGTTGCGCCACCAATTGGCGTGGCAGGGCTTGCATCAGATGCCAGGTGAGCCCGCCGTCGGGCGAGAGGCCGACCCTCGAGTACGCCATCGAGAAGCGGGCATCGCGGGCCGCCACGACGAGATCGCAGGCCAGCGCGATCGACACGCCCGCCCCCGCCGCCGCTCCTTCCACCGCAGCGATCACCGGCTTGGGGAAGGTGCGGATGGCTTCGATCCACCGGTGGAAGCGCTCGATGCGAGCCGTCTGCACCTCGGGCCCGAGGCGGGCGTTCTCGCGCAGCTTGTGCAGGTTGCCTCCCGCGCAGAAGATCCCGTGGGCCCCCGTGATGACGACGCTGCGAATCTCCTCGGACGACTCGGCGACGTTGAGCGCCTCGACGGCGCCGGCGGTGATCTCCTCGGACAGCGCGTTGCGCGTGTCGGGGTCGCTCATGATGAGGACGAGCGTGCTGTCCTGGCGTTCGGTACGAAGCTCGCTGGGCATGGGTTCTGCTCCGTCGTCGTGGCCGTCCCATTGTGCATGAGGCGAACCGCTGAAAGGGGAGGGAGAGGGGACGGTCCGAGCAACCGCCCGAGGGCGGGCCAAGCGCCCCGGTGGCTCCGGCACGCTCCAGGGGGCGCCTGCGGGCGATGCGACGATCGTGCCGCGACCCCCACGTCCTTACTGCGACGTTACAAGAAGGCACGTGGTCACGTGCTAGAGTCCGTCACAAATTGATACTGCAGCCGAATGAAGATTCAACGCGTCCAGCTCGCTTGCATGATCGCGCTGCTGGGTGCTCCGTCGCTGAGTACCGCCCTCGGCTGGGGCAACCCGCGCACCTCTGCCGTGCTCGGCCGGCCTCTCGATTTCGCCGTCCCTGTGCGTGTCGAGCCCGGTGAGGAGTTCGCATCCGAATGCGTGGACGCGGAAGTCCACTTCGGTGAGTCTCGCGTCTCCGGTTCCCAGGTGCAGGTGCGTGTCGAACCGCTCCCTGGCGCTGCGGGCGAGCGGCTCGTCAGGGTGCAGACGACGGCCAGCATCGAAGAGCCGATCGTGTCGATTCAGGTCGGCACGGGCTGCCGCGCTCGCCTCGTGCGCAAGTTCGTGGCCTTCGCCGACCCGCCTCTCGTCGCCACCGACGGGACGGCACTGCCAGGCGTTTCCGGGCTGCCTTCGACGAGCGGTGCGGCAGCGCAGGAAGGGCGGCGCCCTCGCGCCGAAGCCCCACGCACCGGCCCTTCTGCCCAGGCGTCGGGCGAAGGGGCCTCCAAGACGAACGAGCGTCGAGCGGCGTCCCGGACTGCGGCGCGCGAGCGGGCCGATGCCTCGCGTGGTCGAGCTTCGGTGGTGCCGTCGTCATCCCC
Organism: Schlegelella aquatica; assembly: GCF_026013905.1. Taxonomy (NCBI): domain Bacteria; kingdom Pseudomonadati; phylum Pseudomonadota; class Betaproteobacteria; order Burkholderiales; family Sphaerotilaceae; genus Caldimonas; species Caldimonas aquatica. Next base: position 1,539,780 of record NZ_CP110257.1, read on the forward strand.
GCGCTCCGAGGCGAAGGCAGGTCCGGGGGCCCCCCGCACACCCGCGCCGCAGCCCGCCCCGCGACTCAAGCTCGATCCGCTCGAACTCGAGTCGGTCGCGTCCTTGCGCCTGACGCACGAGCCGTCCGGCGCTTCGTCGACCAGCGACCCGGCGCAGCGCGAGGCTGCCGCAGCGTTGTGGGCCGGCATGAGCGCCACCCCCGAAGAGGCGGCCAGTGCCAGCGCAAGAATGCAGGCGCTGGAGCAGAGCCTGCAGCAGCTGCGCGCCGAGTCGGCCCGCACCCGAGAGAGCCTCGAGTCGCTGCAAGCCCAGTTGCGCGCAGCCCGAGAGGACCGCTACGCCAACCCCCTCGTCTACGCCCTGGGGGCCCTGTCCGCCGCGCTCGCCGCGGCTCTGCTGTGGGTGCTCGCGCGCCGCGGTGCGCCGCCGGCGCGTCAATGGTGGGCTCCCTCGGCCCTGGCCGAGAGCCGGCGCCGCGCCCTGGAAGAGGAGGTGTCGGCGTTGCAGAGTGAGCGACGCGACTCGGCGGATCGGCCGAAGGCCGACGTCCGACGCCCGTCCGGCCCTGCCACGTTCTGCGAGGAGGCCCAACCGGCGCCGAGGGCCGGGCCCGCCGTGGAGGCCCCGTCGCCGGTGGCGTCTGCCGCGGCCGCGCCTGCGCCGCGCGCGGTGCTGCCCCTGCGCGAGGACCACGCTCACAACGGCAAGGTCTCGGTCGAGGAACTGATCGACCTGGAACAGCAGGCGGAGTTCTTCGTGGCCCTCGGGCAGGAGGAGTCCGCCATCGCGTTGCTGCAGAGTCATGTGCAGCATCACCCCGACGGCAGCCCGCTGCCGTACCTGAAGTTGATGGAGCTCCACCAGCAGCGCGGCGACCGCGAAGCCTACGAGTCGGTGCGCGGCGAGTTCAACCAGCGGTTCAACGCGTATGCGCCGGCCTGGGAAGAATCACTGGCCGACGGGCGCTCGTTGGAGGACTACCCCGCCGTGATCTCGCGGCTGCAGGGGCTGTGGGAGACGCCGGCGCGGGCACTGGAGGTGCTGCAGGCTTCGCTGCTGCGGCGCGACGCCTCGGCCCAAACCTTCGACCTGCCCGCGTATCGCGAGTTGCTGCTGCTGTACTCCATCGCGGGCGAGCGGGTGGAACATGCCGACGAAGGCGGGGTGGACATCCTGCTGCCTTTCGACGAACCCGCACCTCGCTTTGGGCAGACGATGCTGGAGCCGCTGACGGCTGCGGGGGCGGCACCTGGGCCGGACACTGGACCCGCGGCACCGCCCGCGCCTCAGTTCGAGATCGACCTGCCGCTGGACGACTTCCCGCCTGTTCCCGCGCCGTCACCTGCTCCCGTGGACCACCCTCCCGGACGTGTCATCGATTTCGAGCCGGTGGACCTGGATGTGAACGTCCCGGCCCGCGGCGGCGACGGCCGCACGGGCCGCGGCTGATCGGCGCGCGTGTTCAGAGACGGGCGAGCCGCTGGAGCGCGAGCTGCAGCGTTTCATCCTTCTTGGCATAGCAGAAGCGGACCACGCGCTGCTCGCGTCCCGCTTCGTAGAACACCGACAGAGGAATGGCGGCCACGCCGATCTCCGTCGTCAGCCACCGGCAGAACGAGACTTCGTCCATGTCGCTGATGGCGCTGTAGTCGACGCACTGGAAGTAGCTTCCCTCGCTGGGCAGCAGACGAAAGCGCGTGGATGCGAGTCCGGTGCGGAACAGATCGCGCTTGCGCTGATAGAACGCGGGGAGATCCATGTAGGGCCGGGGATCGGCCATGTACTGGGCCAGTGCGTGTTGCGTCGGCGTGTGGACCGTGAAGACGTTGAACTGATGCACCTTGCGGAACTCGTGCATCAGCGTCGCCGGGGCGGCCACGTAGCCCACCTTCCAGCCCGTGACGTGGTAGGTCTTGCCGAAGCTCGACACGATGAACGCCCGGGCGGCAAGCAGCGGGTGCCTGGCCACGCTCTCGTGGGCGCGCCCGTCATAGACCATGTGCTCGTACACCTCGTCGGCGATGAGCAGCACATCGGTGGGGGCGAGCAGTTCCGCAAGCCGACGCATGTCGGCCGCGCTCCATACGGTGGCGCTGGGGTTGTGGGGGGTGTTGACGATGATGGCCCGCGTGCGCGGGCCGATCGCCGCGGCGATGCGATCGAAGTCCGGGCGGAAGTCCCCCGGTTCGCCGCTGCGGCCCAGGGGGACGAAGACGGCCTTGCCGCCGGCGAGTTCGATGTTCGGCACGTAACTGTCGTAGCACGGCTCGAGCACGATGACTTCGTCGCCGGGCCGCACGACGGCCAGGATGGCGGTCAAGATGGCCTGGGTCGCGCCGGCGGTCACGGTGATCTCCTGCGTCGGGTCGTAACGCCGGCCGTACAGCCTCTCGATCTTGTCGGCGATCGCCTCCCGCAGCGCGGGAACTCCGGCCATCGGAGGGTATTGGTTGTGGCCCGCCTGCATGGCGGCCGTCAAGCAGTCGACGAGCTTCGGATCGCACCCGAAGTCCGGGAACCCCTGACCGAGGTTGACCGCGTCGTGCTCCTGCGCGAGGGCGGACATGACCGTGAAGATCGTCGTACCGACCTTGGGCAGTTTGGTCGTGACCGCGGGCGTGCGCGGGCTGGTGTGGGCCGTCACATCGCCGGGCGCGGGGAAGGAGGAGGCGGGTCGGATCGAGTTCATGGTTCGGGACGCTTCAGAGGTCGTAGCTGCTCGCTTCATTGCTCATGGCCCGCACCACCAGGGGCCGGCTGAGCCGGTCGGACAGGAGCTCGGCGAAAGCGTAGACGAAGTTGCGCAGATAGGCGCCGCGCTTGAAGGCCACACGCGCGATGTTCTGGCCGAACAAGTGCCCCACCGGTCGTGCCACCAGTTCGCCTCCGGGCTGGAAGGCCGGGTCCTCCTTGACCGCCATCTCGGCCACGATGCCCACGCCCAGGCCCAGACGCACGTACGTCTTGATCACGTCGGAGTCGATGGCTTCCAGCACGATGTTGGGCTTCAGGCGCTTCAGCGAGAAGGCGTGGTCGATCTTCGTGCGGCCGGTGAACGAGGGGTGGTAGGAAATGAGCGGCTCCTGAGCCAGCTGCTCGAGCGCGAGGCGCTCCACGGCCGCCAACGGATGCTGCGCGGGCAACACGGCCACGTGCTGCCACTCGTAGCAGGGGAGGGTCACGAGATCGTCGAAGTTCGCGAGCGATTCCGTGGCCAGCCCGATCTCGGCCGTCTCCTCGAGCACCATCTGCGCCACCTGCTCGGGCGTGCCCTGATGCAGGCTCACGCTCACCTTGGGAAAGCGCCTGCGCAGCTGGGCGACCGGCGCGGGCAAGACGTACCGCGCCTGCGTGTGGGTGGTGGCGATCGAGAGGGTGCCCGCGTCCTGCTTGGAGAACTCCTCGCCGATGCGCTTGAGATTGTTGACCTCGCGCATGATGATCTCGATGGAGCGCAGCACCTCCTGCCCGGGCTCCGTCACCCGCTTCAACCGCTTGCCGTGGCGCGCGAAGATGTCGACGCCCAGTTCCTCCTCCAGCTCCAGGATGGCCTTCGAGATGCCGGGCTGCGAGGTGTAGAGCGCCTTGGCAGTTTCCGTGAGGTTCAAGTTGCGGCGCACCGCCTCCTGCACGAACCGAAACTGATGGAGGTTCATATATTTCAGCGAGTTTTGAGCTCTGCTGAAATTATGTCATTTCGGAATTAGCAGGGCCAGCGCCACCCCAGGTGCGCTCCACCGCCGCGTGCGCCAGGGCCCGCACCACCTCGGGGTGTTCCCCGACGGCGCGGCACAGGCTCCAGGCGACCTGGGGGTGGGCGGCTCGCAGTTGCCCGAGCAACTCGGGGACGTCCTTGCGCACGTGCCCCCCGGCGCCAAGGAAGAGGGGCACCACGGCCACCGAGGTGCAGCCGTCCTCCACGAGCCTGGCGCCGGCCTCCCGCAGGGTGGGAGGCATGAATTCGAGGAAAGCCAGCGCGACGGCGGCTTGGGGGGCGAGCTGGCGCACTTCGCGCTCCACCTCACGGAACGGATCGGCCCAGCGAGGATCGCGCGCCCCGTGAGCGAACAGCAGGATGCCCGTCTTCATGGTCAGCGGTAGCGCACGAGCCACTGGAACGCGAGCAACGACAGCAGCAGGTACAGCACGCTGGGGGTGGCGGCGGCCACCCACGGTGTCCAGTTCTGCAGCAGGCCGACGTGGCTCGCGACGTTGTTGAGCAGCACGAAACTGATGCCGAGCATGATGCCGCCGAACACTTTGAGGCTGATGCCGCCCGAGCGGGCATGCAGGTAGGCGAAGGGCAGGGCCAGGGCCGCCATCACCAGGCAGGCGAAAGGGTAGAGCGCCTTTCGCCAGAACTGGATTTCATAGCGTTGCGCCGACTGCTCGTTGTCCGCCAGATGGGTGGCATAGCGGTAGAGATCGAGGGTGGACATCATGTCCGGAGGCTGGACCGCGGCGGCGACCACCGAGGGCGTGAGCGAGCTTTGCCAGACCAGCTCCGCGACACGTCGCTCGCGCACCACCAGCTCCCCGGGACGGTGTTCTGCGTCCGTGGCCGGCTGCCAGTCGGTGACGACCGCGTCGCGCAAGCGCCAGACGGCATCGTCGTCGATCTGCGCTTGCGCGGCGGTGGTGCGAGACAGCAGCCGCCCCTGGGCGTCGAACTCGTACAGGCGAACGTCGCGCAGCTCTCCATCGGGCGTGGCCGACTGGATCTGGATGGAGTAGGTGCGCTCCCCCTCGGACGTGCCGCGCCGGTCCTTCAGCCAAGCCCCGCTGCGCCCGAAGGCGGTGCCTCGGGCTTGGGCCTTGAACTGCTCGGCGTAGCGGTTCGCATGCGGAGCCACGTAGTCGCCGATGACGAAGGTCACGGCCGTGAACGCGAGGCCGATGCTCACCAACAGCGACAGCGCCCGCCCGGGGCCCAGGCCGCTGGTGCGAAGGATGGTGAACTCCGACGACTGCGCCAGCCGCGCCATCGAGTAGATGCCTCCGATCAGCAACCCGATGGGCAGCAGCTCGTACAGGTGCCCCGGCAGGAGCAGCAGGCAGTAGATCAAGGCCTGCCCCGCGGAATAGCGGCCGTCGCGGCCGACCCGCTCGAGCTGGTCGATGAAGTCGATGAAGAAGAAGAGCGCGAGAAAGGCGACCGAGACGAACGCCACGGCCTGCAGCAGCTCCCGGTGGATGAGGCGGCGCACGGTCTGCATGGCCTGTGTTCCTCAGCGCGCCGCCCGGGCAGCCGCCCAGCGTCGCCAGGGCGGGCCGGCTTCGCGCCAGCGCACGCCGAACCAACCGATCACGGCGGGCACGCCATGCACCGCCAGCAATGCCGCCGCCGGGTGGACGCGCCCCGCCGCCACCCAGGCCTGCGACAGATTGAGCAGATTGAAATACACGATGAACACCAGGAGCGCGAGCAGCAGGTTCCAGCTGCCCGCCCGTCGGGGATTGAACGCCGACAGCGCCACGCCGATCAGCAGAAGATTGAAGGCGACCAGCGGCAGTCCCAGACGCCAGACCAGCTCGCCCCAATGCAGGTCGCTCGGACGGCGCCACAGCTCGAGGGTCGAGCGCGCCTTGGGGGGCAGGTCGGCGGCCCCCGTCGAGGCCTTCTCGCCGGTCAGCAGGCGGTACTGCTCGAACTGGGCGATCGTCTTGGCCCCCGTCTGTAGGTTCTGGTCGTAGCGCTGCCCCCGCTCCAACACCAGAAAGCGGTCCTCGCCCTCGAACGACACCCGTCCCGTGCTCGCCGACGCAACGGTCTCCCGGTCCGGCTCGCGGATCAGAACGAAGACATTGCGGCCCACCTGACCGCCCTCGGTGTTGCGCTCCACGAAGAACACGCGCCGGCCGTCGCTCGAAGTCTGGAACTGGCCGGGCGCCACACGGGACAGATCCGAGCGGCGCTCGTAGAGCTGACGCAGCTCGGCACTGCGCTGATTGGCCCAGGGCCAGACCAGCAACGCCGCCACCGCGGTGACCGCAAGCACCGGCGCGGCGGTCCGCAAGACGGGGCGCAGGAAGCGGGTCAGCGGCACGCCGCTCGCAAACCAGATGGTCGTCTCGCTGTCGCGGTACATGCGCGACAAGGTGCTGACCGTGGCCACGAACAGCGACAGACACAGAATCAAAGGCAGGTAGCCGAGCACGACGTAGCCGAGCAGCAGCACGACGTGCTGCGGGGCGATGCTGCCGCTGGCTGCTTGCCCGAGGGTGCGGATGAGCATCATCGTGAGGACGATGGTCAGCAACACCACCAGGGTCGCCCCGAAACTGCGGGCCAGCTCTCGGCGCAAGGAGGAATCGAATAACATCGACGGATTCAGTTGAACTGCGCATTATGGACTTTCGATTCCAATCCGCATCGCCTGCAAGCTGGGCCGACGTCGCCGCGGACGCCCTGGTGGTCGTCGTCACGAGCCAGACGCAGCGCAAGCTCGAAGGGGCCCTGGCCACGCTGCTGAAGGAGGCGGTGGCGCAGGGCGACTTCGAGTTCAAGGCGGGACGCACCCTTTACATGCATCGGGCCGCTGGCGTGAAGGCCGTGCGATTGGTGTGGGTGGCGGCCGCCGACGAATCCCCCAAGGCCGCGCGTGCGGCGTTCGCTGCCGCCTTCGGCGCGCTCAAGCAGGGCGGCACCCGGCATGTGGCAGTGGCCGCTGCGTGGGAGGCCGGCTGGCAACCCGCGCAGGCCGAGGCCCTCGCCGCCGCGGCGGCCGAAGCCGCCTACGTTTACCGCCATACGAAGCCGAGCGCGCCCAAGCCCGCTGCCTGGACGAAGATCACCGTGCTGGGAGAAAAGGCCGAGGCCAAAGGCGTCCAGGAAGGCCTGACCCGCGGTGCGGCCATCTCGGCAGGAGTCACCTTCGCGCGGGAACTCGCCAACCGACCGGGCAACCATTGCACGCCGACGGTCCTGGCCGAGGAGGCCCGGGCGCTGGCCGAGGAGTACGGTCTGAAGGTCGAGGTGCTGGACCGCAAGGCCGTCGAGAAGCTCGGCATGGGCGCTTTTCTTGCCGTCGCCAGAGGGTCGGAGGAGCCTCTGCGCTTCATCGTGCTGCGTTACGACGGCGCGCCGCGCAGCAAGGCGCCCATCGTGCTGGTGGGCAAGGGCATCACCTTCGACACGGGCGGCATCTCCATCAAGCCCGCCGCCGAGATGGACGAGATGAAGTTCGACATGGGCGGGGCGGCCAGCGTGCTCGGGACTTTTCGCGCCATTGCCGAGCTCAAGCCGAAGCTCAATCTCGTCGGCCTCATCCCGGCGTGCGAGAACATGCCCGACGGCAAGGCGGTCAAGCCCGGAGACGTCGTCACCAGCCTGTCCGGCCAGACGATCGAGATCCTCAATACGGATGCCGAGGGCCGGCTCATCCTCTGCGATGCGCTCACCTATGCCGAGCGCTTCAAGCCCGCCGCCGTCATCGACATCGCGACGCTGACCGGGGCTTGCGTCATTGCGCTCGGCCACCATCGCAGCGGTCTGTTCTCGCCCGACGACGAGCTCGCTGCCGCCTTGCAGGCCAGCGGCGACAAGGCGCTGGACCCGTGCTGGCGCATGCCGCTGGACGAGGAGTACGACGAGGCGCTCAAGAGCAACTTTGCCGATGTGGCGAATGTGGGCGGGCGCGCCGCCGGCTCCGTCACGGCCGCGATGTTTCTGCGCAAGTTCACCGGCAAGTACCGCTGGGCGCATCTCGACATCGCCGGCTCCGCCTGGAAGGGCGGGCCGGCCAAGGGCGCCACCGGCCGCCCGGTGCCCTTGCTGACGCACTATCTCCTCGACACCGCGGCCGCCCCCTCGCGCGCCTGACGGCATGACCGAGATCGCCTTCCACTTCAACGTGCGCGACAGGATGGCCTATGCGTGCCGTCTGTTGCGCAAAGCCTGGCGCAGCGGCGCCCAGGTCGGGGTGGTGGGGCACGAGGCGTGGTTGGCCGAGCTGGACCGCGCCCTGTGGAGCTTCGAGCCGGTGGAGTTCGTGCCGCATGCCTGGGCAGGGCGAGCCGCGGGGCCGGTGGCGGCCCTGACGCGCGTGTGGCTCGCCCGCACGCCGGGGGAGCTGCCCCACCACGCGGTGCTCGTCAACTTCGGCGACGACGTGCCTCCCGGGTTCGAGCGGTTCGAGCGGCTGATCGAGGTGGTCACCACCGATGAGGGGGACCGCCTGGCAGGGCGCCGCCGCTGGAAGCACTACAGCGACCGCGGGTACGCCATCGTGCGGTACGAGGTTCCGGCATGACCCAGGGACCGCGCACGCCGCCCCGTCACGTGCCGACGCTCACCGAGGTCATTCCTCTGTCGCCGGTCCCAGCGCGCGAGCAGACGCCCGGGCCCGAGGCAGCGCCCGCGCCCCCCCCACCGGGCAGCGGGCCCACTGTCGCGGCCGTCGGCGCCGGGCAGGAGGAGGAGATCACCCAGCGCGTGCTGGCGGACTTGCAGCGGCAGATCGACCTGATGCTCGAGTACCGGCTGCGCGAGACGCTCACGCCCGCGCTCGCTCGGGTGGCCGATCAACTCATCCGCGATACCCGGGCCGAGCTGGCCTCGACGCTGCGGGACGTCGTCTCCCGTGCCGTGGCCCAGGAACTGGCCCGGCATCGCAGTCGCGGCTGAGGAGCAACGCCGGGCCGGGGCCCGGCGGTTCCCGCTGCGCGCGGGGGCGGCTCGCGGTTCGCGTATCCGATGGGCCTGCCTAACGAGCGCGCCACCTCGGCGTTGACACGCTCCATCCGGGTTTTCCTAGAGGATTCCCGCACGATGCGTGGAAATTTTTCGAGTATTGTTCCGCCCGTTGAGTCATACATTGAATCTCAACTTATTCCGTTCTAGGAGGCTAATCTCATGCAATTCAAACTGAACCTGATCGTGGGCGCCGCCGCGTTGTCGATGGCCGGTGCGGCCTTCGCTCAAGACGTGGTGCGGATCGGCCACGTCGGCCCCACCAGCGGTGGTATCGCTCACCTGGGCAAGGACAACGAGTTCGGCGCCCGCATGGCGATCGACGAGCTCAATGCCAAGGGCGTGACCATCGGCGGCAAGAAGGTGAAGTTCGAGCTGCTGGCCGAGGACGATGCGGCCGACCCCAAGCAGGGCACCGCCGCTGCGCAGAAGCTGGTCGACTCCAAGGTTCACGGCGTGGTCGGCCACCTGAACTCGGGCACCACCATTCCTGCCTCCAAGATCTACAGCGACGCCGGCATCCCGCAGATCTCGCCGTCGGCCACCAACCCCAAGTACACCCGTCAGGGCTTCAAGACGACCTTCCGCGTCGTGGCTGACGACGTGCATCTGGGCCAGACGCTCGGCAAGTACGCCGTCACCCAGCTCAAGGGCAAGACGATCGCCGTCATCGACGACCGCACCGCCTACGGCCAGGGCGTGGCCGACGAGTTCGAGAAGGGCGTGAAGGCCGCCGGCGGTCAGATCGTCGCTCGCGAGTTCACGAACGACAAGGCCACGGACTTCACCGCCATCCTGACCTCCATCAAGGGCAAGAACCCCGACATCGTCTTCTACGGTGGCATGGACGCGGTGGCCGGCCCGATGCTGCGCCAGATGAAGCAGCTGGGCATCAACGCCAAGTTCATGGGCGGCGACGGCATCTGCACCGGCGAGCTGCCGAAGCTGGCGGCCGGCACGATGGCCGACAACCAGGTCTACTGCGCCGAGGCCGGTGGCGTCGAAGGCGAGCAGAAGAAGACGCTGGACGACTTCAAGGCCCGCTTCAAGAAGAAGTTCGGCGTCGACGTCCAGATCTATGCCCCGTACGTCTATGACGCCGTCAACGTCATGGTCGACGCGATGGTCAAGGCCGGCTCGTCCGACCCGGCCAAGTACCTGCCGGTGCTGGCCAAGACCCAGGGCTACAAGGGCGTGACCGGTGTCATCAGCTTCGACGAGAAGGGTGACATCAAGAACGGCGCGCTGACCCTGTACACCTACAAGGGCGGCAACCGCCAGCAGCTGGCCGTGGTCCGCTGATCGCATGCCGGGCCACTCGCCTTCGGGCGAGTGACTGGACGAAAGGGCGCCGCAAGGCGCCCTTTTCGTTTGGCGCCCTTTCTGTTTGGCGCCCTTTCGTTTGGAACCGGGCCCCGCAGCCCCAGGAGCGAAGCGCCCGCATGAACCAAAACCAAAACGCCCGCATTCAGCGGGCGTTTCGAGTAGCGGCTGGGTGAGCGCAGTCCGCGTGAATGCGGGCTGTCAATCAAGTGGCGGAGGGAGCGGGATTCGAACCCGCGGTGGGCTATTAACCCACACACGCTTTCCAGGCGTGCGACTTAAACCACTCATCCATCCCTCCGGAATCCGGCTGGCGGCGGCCCGGTCATGCGAACAAAGCCGTGATCCGACGCCGATTCGGGAAAGCTTGCGATTGTAGCAAGAAGCCGCGGCGCGACAACGGGATCAGCGGCGCGCCTCGGGCCCGGCGCTTCCCTTGTAAAGCGACATCGCCGTGGCGATGAGGCCGGAGACTTCGCTCATGTTGCCGGGCACGATCATCGTGTTGTTCTTCTGCGCGAGCTGGCCGAAGGCCTCGACGGCTTTCTCTGCGACCTTGAGGTTGACCGCGTCCATGCCGCCCGGTTCACGGATGGCGGAGGCAATGCGCCGGATGGCCTCGGCGGTGGCCTCGGCCACGGCGAGGATGGCCGAGGCTTCGCCCTGGGCGCGGTTGATTTCGGCCTGCTTCTCGCCCTCGGACTTGGCGATGAACGCCTCGCGTTCGCCGGTGGCGATGTTGATCTGCTCCTGCTTGCGGCCTTCGGAGGCAGCGATCAGGGCCCGCTTCTCGCGCTCGGCGGTGATCTGCTGCTGCATCGCACGCAGGATCTCGTTGGGGGGCGTGAGGTCCTTGATTTCGTATCGCAGCACCTTGACGCCCCAGTTCAGTGCCGCTTCGTCGAGGGCGTTGACCACCGCCGCGTTGATCGACTCCCGCTCCTCGAAGGTCTTGTCCAGCTCCATCTTGCCGATCACCGAGCGCAACGTGGTCTGCGCGAGCTGCGTGATCGCGATGATGTAGTTGGAGGAGCCGTAGCTCGCCCGCATCGGATCGGTCACCTGGAAGTACAAGATGCCGTCCACCGTGAGCTGGGTGTTGTCCTTGGTGATGCACACCTGGCTCGGCACGTCGAGCGGGATCTCCTTGAGCGAGTGCTTGTAGGCGACGCGGTCGATGAAGGGCACGAGGATGTTGAGGCCCGGGGTCAGCGTCGAGTGGTAGCGCCCCAGCCGCTCCACGACCCAGGCATGCTGCTGCGGCACCACCTTCAGCGAACGCACGATGAAGATGACGGCGATGACCACCAGCACGATGGCGAAGATTTCCATGACTCGCTCTCTGTTGCGTTGTTGTTCGGCTCACGCGCGCTCGACGACGAGCACGTTGCCCTCGACCGCGCGCACGACGTGCAAGCCGGCGCTCGGGTTGCCGGGGCCGGCGTAGCGGGCGGTCCACGCCGTGCCGCGGTACTGCACGCGCGCGGTGCCGTCCGAACCCCAGGTGTCCACCTGCAGCCGTTGCCCGATGTCGAGGTTCACGTCCGGGTTGGACTGCGCAGGGGCGCTTTGGGGGTGCTTGGTCCGCCTGACGTGCCACCCAGCCACCGCGCCACCGCCGACGGCCGAGGCCACGACGAGCTGCAGCGTGAAGGAGGCCCCGGCGTGCGCGGCGAGCGCGGCGCAGGCCAGGCCGAGGGCGAACATCAACAGGTAGAAGGTGCCGGTGGCCAGCTCCAGCGCCACGGCGAGGCCCGCGGCAATCCACCACACCATGGGGGCGCTCAGTTCGGTCACGATTTCCCTCCATCTTGTTGGTTGCCGTGGTCGGCCCTGCCGGACACCCCAGCGGCGTCGGCACGGCGGGATCCGGCTCGCGGCTGCCGCTCACCCAGCAGCAGTCCTGTGCGCCGCTGCCTGCACGGCGGAATGCCGGCAAGTGTAAGCCGGGGTGGCGCCCGGGCGCATGTTGTTTGCTGAGGACAGCCCCGGCCAGGGCTTTCCCGAAGCTCTACACTTCGCGCTTTCCTTTCAGCCCCCGCTCACGCGCCGGAGACCGCTTTCATGATGCGCTTTCGCTTTCCCATCGTGATCATCGACGAGGACTTCCGTTCCGAGAACGCCTCCGGCCTGGGCATACGCGCGCTGGCCGAGGCGATCCAGAAAGAAGGCTTCGAAGTGCTGGGGGTGACCAGCTACGGGGATCTTTCGCAGTTCGCGCAGCAGCAAAGCCGCGCCAGCGCGTTCATCTTGTCCATCGACGACGAGGAGTTCGGCTCGGGCTCGAAGGAGGAGGTGGACGCCGCGCTCAAGAACGTGCGTGCCTTCGTGAGCGAGATCCGCTTCAAGAACGCCGAGATCCCGATTTACCTGTATGGCGAGACGCGCACCTCCCAGCACATTCCCAACGATGTGCTCAAGGAGCTGCACGGCTTCATCCACATGTTCGAGGACACGCCGGAGTTCGTGGCGCGCCACATCATCCGCGAGGCCCGCAGCTACCTGGATTCGCTGGCGCCGCCGTTCTTCCGTGCGCTGGTGGGGTACGCGCAGGACGGTTCCTACTCCTGGCACTGCCCGGGCCACTCGGGCGGTGTGGCCTTCCTCAAGAGCCCGATCGGGCAGATGTTCCATCAGTTCTTCGGCGAGAACATGCTGCGCGCCGATGTGTGCAACGCCGTCGAAGAGCTGGGGCAGCTGCTGGACCACACCGGGCCGGTGGCCGCGTCGGAACGCAATGCGGCGCGCATCTTCAACGCGGACCATTGCTTCTTCGTCACCAACGGCACCTCCACCTCCAACAAGATGGTGTGGCACCACACCGTGGCGCCTGGCGACGTGGTGGTGGTGGACCGCAACTGCCACAAGTCCATCCTGCACGCCATCATCATGACGGGGTCGGTGCCGGTGTTCCTCACGCCGACGCGCAACCACTACGGCATCATCGGTCCGATCCCGCAAAGCGAGTTCACGCGTGAAGCGATCGAGAAGAAGATCGCCGCCAACCCGCTGCTGCAGGGCGTGGATGCCAAGAAGATCAAGCCGCGCATCCTGACGATCACACAGAGCACCTACGACGGCATCCTCTACAACACCGAGACGATCAAGTCGATGCTCGACGGCTACATCGACACCTTGCACTTCGACGAGGCCTGGCTGCCGCACGCGGCGTTCCACGGCTTCTATCGCGGCATGCATGCGATGGGCAAGGACCGTCAGAAGACCAAGGACTCGCTGGTCTTCGCCACCCAGTCCACGCACAAGCTGCTGGCGGGCTTGAGCCAGGCCTCCCAGATCCTGGTGCAGGAGTCGCAAGAGCGCAAGCTCGATCGGCACCTGTTCAACGAGGCGTATCTGATGCACACCTCGACCTCGCCGCAGTACGCGATCATCGCGTCGTGCGACGTGGCCGCGGCGATGATGGAGCCCCCGGGCGGCACCGCGCTGGTGGAAGAAAGCATCATGGAGGCGCTGGACTTCCGTCGCGCGATGCGCAAGGTGGAGAAGGAGTTCGGCCGCGACTGGTGGTTCAAGGTCTGGGGGCCGGAGAAGCTCGCGCCGGCCGGCATCGGCGAACGCGACGACTGGATCATCAAGGGCGACGCCCGCTGGCACGGCTTCGGCAAGCTGGCCGACGGCTTCAACATGCTGGACCCGATCAAGTCCACCATCGTGACGCCGGGCCTGGACCTGAACGGCAAGTTCTCCAAGACGGGCATTCCCGCCTCGATCGTCACCAAGTATCTGGCCGAGCATGGCGTGGTGGTCGAGAAGACCGGGCTCTACTCGTTCTTCATCATGTTCACCATCGGCATCACCAAGGGCCGTTGGAACACGCTGCTGACGGCGTTGCAGCAGTTCAAGGACGACTACGACAAGAACCAGCCGATGTGGCGCATCCTGCCCGAGTTCTGCGCGCAGCACCCGCGCTACGAGCGCATGGGCCTGCGCGACCTGTGCCAGAGCATCCACGAGACGTACGCCAAGGGCGACATCGCGCGCCTGACGACCGAGATGTACCTGTCGGATCTGCAGCCTGCGATGAAGCCGAGCGACGCCTACGCGCGCATCGCGCACCGCGAGACCGAGCGCGTGGAGATCGACGAGCTCGAGGGCCGCATCACGACCTCGCTGCTGACCCCGTACCCGCCGGGCATCCCGCTGCTCATCCCGGGCGAGCGATTCAACAAGAAGATCGTGGATTACCTGCGGTTCGCGCGCGAGTTCAACCGCAAGTTCCCGGGCTTCGACACCGACGTGCACGGGTTGGTCGAAGAGCTGGACGAGGCGGGCAACGCCAAGTACTACGTGGACTGCGTGCGGCAGGACTGACGCAGGCAGCGCCCCGCACCGTCACACCACGTGCGAGATGAGCACCCCTGGCCCTGCACCGGCTGAGCCGGCTTGCAGCTGAGGCAGGGCGGCGGCCGGGTCGCGTCGCATCGCGACGCCGACCGCGACCATGTCCACCACCAGCAGGTGCAGGATGCGCGAGATCATCGCGATGAAGGTGGTGCTGTCTTCGCCGTGGTCCACCGGAATGCACACGGTCGCTTTGCGAGCCAGCGGCGACTTGCTCGCGGTGATCGCGATGACCGCCGCGCCGTGCTCTTGAGCGAGCGCGGCGGCCCGCACGAGTTCGGTCGATTGCCCGGAGCTGGAGATGAAGACGGCCACGTCCTGCGGGCCGAGCAGGTCGGCGGCCAGGGCCTGGAGGGCCGCGTCCGTGTGCGCGGCCGCAGGGATGCGGAAGCGGAACAGCTTGTGCTGGGCGTCCAGCGCCACGACGGCGGAGTTGCCGCTGGCATAGAACTCCACCCGCTGGGCCGCGCGCAGGATCTCGATCGCCCGGTCCACCGCCTCGACGTTGAGCGATTCACGGAACTGCACGATGGCCGAGATGGTGTTGTCGAGCACCTTCGCGCAAAGGTCGGGCGTGGCGTCCTGCCGGCGGACCTGGGTGCGCTGCACGGGGATGTTGCCGGTGAGGCCGGAGGCGAGCTTGAGCTTGAAGTCCGCCAGGCCCTGGAACCCCAGCGAGCGGCAGAAGCGGATGACGGTGGGCTGGCTCACCTCGGCCATCTGGGCGATCACGGCGACCGAGTCGTTGAGCACCGTGCGCGGGTTTTCGAGGACGAAGTCGGCCACGCGCCGCTCGGCGGGCGACAGCTGAGCCCGGGCTGCGCGGACTCGCTCCATCAGGGGGTTGCCGCCTTCGTGTGCCGGCACGTGCTCGGCGAGCAACGACGACACGCCGTGGAAGGCCGGGTTCTCGGCGGTGAGCACGTAGGTCGGGATGCGCGCGACGTACCCCGAGAACCGCCCCTTGCTTTCGAAGCGTGCACGGAAGCCCGATTCCACGAACGTGCGGCCGAGGCGGGGCACGATGCCGCCGCCGATGTAGATGCCGCCGGTGGCGCCGAGGGTGAGCGCCAGGTTCGACGCGACGGTGCCCAGCATGTTGCAGAAGCACTCGACCGCCTCGGCGGACCAGCGGCAGCTCTTCTCGATGGCGCGCTGCACGATCCGGGCCGCGGGCAGCGGACGCTCGGCCTCGGGGTCTCCCTCGGTCAGCGCTTCATAGATGAGTTCGAGGCCCGGCCCCGAAACGAGCCGCTCGGCCGACACGTGCGGCAGCGTCTTCCACGCATAGGCGAGGATGCGCATTTCGCGCTCGTCGCCGGGCGAGAAACTGACGTGGCCGCCCTCCGTGGCGAGCGTCGTCCAGCGATCGCCCGTGGGGACGAGGCCCGACACCCCCAAGCCCGTGCCGGGGCCGAGCAAGCCGATCACGCCGTTGGGTTCGGGCTCGCCGCCCCCGACCTGCTCGCGGCCCTCGGCACCGATGCGGGGCAGCGACATGGCCAGGGCGGTGAAGTTGTTCACCACCAGGAGCGTGGCCAGCCCCAACTGGCGCTGAACCTCCTGGATCGAGAACGCCCAATCCCGGTTGGTCATGCGCACCCAGTCGCCTTCGATCGGATTGGCGATCGCGACCGCCGCGTGCCGGGGTTTCACGCCCTCGGGCAGGGTCTGCAGGTAAGCCTGCATGACGTCGAGGAACCCCGGGTAGTCGGCGCACGGCAGCACGCGCACCTGCTCGAAGCGGCCGGGCACCTGCTCGAGGCAGAAGCGGGCGTAGGTCGCGCCGATGTCGGCCAGCAACCGGGGGTCGGGATAGGGCGTGAGGGACGCGCTCATCGGCGCCTCCTGGGCGACGCTGGGCAGCGCGTCGGACGACACCGAAACGGCATAGCCGGATAGCTGCAGGACAGGCATGGGTGGACGGCCTCCACCTGCACTGTAACCAAGAATGTGTCCGCGGCGGCCATCGGGCGGTCTCGCATGTCAGCGCGCGCCGGGCGCACGCTCCAGCAACACCACGGGCTGTGCCGGAAGATGAACGGCTCCGTCGCGCACGACGTGACGCTGGCCGGTGTAGGCGTCGTGCAGGTGTTCGCCCTCTGCGAACACACCGCCCACCGGGACGGAGGCCGGTTTCGTCAGGCGCAGTGCGACGAGCACGCGGTCGCCGGAGGCGGCGTCCACCCGGGCGAAAGCGTAAGGCTCGTCCTGGAGCATCCGGTGTTCACCGCGGGCGAGCGCGACATGTCGCGAGCGGAACTGCCCGAGCTTGCGCCAGTGCTGCAACAGGGCCGTGTCCATGGAGCACCAGTTCATCGGCGAGCGGGTGGCCTGCTGGGGGTCGCCCCGTGGTGACGGCCCGGCCGGACGGGCCGTCTCGTCGCCATAGTAGATCTGCACGCCACCGGGCGCGAGCATCAGCGCGGTGGCCGCGTCCCACAGCCGCCCGCGATCGAAGAGTTCGGTGTCGTGTGAGGAGATATAGGCCAGGTTCGTGAATCCGGGTCGGCCGGCATACACCCGCGCGTAAGCCTGGTACAACGC
This sequence comes from Schlegelella aquatica, assembly GCF_026013905.1. NCBI lineage: Bacteria > Pseudomonadati > Pseudomonadota > Betaproteobacteria > Burkholderiales > Sphaerotilaceae > Caldimonas > Caldimonas aquatica. The sequence goes on from NZ_CP110257.1 coordinate 1,556,705, forward strand.
CTCGGGCCGCGCATACTGGGCGCCGCGCTTCTGGAAGTCGAAGTCGAGCATCGCGTCGAACCCGGCGTCGTGAAGGTGCGAGCGTTGCGGCCCGTGGCCCCAGTACTCGCCCACCATCCAGAACGGCGCATCGTCGATCTTCTTGGTCGGGTGGCGCGCTTTCCAGTCGGCCAGGGCCTTGACCGCTTCGCGCTTGAGTTCAGCCCAGGCCTCGGGCTCTACGTGCTTGACCGTGTCGGCCCGGAAACCGTCGATGCCGTACTCGCGCACCCAGTGCGTCAGCCACTTGACGAGATACCCCCGCACCGGGGTGTCGGGGAGGTCCGTGGCCTGCGTGTCCGTCTTGCGCCGCAGGAACTCGGGCAGCCGCACGGGCGCTTTGCTTTCGGTGCGGAAGTCGGGCAGATGGGCGAGCTGCATCGTGCGGTCGTCTCGCCCACCGTCGATGTAGCCGGGCAGCCCGGCCCGCACCCAGTCGCGCCCCCACCACTGGCCGAAGGCGAAGTTGTTGTAGTCGATGTAGCTGTGATAGTCGCGCAGCGTCGCTTTCTCGCTGCCAGGCCACAACACCTGGGGCAGCAACTCGCGGGCGGTCTGCAAGTCCAAGTAGCCGGGGTGATTCATCACCACGTCGAACAGCACGCGGATGCCCTGCGCATGGGCGGTGTCGACCATCTCGCGCAGTTCCTCGGGCGTGCCCATGTTCTTGTCGAGCAGGGTGTAGTCCAGCGCGTAGTAGCCGTGGTAGGCGTAGTGCTTGAACTCCTTGTCGCCGCCCACCACCCAGCCGCGAATCTGCTCGTACGGAGCGGTGATCCAGAGGGCGTTGACGCCCAGCTCCTTGAACCACCCCTCCTTGAGCTTGGCGGTCAGGCCCGCAAGGTCGCCGCCATGGAAGGTGCCGATCTCCTGCTGCCCGTCCTTCTGCCGTCCATAGGAGTGATCGTTGCTCGGGTTGCCGTTGTAGAAGCGGTCGGTCACCACGAAGTAGACGATCGGGTTGTCGGCGAAGCTGCCGGGCACCGCGGCGGGCGCCGATGCCGCCGCTGCAGCCCAGGGGGCGCGCGAGTCCGCGGGCGCGGCCGGAGGCGGCGCAGTGCAGCCGCTGCACAGAGCGGAGGCCAGGGCGATCAAGGCGTGCAATCTCATGAGGGGCAAGGCGAGAAGTGGTCGTGGCGACCCGGGCACGGGCCGTGTCTCACGAGGGAAAGAAGTCGGGGGGCGGCGGGCTCTTCGGCCGAAGGGGTCTGTGGCGCGCGCCCCTTCAACCCTTCAGGCCTCCCGCGGTCAGGCCCGACACCATCCATTTCTGGGCCAGGATGAACACCACCGTGATGGGAAGACCCGAGAGGATGGCTGCCGCGGCGAAGTCGCCCCAGAGGTAGCGCTGTTCATAGAGGAACAGGCGCGAGCCGACCGCCAGGGTGAGCTTGCCTTCCTCGTTGAGGAGCACCGACGCGACGGGGTACTCGATGATGGCGCCGATGAAGGCGAGCAAGAACACGACCAAGAGGATCGGCACCGCCATGGGCAAGAGCACCAGCCGGAACGCCTGCCACGGCGAGGCTCCGTCGACCTTGGCCGCTTCCTCGATCTCGGCCGGGATGGTGTCGAAGTAGCCCTTGATCGTCCACACGTGCAGGCCGATGCCGCCGGCGTAGGCGAGCAGCAACGAGGCGTGGCTGTCGATGCCGAAGAGGGGAAAGACGTTGCCGATGCGGTCGAAGATGGCGTAGATGGCCACCAGCGCGAGCACGGCCGGGAACATCTGGATCATCATGAGTGCGGAAAGCGCCTGCGACTTGCCGCGGAACTTCATGCGCGCAAAGGCGTAGGCCGCGGTGGTGGACAGCAGCAGGATCAGCACTGCGGAAAGCGTGGCTACCTTGACCGAGTTCCACAGCCACTTGAGGACGGGAAAGGGCGGCTGCACGAGCCGGCCGTCGGCGTCCTGATAGGAGATGCCCAGCGCCAGCTTCCAGTGCTCCAGGCTGATCTGGTCCGGGATGAGGCTGCCGCTGGCGAAGTTGCCCGGCCGCAGCGAGATCGACAGGATCATCAGGAAGGGGAAGGTGATGAGGCACACCAGCGCGACGAGGAAGGCGTGCGCCGCGAACACGCGCCAGCGGTGCGACTTGTCGAGAACGATGGCCATGGTTTCAGCGTCCTTCTTCCTTCGTGATGCGGGTGGCGCGCAGGTTGATCCAGGACAGGAGCGCGACCATCGCGAAGATGACCGTCGAGATGGCGGCCGCGAGCCCGAAGTTCTGCCCCGAGTCCTCGAAGGCGATGCGGTAGGTGTAGGAGACCAGGATGTCGGTCGTGCCCGCGGGGATCTTGGTGTCCAGGAAGTCCGGCCGCCCGTTGGTCAGCAGGTTGATGAGCACGAAGTTGTTGAAGTTGAACGCGAAGGCCGCGATCAGGAGGGGCGTCAACGGCTTGAGCACCAAGGGCATCGTGATGCGGAAGAAGTTGGTCAACGGCCCCGCTCCGGCCACTGCGGAGGCTTCGTACAGGTCGGCCGGGATCGCCTTGATGAGCCCCATGCACACGACCATCATGTAGGGGTAGCCCAGCCAGGTGTTGACGATCAGGATCATCACCTTGGCGAGGAACGGGTCCGAGAACCACGCGGGCTTGATGCCGAAGAGGGCATCGAGGATCAGATTGATCTCGCCGAAGTTGTTGTTGAACAAGCCCTTGAACACCAGGATCGAGATGAACCCCGGCACGGCATAGGGCAGGAACAGCAGCGTCTGGTACAAGCCCCGGAAGCGCAGCGCCTCCCAGCTGAGCAGCACCGCGAGCAGCATGCCCAGGGAGGCTGCGAAGAAGACCGTGAGCGCCGCGAAAGTCACCGTCCAGCCGAAGATGCGCAAGAAGGGCTGGCGGAAGGCTTCGTCGGTGAACACGCGCAGGTAGTGGTCCCATCCGATGCGCACCTGGAAGCCGGGCGGCACCGCCTCTGCGCTGGGGCGCTCGAAGAAGCCGGTCTCGAAGTTGGGCCGCAGCACCTCGCCCGTTTGCTGGTTGACGAGCGTGTGGCCCTCACCCTCGCGGTACAGGTGAGCCACTGGGCCGAAACGCCTCAAGCCCGTCATTCGCAACTCGGTACCGTCCGGCAAGGCGATCGTCAGCGCGCGCAGTTGCGGCTGCAGACGGATCACCTCCTTGAGCTCGACCGGGTTGACGATGCCGAGCCCCCCGGCCGGCTCGGGCTGCGCCTCCACGCGCAGCGGCTCGGACCGCGAGAGGGCCAGTGCCGGGGTCACGAAGGCCTTCTGGCCGTCTTCATCCTCCAGGCGCGCGCGATACTCACGGCCGTCGCCGTACAGCGTGAACTGGTAACTCTCGCCTTCACTCTGGTACGTCTCGTCGAGGAAGTACTGGCGGGCCCGCTCGTAGGTCAGCAGATGGCGCGAGCTGTAGTTGGAAAAGCTGAGCGCCACGGTGTAGAGGATGGGAAACACCACGAAGATGACCACCGCCGCGATGCCCGGAAAGAGGTAGCGGTAGGCGTACAGGCGCTGTGAGGTGTACACCCACGCGGCCAAGCCGACGATCACGAGGATCGTGCCGGCAAGCAGGAACTCTCCCGCCGCGTAGACGGCAGTCACGAGGTACAGCGCGAGGAGCGCGAGCGCGGCGCCGGCAGCAGGGCCGATCCAGCGTCGCAGGCCGGGTGTTGCATTCATGTCGTGGCGGGCCGCGCAAGCGGCAGGTGCGGCGGGAAGCTCCAGTGGGCGCCGGACGCGGCGGCGCGTCTCGCGTCCGGCGCCCCGTGCATCACTTGGCGGTGATGCGCTTGGCAGCGGCGTCCAGAGCCTCCTTCGGGCTCTGACGACCCTCGGTCATGTTCTGCAGCGCCGACTGCATCGACGACCAGAAGCGACCCATCTCAGGGTTGTTGGGCATCGGGTGGCCGTCCTGGGCGCTGGCCATCGTGGCCTGGATGTTCGGGTCGCTCTTGAGCTCGGCGAAGAAGGTCTTGGACGCGGGCGTGCCCAAGGGCACGTCGTCGTTGATCGTCTTCAGCCCCTTGACCGAGAGCATGTAGTTCTCGATGAACTCGACGGCCACGTCCCGGTTGGGGGAGGCCTTGGAGATCATCGCACCCAGCACGCCGACGAAGGGCGTCGCCTTCTTGCCGCTGACGGCGGGGATCTTTGCGACGCCGAAGTTGATCTTCGACTTGCGCAGGTTGTCCCACGACCAGGGGCCGTTGATCATCATCGCGATCTTGCCCTGGTTGACCCCGGCCTCCATGTCGGCATAGCCCGCCCCCTTGGGCATCACGCCTTCCTTGATCATGCGGGTCAGCAACTCGGCCCCCTTCAGGGCGCCGGGGTTGTTCACGCCGGTGTCCGCGGGGTCGTACGTGCCATCGGCCTTCTGCTTGAACGGATAGCCGCCGTTGGCGCCCAGCAGCGGCCAGGTGAAGTAGGTGTTGTTGTAGTCCCAGAGGATGGCCTTCTTGCCCTGGGCCGAGAGCTTCTTGTCCAGCGCGATGACCTCCTCGAAGGTCTTCGGCGGGGTGGGGACCAGGTCCTTGTTGTAGACGAGGGCCACGGCCTCGATGGAGATGGGGTAGCCCCACACCTTGCCGCCCACGGTGAAGGCCTTCCAGCCCAGCGGATCGATGTCGGCCTGCACCTTCTTGGAGGGGCTCACCGGCTGGAGCAGACCCGCGCCGATCCACTCGCCGATGCGGTCGTGCGCCCAGATCCAGATGTCCGGTCCCTTGCCCGCCGCCGCGGCCTGCTGGAACTTGTTCGGGGCATCCTCCGGGTGCTCGACCACCACCTGCACGCCGGTCTTCTTCGCGAACTCCTCACCGACTTTCGCCAGCCCGTTGTAGCCCTTGTCGCCGTTGATCCAGATCAGCAGCTTGCCAGGCTCGGCCGCCATCGCGGGGGCTGCCGTGCCGCCAGCCAACGCAAGGGCCGCCGCAGCGACCAGACGGATGCGTCCACGTTGAATCCTCATTTCAGTGCTCCTTTGGGTGTTGCCTCTCGGGCGTTCGTGTGAGCCGTTGGTCTCGACTCGTCTCAGAACTCTGGTGTCGCCGCTCACGAGGGCGCGCGGGCGAGCGCGACACCCTGGGCGTCGAACAGGTAGGCGCGTGCGGGCGCGACGGCCAGGTGGGCCGCATCGCCCGGCGTCAGCGGGTTGTCGGGGTCGGCGCGCACCACCACCGGGCCTTGTGCGCCGGCCACCTCCAGATAGAGGTAGGTCGTATCCCCCAGATGCTCGGCCACCTGAACCACGCCGCGCAGCGAGTTGCCCGCCGTCGCGCCGGTGGCCACGAGGTGCTCGGGCCGCACACCCAGCGTGAGCGAAGTGCCCGGGGCCAAGCCGGGGGCGCTGGCGGCTGCGTCCACCGCGCTGCCATCGGCGAGCCGCACGCGCACCCGCTCGGCCGAGGCCGACTCGACGGTCACGGGCACGAAGTTCATCTTCGGTGAGCCGATGAAGCCTGCGACGAAGAGATTCGCCGGCCGGTGATAGAGCTCGAGCGGCGCTCCGACCTGCTCGATACGGCCCGCGTTGAACACGACGATGCGATCGGCCAGCGTCATGGCCTCGACCTGATCGTGCGTCACGTACACCATCGTCGTCTTGAGTTCGCGGTGCAGCCTCGACAACTCGACGCGCATCTGCACACGCAGCGCCGCATCCAGGTTGGAGAGGGGTTCGTCGAAAAGGAACACACCCGGCTTGCGCACGATCGCGCGGCCGATGGCCACCCGCTGGCGTTGTCCACCGGACAGGGCCTTCGGCTTGCGGTCCAGCAGGTGCTCGATCTGCAGGATCTGGGCCGCACGCTGCACCGCCGCGCGCTGCTCGTCCTTGCTGTAGCCCGCCAGACGCAGTCCGAAGGCCATGTTCTCGGCCACCGTCATGTGGGGGTAGAGCGCGTAGCTCTGGAACACCATCGCGATGCCTCGCTTGGCCGGGGGCACCTCGTTCATCCGCTGCCCCCCGATGTAGAGATCGCCCGCGGTGATCTCCTCCAGGCCGGCAATGCAGCGCAGCATCGTGGACTTGCCGCAGCCCGAGGGGCCGACGAACACGATGAACTCGCCGTCCTCGATGTCGAGGTCGATCCCGTGCAGGGTCTCGATCTCGCCGTACGACTTGCGCAGTCCTTTGAGTTGCAGATGGGCCATGTCGATCGGAAGGTCAGTCGGCCAGGGCAGCGAAGTACGCGCCGTACGGCGGCAGTTCCAGGTCGCGGCCGTCCAGGCGGCCGAACTGTCGGGGTGCGAAGCCGTGTCCCCTCAAGGGCGTTGCACCGGGCAGTCGCGGCAGGCGCACCTTGACGGGGTGAGCCGCGGTGTTGAAGGCCGCCAGCATCCGGGTGGCCTCGCCGGCTCGCTCGGGCAGGCGCTCGAGGGCCAGCACGGGCTGCGGCACGTCGATGAAGCGGATCGACCCGCACACGAGGGCGCGATGCTGCTTGCGCCAGGCCAGGAAGGTGCGCGTGAAGTGCAGCACGGAGTCAGGGTCGGCCTCGTTGATGTCCACCGCCAGCTGGCGATGCGTCTCGGGGACCGGCAACCAAGGCTCGACGGCGCGCGCACCGCTGAAGCCGGCGTGGGGCAGGGTGCTGTCCCAGGGCATCGGCGTGCGGCAGCCGTCGCGCCCCTTGAACTCGGGCCAGAAGTTGATGCCGTACGGGTCCTGCAGGCGCTCGTAAGGCACCTCGGCCTCGGGTAAGCCCAGTTCGTCGCCCTGATACCAGCACGCGCTGCCACGCAGCGACAAGAGCATGGCCAGCGCCAGTTTGTTGTAGGCCGCGGGTGCGTCGGGGCCGCCCCAGCGCGTGCGCACGCGCGCCACGTCGTGGTTGCCGAGAGACCAGCAGGGCCAGCCGCCGTCCATCGCCGCTTCCAGCTCTTCGACCTGGCTGCGGATGTAGGTGGCCGTGTTCTCGTGCGTGAGCAGGTTGAAGCTGTAGGCCATGTGCAGCTTGTTGCCGCTCGCGGTGTAGGCGGCCATCGTCGCCAACGCGTTGTCGTCGCCGATCTCGCCCAGGCTCGCCGCACCGTACTCGTCCAGCAGATCGCGCACCTTCTCCAGAAAGGCCAGGTTCTCGAACTGCGTCTTGTCGTACAGGTGCTGCTGCATGCCGTACGGGTTGGTGTCCTGCACCGACTGGGTGTCGCGCTTCTTGGCTGGCGGGTTGTCGCGCAGTTTGCGGTCGTGGAAGTGGAAGTTGCAGGCATCGAACCTGAAGCCGTCCACTCCTCGCTCCAGCCAGAACCGGATGTCGGACAGCACCTGGCGCTGCACTTCCTCGCAGTGGAAGTTCAGGTCCGGCTGGCTGGTGAGGAAGTTGTGCAGGTAGTACTGGCGCCGTCGCGCGTCCCACTGCCACGCCGACCCCCCGAACACACTCAGCCAGTTCGTAGGCGGCGTGCCGTCGGGCTTCGGGTCCGCCCACACGTACCAGTCGGCCTTGGCGTTGCTGCGGCTGGAGCGGCTTTCCTGGAACCACGGGTGCTGGTCGGAAGTGTGCGAGAGCACCTGGTCGATCACCACCTTGAGGCCCAGTTCGTGGGCTCGGGCGACCAACCGGTCGAAGTCCTGCAAGGTGCCGAACATCGGATCGACGTCCCGGTAGTCCGAGATGTCGTAGCCGAAATCCTTCATCGGCGAGCGGAAGAACGGCGAGATCCAGATCGCATCGACGCCGAGGCCGGCGACATAGGGCAGCTTGTCGATGATGCCCGGCAGGTCGCCGATCCCGTCGCCGTTGCTGTCGGCGAAGCTGCGCGGGTAAATCTGGTAGATGACTCCGCCGCGCCACCAGGCGTCGAGCGGACGAACGTCGGTCTTGGACATGGAAGAGGCTTTCCGGGATCGGACGCAATGGCCTGGCCGGCGTGCCGGTCAGGACGTTGCGCCCTCCTCGTGGAGGGCGAAGGAAAGGGCCGCACGGCCCTCAACCACGGGCGATCACCACCAGGCTTCTACTTGGATGCCGTAGGTCATGCCGTCTCGGTCGTTGCCGAACACTCCGCCCGTGCCGGCGTTGCCGGCCGCGTCGTTCCATTTGGCGTACGTGGCGAAGGCGCGAAACACCGGGCGCGACCAGAAGCCCCGCGACAGCGACAGCTGAGGCGCGACGGTGAACTTCGTCAGGTGAGCGGTGGCCTTGCCTTCTTCCTTCGTGCGATCGTGTCCGAGCTCGAAAGCCAGGCTCATGTGATCGCTGAAGTTGTACTGAGGACGCACGCCGATGCTGTACCAGGTGGTCTTGTTGCCGTTGTCCGGCTTGACCTGCTCGGCCACGAAGGCGGCCATCCCCGACCAGTTCGACCCCTGCGGCGCGATGTAGAGCTGGTCGATGAAGCGCCAGCTCGAACCTTTGGCAGAGCGGTTCGCATCGCGGAAGGTCGGCACCGACGCGCCGCCGAAGCCGGCGTCGTTGCCGATCACCAAGGCCGCCTTGTTGAAGCCGCCCAGGATGCCGGTTTGCATGTGCTCGGCGAACAGCGCGAAGCCATTGCCCTCGCCACCGGCAGGACTCCCCGCGCTGTCGCCCTTCAGGAGCACGAGCTCGAACTCGAGCTTGCCATTCGGGTTCACCGGGATGTCGTAGACGCGGGCCGACAGGCGCCGAGTGTTGAGCCCATTGACCGCGTCGTTGACCAGGGTGTCGTCGCCTTTGCTGTGGTAGGCCAGCGCCAGCTTGGCCGCGCCGCCCAGCGCGATGTCCTCGATACCGCCGCCCAGACCGCTGTTGTTCCAGTAGTAGTAGTCGTTGATGTGGATGTCGTGGCGGTTGTAGTAGCGCTTGCCGATCCAGACCTTCGCGTTCTGGAGGGCGCCGGGGCCGAAGAAGCCGCCGGCCTCGAAGTAGTTCTGCCGGCTGGCGATGTCGAACTTGTCCCCCTTGACGCTCTCGAAGTCCGACGCGGCGTTGTTCTCGATGGTGGCCAGCATGAGGTTGTATTTCGCGTAGGGACCGTCGGACTTGCCGAAGGGCAGGGCGAACGCCACCTCGCCGTACGTCTCGCACTCGTTGCCCAGGCGGTACTTGGCGCCGGCGCCGGGTGCGCTGAAGCAGACCTGCTTGCCTCCCTCGCTGCTCGAGCCGGTGCCCGTGCGCAGGTAGCCGTGGAACTCCAGACCCTGCGCGCTCGCCGGCATCGCGCCGAAAGCGCCCGCAACGGCTGCGGCTGCTGCGAGCAGCTTGAACTTGCCTCTCATCGGTGAACTCCTCGTGGTTCTTGGGTGGGAAATGACCGGCGCACGACATGTCGTCGAGGGCCGGAGGGTGGGAAATCGCAGAGCCGGGTGCAATCGTTCGGCCGCGCTCAGGCTGCCCGAGCCACACGGCCTCGCCCCTGCTGCGCAGGCGAGGGCGGGGGTACCGAATGAGGTGCGGGAAGGGCGAGCCATGGGAGGGTTGGTAACAGGACTACAAGAAGGGATGTAGTTGGACAACGGCGCGAACTCTAGTAGTGGAACTACTCCACGCATAGGAGGGTTATCCCCTACTGTTTCAAGTTGACGGTCCCGCCATGGGCAGCAGATGCGGCGACATTGGACAAGTCGCCGAGGGACGCGGTAGGATGAGCGTGTAGTGCAACTACACCCATTCTTGACTGCATGACCCCCACCCTCACGCATCCACGCCTCGTCGGAGACGTGGGTGGAACCAACGCGCGATTCGCCTGGGTAGAGGCGCCGGGCGCGGCCTTGAGCGACGTCGCCTCGTATCGCTGCGCCGACCATCCCTCGCTGGAGGCGGTCCTCTGCCGCTACCTGGAGGAGCGCCGCAAGCCCTTGCCCGCCTCGATCGCCATCGGGATCGCGAACCCGGTCGTCGGCGACCAGGTGCAGATGACCAATCACCACTGGTCGTTCTCCATCGACGCCATGCGTCGCAGCCTGGGGGTGGAGCGCTTGTTGGTGCTCAACGACTTCGCCGCCCTCGCGTTGTCCCTGCCTGTCCTCGGCCCCGAAGGCGTGCGGCAGGTGGGGGCGGGCGCGCCCGCAGCCGACGCTCCTCTTGCTCTCGTGGGGCCCGGCACGGGCCTCGGGGTCTCGGGCCTGTTGCCCTGTGGGGGGCGGCGCCACGTCCCGCTGCAAGGCGAGGGCGGACATGCCACGCTGGCGCCCTTCGACGAACGCGAGGAGGGGGTCTTGCGCGTGCTGCGCCGGCGTTTCGGACACGTCTCGGCCGAGCGCGCGGTTTCGGGCCCGGGGCTCGTTCACCTCTACACCGCGCTGTGCGAGCTCGACGGCGTGCGTGCCCAACCACTGGAAGCCGCACACGTCACCGAGCGGGCGCTCCAGTCACGCGACGCCCGCTGTGTGGAGGCGTTGGAACTGTTCTGCGCCTTCCTTGGCAACGTGGCCGGCAACGTCGCTCTCACGCTCGGTGCCCGCGGGGGGGTCTACATCGCAGGAGGGATCGTGCCGAGGCTGGGCGAGTGGTTCGCGCGCTCGCGGTTTCGGGAGCGCTTCGAGTCCAAGGGGCGCTTCAGGGCCTACCTGGAGCAGATCCCCACCTACGTGGTGTGCGCTCCCACGCCCGCCTTGCTCGGGGCCGCCCGCGCGCTCGAGGAGCTGGACCCGGTGTGACCGTGCCCGCCTGCGCGCGGCATCGCGAGGGCGAGCCCCCGTCCCGTGGCGCACGCCCATCAAAGAGAGGAAGAGAGGAGACCACGATGAAGCAACCCAAGCGCGCGATGCTCGCGTTGGCCCTGGCGGTGGGCGCCACTGCCGCTTTGCCGCCGGCACATGCCGGTATCCGTGAGGTCTTGTTCGGCCGGGGCGAGGCGGGCGGGGCCGGCGCGGGGCCTGGCGAAGCGACCCCTCGGCGGGTCTGGTCGGTGCGTGAGTTCACACAGGTACGGCTCGTCCCCCGCGAGCCGCAGGCGCAGGCCAATCAGCACCCGGCGGCGTACACCCCGGAGCAGCTGCGCCGCTGGATGGAGACGATCACCTTCCTGCGCAATGGCCGGCAAGAGCCGCTCTTCGGGGCGGACGAACTCGCCGAGCTGCCCGTGGCGTTGGCCCAGGCACTCGCTTTCGCCGCCCCGGGCGATGACGTGGTCCTGCTCAGCACGTCGCGTCGCGATGCCGGGCTGCTGGCGACGCCACTCGGCATCACGGCCCGCCTGTTCGTGCAGCCCGCGGGCGCGCTGAACCTCGTCGTCCACGACGCCCGGCTCGACTTCGTCAACGCCTATCGGGGCTCGCGCCTGTTGCCCGAGTTCGACTTCGGCAGCCGGGAGCGTCCGGGCTCCGTGACGCTGGCGAGCAGTGCGGCCGAGCTGCGGCGGCAGGACTGGTTGGTGTTTCGCGGCGCGGAGGGCGCGGCCACAGCGGCTGCGGGCGGCGTCGCTCGGGCCGGTGCCTCGGTCCCCGCTGCGCCTGCAGCACCTGCCGGGGTGAATGCCGGTGCACCGGGCGGCGGGCCGACTGCAGCCGGCCGGGCGGCTGCCTCGGGCCGGGCCGTGGCACCGCGCGATGCTCACTTCTACGAGGAGCAGGAGCAGCGGTTGCAAGCGCTCAAGCGGTTGCGCGAGCGCGATCTGATCTCCGAGGAGGAGTACCGGGCCAAGCGCAAGGAAATCCTGGACGCGCTATGAAGCGCAGGGGGGGGCGGCTGCTCGCCGCCTGCCACCGGTTCGCGCGCAGGTACGGGAGCGCGGGTGCGGGAGCGCGGGCGCGCCCGTCACTCCCCGGTGCCGGGGGCTTCGAGGACGCCGCCCATCACCTGGCTGAAACCCGCGTCCACATAAGTGATTTCGGCCGTCACGCCGGCGGCCAGGTCGGACAGCAGGAAGGCGGCCACATTGCCGACGTCCTCGATGGTGATGTTGCGGCGCAGGGGCGCATTCTGTTCGACCACGTCCAGGATCTTGCCGAAGCCCTTGATGCCCGAGGCGGCCAGCGTCTTGATCGGCCCGGCGGAGATGCCGTTGACACGCACCCCTTTGGGGCCCAGGCTGGCGGCCAGGTAGCGCACGCTCGCCTCCAGCGAGGCCTTGGCAAGGCCCATCGTGTTGTAGCTGGGCACGTAGCGGACGGCGCCCAGGTAGGTCAGGGTGAGCAGGGCCGCGTTGGGGTTGAGCATCGGCGCCGCGGCCTTGGCCATGGCGGGGAAGCTGTAGGCCGAGATGTCGTGCGCGATGCGGAAAGCCTCGCGCGACAGGCCGTCCAGGAAGTCACCGGCGATCGCTTCGCGGGGGGCGAAACCGATGGAATGAACGAAGCCGTCGAACGTCGGCCAGGCCTGCTTCAGCTCGGCGAACAGCCGCTCGATCTGGCCGTCGTCCGAGACATCGCACTCGAACACCAGCTCCGAGCCGAACTCGCGCGCGAACTCGGTGATGCGGTCCTTGAAGCGCTCGCCCACGTAGCTGAAGGCCAGTTCGGCCCCTTCGCGGTGGCAGGCTCTGGCAATGCCGTAGGCAATCGAGCGGTTGGACAGCAAACCGGTGATCAGCAGACGCTTGCCGGCGAGAAATCCCATGGTGTCTCCGTTGAATGCACGAGCGGCGGATTGTCGCATGCGGCTTCGCCGCCCCGGTCCTGAGGCTCGGTACCCGGCGGTACTCGACGAGGGTGCCCAGTCTGGCGGCAGCCCGGCCCGGCCGGGGCGTACACAGGCCCAGGTCTTGCTTCGGCGGCCGGATGCGGAGTAGAATGCAACTTTCGCTAAGTCTTAGTCAGTGGGCGGAGAAATCCAGCCCATTTTTTTTGCTTGCCGGTCATTTTCCGGCTCCTTGGCAGGCGTGTACACGTGGGCTTGGGGGTGGGTGTGGCGGCAAGGCGGTCGAGCCGCACCCAAGCGTGGGCGAGAAGGAGTTGGCAGGCGGTGAGTTGGCAAGGTTTGGTCGAACGGACGGTGGCTGGTCTGGGGTATGAGCTCGTCGAATGCGAGCGGTCCTCGCGGGGCCTTTTGCGCGTCTTCATCGACCGGTTGCCCGGTGACCCCCAAGGGGAGTTCATCACCGTCGACGATTGCGAGCGCGTCACCCGCCAGCTGCAGTATGCGCTGGAGGTGGAAGGCGTCGATTACGAGCGCCTCGAGGTTTCCTCGCCAGGGCTCGACCGTCCGCTGCGCAAGGCAGCCGACTATCAGCGTTTCGCCGGTCACGAGGTGGACATCACCCTGAAGCTGCCGTTCCAGGGCCGCAAGAAGTACCGCGGTGTCCTGGAGGCGGAGGGCGAAGGGTGGCGGCTCGTCCTGAGCGACGGCAAGCAGGATCAAGCATTGAGTTTCTCGCTCGACGAGGTGCGCGAGGCGCGCCTGGTGCCGGTGATCGACTTCAAGGGCCGCCGCAAGGCGGACCCGGCGCGCGCGCGGGCGGACGAACAAGAAGACGGAGGTCAGTAATCATGAACCGCGAATTGTTGATGCTGGTGGACGCCATCTCGCGCGAGAAGAACGTCGACCGCGACGTGGTGTTCGCGGCGGTGGAGGCCGCGCTCGCCTCGGCGACCAAGAAGCTGTACGAGGGCGAGGTCGACATCCGCGTGTCCATCGACCGCAACACCGGCGAGTACGAGACCTTCCGTCGCTGGCACGTCGTGCCGGACGAAGCCGGTTTGCAGCAGCCCGATTCCGAGATCCTGCTGTTCGAGGCGCGTGAGCAGATCCCCGACATCGAGGTCGACGACTACATCGAGGAGCCGGTCGAATCGGTGCCCATCGGCCGCATCGGCGCGCAGGCCGCCAAGCAGGTCATCCTGCAGAAGATCCGTGATGCCGAGCGCGAGCAGCTGCTCAACGACTTCCTGGCCCGCGGCGACCGCATCTTCGTGGGCACCGTCAAGCGCATGGACAAGGGCGACATCATCGTCGAGTCCGGGCGTGTGGAAGGGCGTCTCAAGCGCTCCGAGATGATCCCCAAGGAGAACCTGCGCACGGGCGACCGGGTGCGGGCCGTCATTCTCGAGGTCGACCGCACCGCCCGCGGCCCGCAGATCATGCTCTCTCGGAGCTCGCCGCAGTTCATGATCGAGCTGTTCCACCAGGAGGTTCCCGAGATCGAGCAGGGCCTGCTGGAGATCAAGAGCTGCGCACGCGATCCCGGCTCGCGCGCCAAGATCGCCGTCGTCTCCCACGACAAGCGGGTCGATCCGATCGGCACCTGTGTGGGCGTGCGCGGCTCGCGCGTGAACGCGGTCACCAACGAGCTGGCCGGCGAGCGCGTCGACATCGTGTTGTGGTCCGAGGACCCGGCGCAGTTCGTGATCGGTGCGCTGGCCCCGGCCAACGTGCAGTCCATCGTCGTCGACGAAGAGCGGCACGCGATGGACGTGGTGGTCGACGAGGAGAACCTCGCCATCGCGATCGGTCGTGGCGGCCAGAACGTGCGCCTGGCTTCCGAGCTCACCGGCTGGCGCATCAACATCATGACGGCCGAAGAATCCGAGGCCAAGCAGGCCGAGGAGACCAACGCGGTTCGCAAGCTGTTCATGGAAAAGCTGGATGTCGACGAGGAAGTCGCCAACATCCTGATCGAGGAAGGCTTCACCAGCCTGGAGGAAGTGGCCTACGTGCCCATTCAGGAGATGCTGGAAATCGAAGCCTTCGACGAGGACACCGTCAACGAGCTGCGTACCCGGGCCAAGGATGTGCTGCTCACGATGGAAATCGCCAAGGAAGAGAAGGTCGAGGAAGTGTCGCAGGACCTGCGCGATCTCGAGGGGTTGAATGCCGAGCTCATCGCCAAGCTGGCGGATGCCGGTATCCATACCCGCGACGATCTCGCCGACCTGGCCGTCGACGAGCTGGTGGAAATCACCGGGGTCGACGAAGCCCAGGCCAAGACCTTGATCATGAAGGCGCGGGAGCATTGGTTTGCCGCTTGAGTCGTTCGCACACCCCGCCTCATCAACTGCCACACGGAACTCGCTTCGCCCAAGGACTGACACAATGGCCGTAACCACAGTCGCACAGTTCGCCGCCGAACTGAACCGCCCCGCGACGACGCTGCTGGAGCAGCTGAAAGCCGCCGGGGTGGCGAAGGCTTCGCCGGAGGACGCGCTGACCGAGGCGGACAAGGAACGTCTGCTCGATTACCTTCGCTCCGCCCACGGCACCGCCGGCACCGAGCGCAAGAAGATCACGCTCACCCGCAAGTCCACCACCGAGATCAAGCAGGCCGACGCCTCCGGCAAGGCCCGCACGATCCAGGTGGAGGTGCGCAAGAAGCGCGTGTTCGTCAAGCGTGACGAGCCCCTCGCCGTGCCTGCCGCCGAGCCTGCGCGCGGCCCGGTGGTGGATCAGGCCGAACTCCAACGCCGTGAGGAAGAGGCTCGCCGTCAGGCCGAGCTGCTGCGCCGGCAAGAGGAGGAATTGGCCGAGAAGCGGCGTCAGCGCGAGGAGCAGGAGCGCCGCGAGCGCGAGGAAGCCGAGGCCCGTGCCCGCGAGGAAGAGGCGCGCCGCGAAGCCGAGCGTGCTGCCGCCGAGGCTGCAGCACGCGCCGCCGCGCAAGCCGTCGCACCGGCCCCGGCCGCTGCCGAGCCCGCCGAGGTGACCGCGTCGGCCGAGGCCGCGCCTGCCGCCGCACCGTCGCCGGCTTCCGCCCCGACGCCCGCACCGGCACCTGCACCTGCACCTGCACCGGCCGAGGGGCCCAAGCCCGGGCTGCGGGTGGTCAAGGCGGCCGACATCGAGGCCGAGGAGAAGCAGCGTCTGGCCGACCTCGAGCGCCGCCGGCGCGCGGCCGAGGCCGAGGCGGCGGCGATCCGCGCGATGATGGCTGCGCCCAAGAAGGTGCTGACCGCCAAGAAGCCGGAAGAAGAAAAACCCAAGCCCGAAGCGGCCAAGGAAGGCATCAAGGGCACGATTCACAAGCCCAAGACGGCCGCCGGCGCAGGCGCGCCCGCAGCGGCCCCGGCTGCCGCGAAGCCGGGCGACAAGAAGTCCGTCAAGTCCGAGAAGCTGTCGTCCAGCTGGGCGGATGATGCCGCCAAGCGCCGGGCCCTCAAGACGCGGGGTGACACCCTGGGCGCCGCGAGCCGCTCCGGCTGGCGCGCGCCGGCCAAGGGCGGAGGCAAGCGCGGCGAGCGCGAGGGCGGCTCGACCTTCGTGCCGCCGAGCGAGCCGCAAACCATCGAAGTGCACGTGCCCGAGACGATCACCGTCGCCGAGTTGGCGCACAAGATGTCGGTCAAGGCCTCGGAGGTCATCAAGCAGCTGATGAAGCTCGGCCAGATGGTCACCATCAACCAGGCCCTGGACCAGGAAACCGCCATGATCGTGGTCGAGGAGATGGGGCACAAGGCGCTGGCCGCCAAGCTCGACGATCCGGAGGCCTTCCTGGAGGAGCATGCGGCGGCCCAAGGTGCCGAGGCCCTGCCTCGCCCGCCCGTGGTGACCGTCATGGGCCACGTCGACCATGGCAAGACGTCGCTGCTCGACTACATCCGGCGCACGCGCGTGGCCGCGGGCGAGGCGGGTGGCATCACGCAGCACATCGGGGCCTACCACGTGGACACGCCCCGCGGGACGGTGACTTTCCTCGACACGCCGGGTCACGAGGCCTTCACGGCCATGCGGGCACGTGGCGCCAAGGCGACGGACATCGTGATCCTGGTGGTCGCCGCCGATGACGGCGTGATGCCCCAGACGCGTGAGGCCATCCATCACGCCAAGGCGGCCGGCGTGCCGATCGTCGTCGCCCTGAACAAGATCGACAAGCCCGAGGCAAACCCCGACCGCGTCAAACAGGAACTGGTGGCCGAGGAGGTGGTGCCGGAAGAGTACGGTGGCGATTCGCCGTTCGTGCCCGTCTCCGCCAAGACCGGCCAGGGCATCGACGAGCTGCTCGAGAACGTGCTGCTCCAGGCCGAGGTCCTGGAACTGAAGGCGGCCAAGGACGCTCCTGCCAAGGGGTTGGTGATCGAAGCACGCCTGGACAAAGGCCGGGGCCCCGTGGCCACGGTGCTGGTGCAGTCGGGCACGCTCAAGCGCGGCGACGTGGTGCTGGCCGGTGCCAGCTACGGGCGGGTGCGGGCGATGCTCGACGAGAACGGCCGGCAGACGCAGGAGGCCGGTCCGTCCATTCCGGTGGAGATCCAAGGCTTGACCGAGGTGCCGCAGGCGGGTGACGAGTTCATCGTGCTGTCCGACGAGCGTCGGGCCCGCGAGATCGCGACCTTCCGTCAGGGCAAGTACCGCGACGTCAAGCTGGCCAAGCAGCAGGCCGCCAAGCTCGAGAACATGTTCGAGCAGATGGGGCAGGGCGAGGTCAAGACGCTTCCGCTCATCATCAAGGCCGACGTGCAGGGCTCCCAGGAGGCGCTGTCCGCCTCGCTGCTCAAGCTCTCGACCGACGAGGTCAAGGTGCAGATCGTGCACGCGGCGGTCGGTGGTATCAGCGAGAGCGACGTCAACCTGGCACTGGCGTCGAAGGCCGTCATCATCGGCTTCAACGTGCGGGCCGATGCGGGCGCCCGCAAGCTGGCCGAGCACAACGGGGTGGACATCCGCTACTACAACATCATCTACGACGCGGTGGATGAGATCAAAGCGGCGATGTCCGGCCTGCTGGCTCCCGAGCAGAAGGAAGAGGTCATCGGCACGGCGGAGATCCGCCAGGTGTTCCGCATCTCCAAGGTGGGCTCGATCGCAGGTTGCATGGTCACCTCCGGCGTCGTGCGTCGCAACGCGCGCCTGCGCCTGCTGCGCGACCACGTGGTGATCTACACCGGCGAGCTCGATTCGCTCAAGCGCTTCAAGGACGATGTCCGCGAAGTGAAGGAGGGCTTCGAGTGCGGTCTGAGCATCAAGAACTACAACGACATCGCCGAAGGCGACCAGCTGGAGTTCTTCGAGATCAAGGAAGTGGCACGCACGCTGTGATGAGGCCCTCTGGCACCACGGAGCCCCGGCCCTGACGGCCGTCACCGGTCGCCAGGGCCGCATCCGCGCCAGTCCCGAGCCGAGGGAGTGGGCGCCGCCTCGAAGCCCCGCCCCCGCGGGGCTTCCCGTTTGGAGGTTCACGATGAGACACAAGAGATCGATTCCGAATCGCAGCTTCCGGGTGGCGGACCAGATCCAACGCGACGTGTCGGAGCTGATCCGCGAACTGAAGGACCCACGCATCGGCATGGTGACGATCAACGCCGTGGAGGTCTCGCCCGACTACGCCCATGCGAAGGTGTACTTCTCGGTGCTGGTCGGGGACCCGCAGCAGTGCGAGGAAGGGCTGAACGAGGCCGCGGGGTTTCTGCGCAACGGGCTGTTCAAGCGCTTGCAGATCCACACCGTGCCGACACTGCATTTCGTTTTCGACCGCACGACCGAACGCGCCGCCGACCTCAACGCGCTGATCGCACGGGCGAACGCCGAGCGCGCGAAGGACTGACCGACCGTGCACGTTCGCGCTCCTTCCGTCGCGCCCGCTCCCGGCCGCCGCCCCAAGCGGGTGGTTCATGGCGTCCTGCTCCTCGACAAGCCCCTGGGCCTGTCGAGCAACGACGCGTTGCAGCGCGTGCGTCGCCTCCTGCGCGCCGAGAAGGCGGGCCATGCCGGAACCTTGGATCCGTTGGCCACGGGCTTGCTGCCGTTGTGCTTCGGTGCAGCGACCAAGTTCGCGCAGCTCGGGCTGGAGGCCGACAAGGGGTACCGGGCGGTCATGCAGCTGGGCGTGACGACGACCACGGGGGACGCCGAAGGCGAAGTGCTGCGCACCCGGCCGGTGCAACTCACCCTCGAGAAGATCGAGGCGGCGATCAGGCAGTTCCTCGGTCCGATCGAGCAAGTGCCCCCGATGCATTCGGCCCTCAAACGCGATGGCAAAGCGCTCTACGAGTACGCGCGCGCCGGGCTGGAGGTCGAACGGGAGGCCCGCCGTGTCACGATCCACGCGCTGCGGCTGGTGGACTGGAACGGCGAGCGGCTCGAGATCGAGGTGCGCTGCAGCAAAGGCACCTACGTGCGCACGCTCGCGCAAGACATCGGCGAGGCGCTGGGCTGCGGCGCGCACCTCGTGGCGCTCAGGCGCATTTCCAGTGGGGCGTTGGGCCTCGAGGGGGCCGTGGCGCTCGTCACTCTCGAGGACGCCGGCGCCGACGCCATCGAAGCGCGGATGCTGCCCGTGGACGCGCTGGTGGCCGATCGGCCCGTCGTGCGCCTGAGCGCCGAGGAGACGGGGCGCTTTCTCAGCGGCATGCGCCGCAAGATCGACCATCCGGACGACGAGCTCGTCCGGGTGTACGGACCGCAGCCGGCGGCGTTCCTCGGCACCGCTCGCGTGAAGGCGGGCGATCTGATCCCGCTGCGCCTTTTGAGTCCCGTGGAGGTGGAAGCCATCCTCCACACCCGAACGAGCCGGTGACCGCCGGCCCCCCCATCATGAGCAGACCGATACGCAACATCGCCATCATCGCCCACGTCGACCACGGCAAGACCACCCTGGTCGACCAACTGCTGAGGCAGTCCGGCACCTTCCGTGAGAACCAGCAAGTGGCCGAGCGGGTGATGGACAGCAACGACCTCGAACGAGAGCGCGGCATCACCATCCTCGCCAAGAACTGTGCCGTGCGCTGGAAGGACACGCACATCAACATCGTCGACACGCCGGGCCACGCCGACTTCGGCGGCGAGGTCGAGCGGGTTCTTTCGATGGTGGACGGCGTGCTGTTGCTGGTCGATGCCGTCGAGGGGCCCATGCCCCAGACGCGCTTCGTCACGAAGAAGGCACTGGGCCTGGGCCTGAAGCCCATCGTCGTCGTGAACAAGGTCGACCGCCCGGGCGCGCGCCCGGATTTCGTCATCAACGCCACGTTCGACTTGTTCGACAAGCTGGGCGCCAACGAGGAGCAACTCGACTTCCCGGTGGTGTACGCCTCCGGGCTGAACGGCTGGGCGACGCTGACGCAGGGCGAGGTCGGCACCGACATGGCACCCCTCTTCGATGCCATCCTGAAGCACGTGCCGCCGCACGAGGGCGACGCCCAGGCACCTTTGCAGCTCCAGATCTGCTCGCTCGATTATTCGAGTTATGTGGGCCGCATCGGCATCGGCCGCATCAACAGCGGAACGCTGAAGCCGCTCCAGGAGGTGGCCGTCTATGCCGGGCCCGACAGCGAGCCTCGTCGGGCGAGGGTCAACCAGGTGCTGAAGTTCGAAGGCCTCGAACGCCGGTTGGCCGACAGCGCCGGGCCGGGTGACATCGTCCTCATCAACGGCATCGAGGACGTCGGCATCGGCGAGACCCTCACGTCACCGGACGAACCGCGTCCGCTGCCCATGCTGAAGGTGGACGAGCCGACGCTGACGATGAACTTCTGCGTGAACACGTCGCCCTTGGCCGGGCGGGAGGGCAAGTACGTGACGAGCCGCCAGATCAAGGACCGGCTCGACCGCGAGTTGCAATCCAACGTCGCGTTGCGTGTGCGCGAGACGGAGGAGGACGGCGTGTTCGAAGTTTCGGGCCGCGGCGAGTTGCATCTGACCATCCTCCTCGAGAACATGCGTCGCGAGGGCTACGAGCTGGCCGTCTCGCGCCCGCGGGTCGTGTTCCAGGAGATCGACGGCGTGCGTCACGAGCCGATCGAACTGCTCACCGTGGACATCGAGGAGCAGCATCAGGGCGGCGTGATGCAGGCGCTCGGCGAACGCAAGGGCGAATTGGTCAACATGGAGTCGGACGGTCGAGGCCGGGTGCGGCTCGAATACCGAGTGCCGGCCCGGGGCCTGATCGGCTTCCAGACCGAGTTCTTGAACCTCACGCGCGGCACGGGTCTCATGAGCCACATCTTCGACGGCTACGAGCCCTACAAGGGCGAGCTGGCCGGGCGCAAGAACGGCGTGCTCATCAGCCAAGACGACGGCGAGGCGGTGACCTATGCGCTCGGCAAGCTCGACGACCGGGGCCGTATGTTCGTCAAGCCGGGCGACCCGCTCTACGAGGGCATGGTGATCGGCATTCACAGCCGTGAGAACGATCTCGTCGTCAATCCCGTGCGCACCAAGCAGCTCACCAACTTCCGCGCCTCGGGCAAGGACGAGGCGATCCGGCTCACGCCGCCGATCGAGCTCACGCTCGAGTACGCGGTCGAGTTCATCGACGACGACGAGTTGGTGGAGATCACCCCGAAGTCGATCCGCATCCGCAAACGCTTCCTGAAGGAACATGAGCGGCGCCGGGCCCAGCGCGAAGCGGCTTGACGGTGCGCCCGTCGAGCCCTGGCGCTTGAGCCACGGCCAGGCGGCCGCGGTGATGATCGTGGTCACGCTGCTGTGGAGCATCGCGGGGGTGGTCACGCGGCAGCTCGAGGCCGCGCGCTCGTTCGAGGTCACCTTCTGGCGCAGCTTCTTCAACGCCTGCTGCATGGCGGTGGTGATGCTCGTCTGGCGGGGGCGAGGCCTGTTCTTGTCGCTGCGCCAGGGCGGCTGGGGCCTGTGGCTGTCGGGCGTCATGTGGGCCGTCATGTACACCTGCTTCATGGTGGCGCTGACGCTGACCACTGTGGCGAACGTGCTCGTCACGATGGCCCTCGGTCCGCTCATGACCGCTCTGCTGGCGCGGCTGACCCTGGGGGCCCGGCTGTCTGTGCGCACCTGGTGGGCGATCGCGGTCGCCGGCGCCGGCATTGCCTGGATGTACGGTCAGGAGTTCAGCAGCGCCGATGCGCGTCACCTGCTCGGCACCGTGGTGGCGCTCGGCGTGCCCCTCGCGGCGGCGGTCAACTGGACGGTGATCCAGCGAGCCTCGCACCGGACGAGTGGCGCCGGGCAGGACATGCTGCCCGCGGTGTTCATCGGCGCCGTGCTCTCCGCCGCGGCGACCTTGCCGCTGGCCCTGCCGTTCCAGGCGTCGGGCCGCGATCTGGGGTGGCTCGCCACGCTGGGTGTGTTCCAGCTCGCGGTGCCGTGCTTGCTCGCGGTGCAGGTCGCTCGCATCCTGCCCGCCGCCGAGGTGGCGCTGCTCGGGTTGCTGGAAGTGGTGTTCGGCGTCGCCTGGGCTTGGCTGGGGGCCCACGAAGCGCCCTCGGTGCACGTGGTCGGCGGCGGCGCGCTCGTGCTGGGGGCCCTGGCCTTCAACGAGTGGCTGGGACTGCGACGCCGGGCCTTGCGCCCCGACCTTTCCTGACGACACCTTGGGACCATGAAGGAGACTCCATGACTCTTGCTCTGGTGCATTCCGGCGGCCATGTGGAGGCCGACGTTCGCGAACGGGTCGGCGTGCTCACGCTTCGGCGACCGCAGGCTCTGAACGCATTGTCGCTGGGCATGATCCGCGACCTCACCACGGCACTGCTCGCGTGGCGGGACGATCCCTCCATCGCCGGGGTGTTCGTTCAGGGTGCATTGGAAGAGGGCAAGAGCGTGGCGTTCTGCGCAGGCGGCGACATCCGCTTCTTTCACCAGGCCGCGCTCGCCGGCGACCCCCGCCTGGAGGACTTCTTCACCGAGGAGTACTGGCTGAACCACCTCATCCACCGTTACCCCAAGCCCTACATCGCGTGGATGGATGGCGTGGTGATGGGCGGGGGCATGGGGATCAGCCAGGGCGCGCGCCTTCGCGTCGTCACCGAGCGCACGAAGATGGCGATGCCAGAGACCAACATCGGCCTGTTCCCCGACGTGGGCGGGGGTTGGTTCCTCGCCCGGTGCCCGGGACGGGTGGGCGAGTTCCTCGCCTTGACCGGGCAAGTGCTCGGTGCTGGCGATGCGGTGGAGTGGGGGCTGGCCGACGGCCATCTGCCCAGCACCGAGCGTGAGAGCTTCCTGGCCGCCCTCGTCGAGGCCTCTCGTGAAGGCGCCGACGCGCTGCTTCGGCAAGGCCGGGCTCTCCTGCACACAGACGCGCAGCGGGCGGTCGCCCTGCACCGCGAAGCGATCGACCGGTGCTTCGCCGAGGCGGACGTGCCATCGATCTACCGGGCGCTCGAGGCCGAAGGTTCCGAGTGGGCCCTGTCGGTGCTGGCGGCACTGCAGAAGCGTTCACCCCTGATGCAGGCGGTGACGCTCGAACAAGTCCGCCGCGCCCGCGGTATGTCGCTCGCCGAAGACCTGCGCATGGAACGCGACCTCGTCCGTCATTGTTTCCACCTGCGGCCGGGCGCGGCCAGCGAGACGGTGGAAGGCATTCGCGCACTCGCCGTGGACAAGGATCATGCCCCGCGCTGGAACCCCGCCACCATCGAGGGGGTGACGACGCAGACCGTGCAGGAGTTCTTCCGCAGCCCCTGGCCCGTCCACGCGCATCCTCTGAAGGACTTGGCGTAGGCCGCCCTCCGCGAAGACGGCCGTTCGACCGACTCGATCGCTGCAACATCCTGAAACTCCGGGCGCTTGCTCGGTGCTTTACGTTGCCGTCATGGACACATCCGTGAAGGGATGAGGGAGGGGGACTGGGCGCGAGCCGGGGAGGGTCGACGGACCGAGGATCGCTGTGCGCCAGTTGAAGGACGACCTGACCGCCTCTCTCATCGTGATGGCCGTACTCGGTGCGGTGACGGCCGTCATGCTCCTGCTGCAGGCTCATCAGGTCGTCCACAGTTTCGACTTGGTCCGCGACACCAATGCCATTGCCGGGCAGCCTCCCTGGTTCGGCGCGATCTCGAATCTTGGCATCCTTTCCTGGGCGGTGGCCGCGGCCTGGTACTGGTTCGCCTACGCCTTGGCACGGCCCCTGGCGCCGCCTGCCTTGCTCAGATGCTTGTGGCTCGGTGGCAGCTACTCGGCCTTCGCCTGCCTCGACGATCTTTTCATGATCCACGAGCATGCCGGCCAACTCGGCTTGCAGTCAGGCGAGAAGGTCGTCTTCGGCCTGCACGCGCTGTGGCTCGTCGTGTTCGTCGCGAGCACCTTGCCTCGCATCCGGAACTACCGGTGGCTCTTCCTCGGCCTCAGCCTGGCCTTCTTCGGCGGGAGCACCCTGGTCGATCTTGCGGGCATGAAGCTGGCCCCCGGGATGGACCACCGGGATGTCGTGCTCGTCGAAGAAGTGCAAAAGCTGGCCGGCATCGTGTTCTGGACCTTGTTCGCCATGACGACCAGCCGTGACGCGGTGCTGATCCTTCTGCGCCGCGCGACGCTGCACGGCGATCCGGCACGGGAGGGCAGGGGTATCCAGGCGACATCGCCCGCCCTGCCGGGCTCCAGGCGACAATCTGGGGTTTCCCTCATGGAAAGCCTCACGGATACGCCTCGTGTCGCCCCCACCTACTCATCGTCCGATCAACCCCTGGCGCCTGAGCGTGGCGCCCATGCTCGATTGGACTGACAGGCATTGCCGCTACTTCCACCGCCTGCTGACTCAGCGCACGCGCCTGTACACCGAGATGGTCACCACGGGTGCGCTGCTGCATGGCGACGTGCCGCGACACCTCGGGTTCGATGCGAGTGAGCACCCCGTGGCGCTGCAGCTCGGCGGCAGTGAGCCGGCCGACCTCGCCGTCTGTGCGCGGCTCGCGCAGCGGTGGGGCTACGACGAGATCAACCTCAACTGCGGTTGCCCCAGTGAGCGGGTGCAGCGCGGAGCCTTCGGGGCCTGCCTGATGAGAGAGCCGCAGCTCGTGGCCGATTGCGTGAAGGCCATGCGCGATGCGGTCAGCCTGCCCGTGACCGTCAAGCACCGCATCGGCATCGACCGTGTGGAGAGCTATGAGTTCGTGCGAGATTTCGTCGGCACCGTCGCCGATGCAGGGTGCGAGGTTTTCATCGTCCACGCGCGCAACGCCTGGTTGCAGGGCTTGAGCCCGAAGGAGAACCGCGAGATACCGCCCTTGCGTTACGAGATCGTGCGGCGGCTCAAGGAGGACTTCCCGCAGCTGACGATCGTTCTCAACGGCGGGTTGGTGAGCGGCGACCAGATCGAGGCCGAACTCGCCCGCGTGGACGGCGCCATGGTTGGCCGCCACGCCTACCACGAGCCCTATGCGCTCGCGGTATGGGATCAGCGCTTCTTCGGCGAGTCGCGGCCTCCCGTCGACAAAGACGAGGTCGAGGAGGCCATGGTGCGCTACTGCGAGCGGCAGCAGAGCCTGGGCGTGCCCTGGCCCCACGTGATGCGCCATGTGCTGGGGTTGCGCAACGGACAGCCGGGCGCCAGGCGTTGGCGCCAGGTGTGGTCGGACCACTCCCTCAAGCACCACAAGCCCGCCGAGGTCTGGCAGCGGGCGCAGGAGGCCCTCCGCGGGGCCCGTGCCCTCGTGGAGTGACCGGGCACGGTGAGGCGGCCGGGCAGGGCGGCCTCTTCAAGAGGCCCGGCGGCCGGACCACGTGGCGAGGATGACGCCGGCGAGTGCCAGGCCGAAGGCCACGGCGTGCAGCCCGGTGAATCGCTCGCCGAGGAGCCCGACACCGACGAGCGCGGTGCTCACCGGCAGCAGCACGGTGAACACACCCGCGGAGGCCGCGGGCACATGCTTCAGGCCCGTCATCCACAGCCACACGGTGATCATGCTGGCCGCCAACGAGTAGAAGACGAGCAGGCCCCAGGAGCCGGCACTCACCGCCGAGAAATCGAACTGCCAAGCCAGCGCCGCACCGAACGGCGTCACCAAGGCGAACCCCCACAGGTTCACGAGTGCGCTGATGCGCTTGGCAGACACATTGCCCGTCAATTGCTTGCCGATCACCACGTACAGCGCCTCGCAGCAGACAGCGGCGAACAGGAGCAGATTGCCTAGCAGGGACACCTGAGCTGCTCCGGCCTGCGCGTCGGACTTGCCCAGTGACAACAGGGCGATCCCCGCCACCGCACACGCGATGCCGAGCTTCACCGGCCCGGAGATCCGCTCCTTGAGCAGCGCCCACGAGAACACCGCCACGACAGCGGGAATGGCGGCCATGATTACCCCGGCCGCCAGCGCCGAGGTCATCGAGACGCCTAACAGCATGCACACCGAGAACAGGAAGTTCCCGAAGAACGACTCCCAGAACAGCAGCCACCGGTCGCGCCGGCTCAAGCGGCTTTCGCCGGGCTGTCGGCGCACCCAGCCCGCCATCGCGACGGCGGCGATGCCGAAGCGCAGCCAGGCCAGCAGCATCACAGGGAACACCGCCACCAGCAACTTGGACAGGCCGACATAACTGCCCACGAGCGCCATGCTCGAGGCCAGGCACGCATAGGACACCCAGGGAACCGTGGAGTGGGCGGAAGATGCGAGTGAACGAGACAGGAAAGGCATGGGCAAGGATGGTAGCGGCGCCGCAGCGCTCGTTCTTGGCGTGGAGGAGCTTCGCCGACCGCGCCTGCAGGGCCGGCGAAGCGGTGCGCGGCGCTATGGCCGCCGCTCAGGCCGCACGCTGAAGCGCACCTCGCAGCGTGTCGACGATCTGGTCGATCTGCGACTTCTCGATGATCAGGGGCGGCGACAGGGCAATCGTGTCTCCGGTCGTGCGGATCAGCACGCCGCGTTCCCAGCAATCGAGGAACACCTGGAACGCGCGCTTGGCCGGCTCCCCCGGGATGGGCTCGAGCTCGATCGCGCCGACGAGGCCGATGTTGCGGATGTCGATCACGCGCGGCAGCCCCTTGAGCGAGTGGACGGCATTCTCGAAGTAGGACTCGAGCTCCCCGCTGCCTCGCTCGAGCAGGCCCTCCTCGGCATAGGTATCCAACGTCCCGAGCCCGGCGGCGCAAGCGAGCGGGTGGGCGGAGTAGGTGTAGCCGTGGAAGAACTCGATGAGGTGCTCCGGACCCTGCATGAAGGTGTCGTGGATCTCCTGCTTCACGAACACCGCGCCCATCGGGACGCAGCCGTTGGTGATGCCCTTGGCCACGGTCATGATGTCCGGCGTGACGCCGAAGCGCTGCGCGGCGAAGGGGGTACCCAGCCGGCCGAAGCCGGTGATGACCTCGTCGAAGATGAGCAGGATGCCGTGCTTGTCGCAGATCTCGCGCAGCCGCTGAAGGTAGCCCTGGGGTGGGATCAGCACGCCGGTGGAGCCGGCCACCGGCTCCACGATGACAGCGGCGATCGTCGAGGCGTCATGCAAGGCGATCAGCCGTTCGAGGTCGTCGGCGAACTCCGCGCCGTGCGCCGGCTGACCGCGTGAGAACGCGTTGCGTTGGGGATCGTGCGTGTGCCGGATGTGATCCACGCCGGCCAGCAGCGTGCCGAACATCCGTCGGTTGGCCACGATCCCGCCCACCGAGATCCCGCCGAAGTTGACGCCGTGGTAGCCGCGCTCGCGCCCGATCAACCGCGTGCGCTGGCCCTCGCCGCGCACGCGGTGGTAGGCGATCGCCATCTTGAGTGCCGTCTCGACCGACTCGGAGCCCGAGTTGGTGTAGAAGACGCGGTTCAGTCCCGGCGGGGTGAGCTGCACCAGTCGTTCGGCCAACTCGAATGCTTTCGGATGGCCCATCTGGAAGGGCGGCGCATAGTCCATCTCGCCCGCCTGGGCGCGGATGGCCTCCACGATCCGCGGCCGCGCGTGGCCCGCATTGACGCACCACAGACCTGCGACGCCGTCGAGTACCTTGCGCCCATCCGGGGTGTAGTAGTGCATCCCCTCGGCGCGCGCCAGCAGACGGGGGGCTTTCTTGAACTGACGGTTGGCCGTGAAGGGCATCCAGTAAGCGTCGAACTCAGTGCGCATGCGCGTCTCCTGTCATCTCGGGCGGGGTCGTGGGGCACGCAAAGAGCGCCCCTCGAGGGAGTCTAGTGAGGCCGCCACGCAATGTGTGTGCGCGTTCGTACCGAGACGGCTCGCCCTACGCAATATCATTCGCAAAGGACCGTTCCCCACGACAGCCCATGCCGCCTGCTCGTCCCTCCACGCAACTCGATGCCATCGACCGGCAGATCCTGCAGATCCTGCAGCACGACGCCCGCCTGTCGAACCAGGAGCTCGCGCAACGGGTCCACCTTTCGCCTTCGGCGTGCCTGCGGCGGGTCAAGCGGCTGGAGGAGGAAGGGGGGATCGCACGCTATGTGGCCTTGCTCGACCCTCGCGCGGTCGGGCAGCCGGGCACGTCCTTCACCATCGTGAACCTGGAGCGCATCACCCCTGAGGCTATGAGCGCCTTCGAGGCGGCCGTGAAAGCCGAGCCGTCCATCCTCGACTGCTACTACGTGGCCGGCAGCAACGACTATCTCCTGCGGTTCACGTACCGGGATGCCGCCGACCTGGAGTCGTTCCATACCGAGGTCCTGGCTCGGCTGCCCGGGATCGTCCGGTCCAACTCGATGCTGGTGTTGCGCACGGTGAAGCGCACGACCGCCCTGGAGGTTCGATGACGGGTCCCCTTGCCCTTCACGTGCCCAGCGGCGTGGAGCACGTCTTCGTCTATGGAACCCTCCGCCGCGGCGGAGCGAACGACATCACTCGCTTGCAGCCTCCCCCTGTGTTCATCGGCATGGCGCGCCTGAGGGGCCGCATGTACGGCTTCGGCGGCTACCCCGGTGTCGTCCTCGACGACACGGCGGACTGGGTGGAAGGAGAGGTGTACCGGTTCGCCCCCGACCTCGAACCTGTGCTGGACGGCATCGAAGAGCTCTACCCCGAGCAGCGGGACGAATACCTGAAGCGGGTGGTGGACGTGGAGGTGGGGCGCCAGCGGCTGCGCTGCCTGGTCTACGAGCTCAATCCCCGCTACGCCGAAGGACGCGAGCCGCTTTCCCCCGGAGACTGGCTGCTGCATGCCTCGCATTGCGCATAGCGAGAAAAACGTTTCGTCATATGAGATGGGCCTCTGTTGCAGGGCAGCAAAATTTTCCAAGGTGGAAAAACCGCTTCCTCATTGCGAAATGCAAACGCTAAGTCCTTGAATTTCAAGAAAAATGAACTGACTCTTCTATAAGACATAAGTGTTCTCAGCGCGCGGGGAGCGCCTCTAAGCTATCGCCATCGAAATTGCTTTTCTTCTTAGGCACTGGAGGCGTTCA
This sequence comes from Schlegelella aquatica, assembly GCF_026013905.1. Taxonomy (NCBI): domain Bacteria; kingdom Pseudomonadati; phylum Pseudomonadota; class Betaproteobacteria; order Burkholderiales; family Sphaerotilaceae; genus Caldimonas; species Caldimonas aquatica. The sequence goes on from NZ_CP110257.1 coordinate 1,585,541, forward strand.
TGACGAACCTGACTCGCGAGCAACAAGTGGCGGCCCTGGAGAAGGAGTGGGCCGAGAACCCCCGTTGGAAGGGCATCAAGCGCGGCTACACCGCGGCCGACGTGGTGCGCCTGCGCGGTTCGCTGCAGATCGAGCACACGCTGGCCAAGCGTGGGGCCGAGAAGCTGTGGAGCCTCGTCAACACCGAGCCCTTCGTGAACGCCCTCGGCGCGCTCACCGGCAACCAGGCCATGCAGCAGGTCAAGGCCGGCCTCAAGGCCATCTACCTGTCCGGCTGGCAGGTGGCCGGCGATGCGAACCTGGCCGGCGAGATGTACCCCGACCAGTCGCTGTACCCGGCCAACTCGGTGCCGGCCGTCGTGCGTCGCATCAACAATACCTTCCAGCGCTGCGACCAGATCCAGTGGTCTGAAGGCAAGAACGATGTCGACTACTTCGCCCCCATCGTGGCCGACGCGGAAGCGGGCTTCGGCGGCGTGCTGAACGCGTTCGAGCTGATGAAGGCCATGATCGAGGCCGGTGCGGCCGGTGTGCACTTCGAGGACCAGCTGGCCTCCGTGAAGAAGTGCGGCCACATGGGCGGCAAAGTGCTCGTGCCGACCCGTGAGGCCGTCAGCAAGCTCGTCGCGGCCCGTCTGGCGGCCGATGTCATGGGCGTGCCCACTGTGCTGATCGCGCGCACCGACGCCGAGGCCGCCGACCTCATCACGAGCGACATCGACGACAACGACAAGCCGTTCTGCACCGGTGAGCGCACGGTGGAAGGTTTCTTCCGCACCAAGCCCGGCCTCGAGCAGGCCGTCTCGCGCGGCCTGGCCTACGCGCCGTACGCCGACATGATCTGGTGCGAGACCGGCAAGCCCGACCTGGTGTACGCGAAGAAGTTCGCCGAGGCGATCCACAAGCAGTTCCCCGGCAAGCTCCTGGCCTACAACTGCTCGCCGTCGTTCAACTGGAAGAAGAACCTGGACGACGCCACCATCGCCAAGTTCCAGCGCGAGCTGGGCGCGATGGGCTACAAGTTCCAGTTCATCACGCTGGCCGGCTTCCACAGCCTGAACTACTCGATGTTCGAGCTGGCCTACGGCTATGCCCGCAACCAGATGAGCGCCTTCGTCGAGCTGCAGGAGAAGGAATTCGCCGCCGCCGAAAAGGGCTTCACTGCCGTCAAGCACCAGCGCGAGGTGGGCACCGGCTACTTCGATGCCGTCACCACCACCATCGAGCGCGAGGCCTCCACGGCCGCGCTCAAGGGCTCGACCGAGGACGAGCAGTTCTTCGACAAGAAGCACGGCTGATCCTCGACCTCCGTCTCCTGCTTCGGCGGCTTCGCGCCGCCCCAGCTGTGAGAAGCTCCAACCGCATCTCGTGGATGCTTTGCCCGGCCGGCCTTGCGCCCGCCGGGCTTTTTTTGCGGTGCGCAAGACGCCCCGCTACAATAGGCACCGTACATCCACCTGCAGCAAGAGCGAGAAAGGCACCACGGGTTATGACACCGCGAACTACCACCTTCTTCATCAAGGAGTAGTGGTCACCGCGGCGTGCCTGGCTGGTTCTTGCCTGCCCCCTACAAGAAGCGCGGTGCACCCACCGCGCTTTTTTGTTGTCCGCTCGTCGCGGCGAGCGACGGATCGAGAGGTCATCGATGGTTTCTGTGCAGCTTCCCGACGGTTCCAAACGTGAATATCCCGGCCCGGTGACGGTGGCCGAGGTGGCCGCTTCCATCGGGCCGGGCCTGGCGAAGGCGGCGCTCGCCGGGCGCATCGGCCACGGGCAGGAGGCCCGGCTGGTGGACACCAGCTACCGCATCGAGCAGGACACGGCGCTGGCCATCGTGACCGACAAGGACCCCGACGGCCTGGAGATCATTCGTCACTCGACGGCGCACCTGTTGGCGTACGCGGTCAAGGAGCTGTTCCCCGACGCGCAGGTGACCATCGGCCCGGTCATCGAGAACGGCTTCTACTACGACTTCGCGTACAAGCGGCCGTTCACGCCCGAGGACTTGTCGGCCATCGAGAAGAAGATGGCCGAGCTCGCCAAGAAGGACGAGAAGGTCGAGCGCCGCGTGCTCCCGCGCGACGAGGCGGTACGCTACTTCAAGGAGCTGGGCGAGCACTACAAGGCCGAGATCATCGAAAGCATCCCGTCCGGTGAGGAGGTCTCTCTCTATCGAGAGGGGAAGTTCGAGGACCTGTGCCGGGGCCCCCACGTGCCGAGCACGGGTAAGCTGAAGCACTTCAAGCTGATGAAGGTGGCCGGCGCCTACTGGCGCGGCGACCATCGCAACGAGCAGCTGCAGCGCATCTACGGCACCGCCTGGGCCACCAAGGAGGAGCTGCAGCAGTACCTGCACATGCTGGAAGAGGCTGAGAAGCGGGATCATCGCCGGCTCGGCAGGGAGCTCGACCTGTTCCACATCGACGATCACGCTCCGGGCGTCGTGTTCTGGCACCCCCGAGGCTGGGCGGTCTGGCAGGAGGTCGAGCAGTACATGCGGCGTGTCTACCGTGACAACGGCTACCAGGAGGTCAAGGGGCCGCAGCTGCTGGACAAGACGCTGTGGGAGAAGACCGGCCACTGGGATAAGTACCGCGAGAACATGTTCGTCACGGAGTCGGAAAAGCGCGACTACGCGCTCAAGCCGATGAACTGCCCGGGCCATGTGCTGATCTACAAGCAGGGCGTCAAGAGCTACCGCGACCTGCCGCTGCGCTACGGCGAATTCGGGCAGTGCCACCGCAACGAGCCGACGGGCGGCCTGCATGGCATCATGCGCGTGCGCGGCTTCACGCAGGACGACGGGCACATCTTCTGCACCGAGGACCACATCCTGCCCGAGTGCGAGGCCTTCACGACGCTGCTGCAGAGGGTCTACCGGGACTTCGGTTTCACCGAGATCATCTACAAGGTCGCGACGCGCCCGGCGGCCCGCATCGGGTCGGACGAGCTCTGGGACAAGGCGGAGCACGCCTTGATGGAGTCGCTGCGACGCAGCGGTTGCGAATTCACGGTCGCGCCTGGCGACGGAGCGTTCTACGGTCCGAAGATCGAGTACACCCTCAAGGACGCCATCGGCCGCCAGTGGCAGTGCGGCACCATGCAGGTGGACTTCAACCTCGCCGAGCGTCTGGACGCCGAGTACGTGGGCGAAGACGGTGCCCGCCACCGGCCCGTGGTGCTCCACCGGGCCATCGTCGGGAGCCTGGAGCGCTTCATCGGCATCCTGATCGAGCAGCACGCCGGCGCCTTGCCCGTGTGGCTGGCCCCGGTGCAGGCGACGGTGCTCAACATCACCGATGCCCAAGCCGAATATGCTGCCCAGGTGACCAAAACGCTGCGGAATCAAGGACTTAGGGTCGAATGCGATTTGCGCAACGAAAAGATCACGTATAAAATCCGGGAGCATTCCCTGCAAAAGGTGCCGTTCATCCTTGTCGTCGGTGACAAGGAAAAGGAAGCCGGCACCGTTGCCGTGCGTGCCCGGGGCAACCAAGATCTGGGCACCATGTCGGTGGATGCGTTTTCCCAGAGGATTGCGAGCGACATTGCCCAGAGGATCTGAGCCGGCCGGTGCTCGGGTGGGCAAGGTCGCTTGAGTTGTTTTTGTTTTTTGGGGCGGTACCCCAGAGGAACTGAGCCATCGCTACTTTCGTCGACCGTAGAGTGCCCAACGTCGAGCGCAAGCACCGTCTGAACCGGGAGATCACCGCGCCTGAGGTGCGGTTGAACGGGCCGGACAACGAGCCGCTCGGCATCGTGAGCTTGCAGGAAGCCCTGCGCCTGGCGGGCGAGTACGACGTGGATCTGGTCGAGATTGCGCCCACGGCCAGTCCGCCGGTGTGCCGGCTGATGGACTACGGCAAGTTCAAGTACCAGGAGCAGAAGAAGGCGGCGGAGGCCAAGGCCAAGCAGCACGTCATCGACATCAAGGAGGTGAAGTTCCGCCCGGGTACCGACGAAGCCGACTACCAGATCAAGCTGCGCAATCTGCGCCGCTTCCTGGAAGAGGGCGACAAGGGCAAAGTGACTCTGCGCTTCCGTGGCCGTGAGATCACTCACCAGGAGCTCGGGATGCGGCTGCTGGAGCGGGTGCGCGACGACCTGGCCGATGTGAGCGTCGTCGAGCACATGCCCAAGCTGGAGGGCCGGCAGATGGTGATGGTGCTGGCGCCGAAGAAGCGCAAGTGAGCCAGTAAGCGCAAGTAAGAATCGGCCCCGCGAGGGGCGATCCGCAGTCGGTCTGGTCGCCGGCTGCGGCCACAAGTGGCCCGGGGCCGGCAAGACCGCGAGAGGTTCGCGGCGCCTCACGGGCACAAAGTAGCAGGAGCAGTCATGCCCAAGATGAAGACCAAGAAGAGCGCGGCCAAGCGGTTTCGCGTTCGTCCGGGTGGGACCGTCAAGCGCGGTCAGGCGTACAAGCGTCACATCCTCACGAAGAAGTCCACGACCCGCAAGCGCCATCTGCGCGGTGCGGCCAACGTGCACGAGACCAATCTGGGCCACGTCGCTCAGATGATGCCTTTCGCCGGTCTCTGAGCCCCGGCTTCTACGCTTGAAGGAGTAAGACATGCCTCGCGTCAAACGTGGTGTCACCGCCCGCGCCCGGCACAAGAAGGTGCTGGCCCTGGCCAAGGGTTTCCGTGGCCGTCGCAAGAACGTATTCCGCGTCGCCAAACAGGCGGTGATGAAGGCGGGCCAGTACGCCTATCGTGACCGCCGTGCGAAGAAGCGTGAGTTCCGCCGCCTGTGGATCGCCCGTATCAATGCGGCGTCCCGCGAGCTGGGCCTGAGCTACAGCAAGTTCATGAATGGCCTGAAGAAGGCGTCGATCGAGATCGATCGCAAGGTCCTGGCGGACCTGGCGGTCAACGATCCGGCCGCTTTTGGCAGCCTCGTGGCGAAGGTGAAGGCTCAACTGGCTGCGTGATCGCCCCGCGCCGGGTGTGAGGCCCGGTGCGTCGTGCCGCCGAAGACTGCGGCAAGCAGAAAAAGGCCGACACCTGTTCGGCCTTTTTTTATGTCGGAACTCCCCGGGCCCTGCGCCTCGGGCAAGACGTGCGAATGATGAACGAGCTCGATCAACTGGTCGCTGCAGCGCAGGCGGACTTTGCGGCAGCGGCAACGCCCGCCCAACTCGAGAATGCGAAGGCGCGATATCTCGGAAAGGCCGGCCGCATCACCGAGCACCTGAAAGCTTTGGCCGCCTTGTCGCCGGAGGACAAGAAGGCCCAAGGTGCAGCGGTCAATGCCGCCAAACAGCGCATCGAGGCAGCCTTGACGGCACGCCGGCAGCAGTTGGCCGAGGCCGAACTGCAGGCCCAACTCGAGGCCGAGGCGCTCGACGTGACCTTGCCCGGCCGGCGCCGCGGCATGGGCGGCTTGCACCCGGTGACCCGAACGATGGAGCGCATCGAGCAGATCTTCGGCTCGATGGGCTTCGACGTGGCCGATGGTCCGGAGATCGAGGCCGACTGGTTCAACTTCACGGCCCTCAACACGCCCGAGGACCATCCCGCGCGCTCGATGCACGACACCTTCTATGTGGAAGGGGGGCATCTGCTGCGCACGCACACGAGCCCCATGCAGATCCGCTATGCGGTCCAGCACGTGAAGAAGCACCGTGCGGTGCTCGATGCGGGCGGTTCGATGCCGGACATCCGCGTGATCGCCCCCGGCCGCACCTACCGGGTGGACAGCGACGCGACGCACTCGCCGATGTTCCACCAGGTCGAGGGGCTGTGGGTCGGCGAGAACGTGAGCTTCAAGGATCTCAAGTCCGTCTATGTGAGCTTCCTGCGCGAGTTCTTCGAGACGGACGACATGCGTATTCGCTTTCGCCCGAGCTACTTCCCGTTCACGGAGCCGAGTGCCGAGATCGACATGATGTTCAACACCGGGCCGCTCAAGGGCCGGTGGCTCGAGGTGTCGGGCTCGGGGCAGGTCCATCCGCAGGTGATTCGCAACATGGGCCTCGACCCGGAGCGCTATATCGGCTTTGCCTTCGGCTCCGGCATCGACCGGCTGGCGATGCTGCGCTACGGCGTGAACGACCTGCGCCTGTTCTTCGACGGCGATCTGCGCTTCCTGTCGCAGTTCAAGTGATCCACGAGAGGGAAGGAACGGATCGATGCAATTCCCAGAATCCTGGTTGCGCGAGTTCTGCAACCCGCCGATCGGCACGCAGGAGCTGGCCGATCTGCTCACGATGGCCGGGCTGGAGGTGGAGGAACTGCGGCCGGTGGCGCCGCCGTTCTCGCAGGTCGTCATCGCGCGCGTGCTGGAGGTGGCCAAGCACCCGAACGCCGACCGCCTGAACGTCTGCCAAGTCGATGCGGGCACGGGCCAGACGTTGCAGATCGTCTGTGGCGCACCGAACGTGCGTGCGGGCATCAAGGTGCCGTGCGCGCTGGTGGGCGCCGAGTTGCCTCCGGGCGAGGACGGCAAGCCCTTCCAGATCCAGCTGGGCAAGCTGCGCGGCGTCGAAAGCCAGGGGATGCTGTGCTCGGCCCGCGAGCTCAAGCTCTCCGAGGACCACGGCGGTCTGCTGATCCTGCCGGAGGAGGCTCCGGTCGGACAGAACCTGCGCGAGTACCTGAGGCTCGACGACACGCTCTTCACGCTCAAGCTCACGCCGAACCTGGCGCATGCGCTGAGCGTCCACGGCATCGCTCGTGAAGTCTCGGCGCTGACGGGTGCGCCGCTGAAGTCGCCGTCGTTCACGCCGGCCGAGGTCACGCATGACCAGGTGCTGCCTGTGCGCATCGAGGCGCCGGACCTGTGCGGGCGGTTTTCCGGCCGCGTGATCCGCAACGTGAACACGCGGGTGCGCACGCCGGCCTGGATGATCGAGCGCCTGGAGCGCTGCGGCCAGCGCTCGGTCTCGCCGCTGGTGGACATCTCGAACTACGTGATGTTCGAGCTGGGACGGCCGTCGCATATCTTCGACCTGGGCAAGATCCAGGGGGGTCTGGCGGTGCGCTGGGCCCGTAAGGGCGAGACGCTCGAATTGCTCAACGGCAACACCGTGGAGCTGGACGAGCAGGTCGGCGTGATCGCGGACGACAAGGCGGTCGAGTCGCTCGCGGGCATCATGGGCGGCGAGGCGACCGCGGTGTCGGACAGCACCCGCGACATCTACCTCGAGGCGGCCTTCTGGTGGCCGGAGGCGGTGGCGGGGCGTTCGCGTCGGTTCAACTTCTCGACCGACGCCGGTCACCGCTTCGAGCGCGGCGTGGATCCGGCCACCACGGTGGAGCACATCGAGCGCATCACCCAGCTCATCTTGCAGATCTGCGGCGGCGAGGCCGGCCCGATCGACGACCACGTGGTCAACCTGCCGCAGCGTACGCCCGTGACGCTGCGGGTCGATCGTGCCTCGAAGGTGATCGGCATGCCGGTGACCCAGGAGCAGTGCGCGGGCGTGTTCCGCCGGCTGGGCCTGGAGTTCGTCGAGGAGCCGGGGCGCCTCACGGTGACTCCTCCGAGCTGGCGCTTCGACCTGCGCATCGAGGAGGACTTGATCGAGGAGGTGATCCGTGTGCTGGGCTACCAGCACCTGCCGGACACCCCGCCGATCGCACCGGTGGTGCCGCGCACCCGTCCGGAGCGGCAGCGCGGCCTGCACGCCGTGCGGCACGCGCTCGCCGCGCTGGACTACCAGGAGACGGTCAACTTCAGCTTCGTGGAGGATCGCTGGGAACGCGACTTCGCGGGCAACGACCGGCCGATCCAGCTGCTCAACCCGATCGCCAGCAACCTGAGCGTGATGCGTTCGTCGCTGATCGGCAGCCTCGTGCAGGTGCTGCGGTTCAACCTCGCGCGCAAGGCCAGCCGTGTGCGGGTGTTCGAGATCGGCCGGGTGTTCCTGCGCGACGCTGCCGTGCCGGAGAGCGACACCACGGTGGCCGGCGTGGCGCAGCCGCTGCGCGTGTGCGCTCTGGCCTATGGACCGGCGCTGCCCTTGCAGTGGGGGTGCGACGATCGCCTGGTCGACTTCTACGACGTCAAGGGCGATCTGGAGCAACTCTTCGCACCGCGTGCCGTCACGCTGCAGAAGGCCGAGCATCCGGCGCTCCATCCTGGCCGTTCGGCCGCGGTGTGGGTGGAAGGGCGGTGCGTGGGGCATGTGGGCGAGCTGCACCCGCGATGGAAGCAGGCCTATGAGCTCCCGCACGCCCCGCTGGTGTTCGAGCTGGATGCGCAGGCGGTGAGCGAGCGGTCCGTCCCACAGTACCGTCCGATCCCGAGGCAGCAGTCGGTCTGGCGCGACATCGCCGTCATCGTCAGGGAGTCGGTCACCCACGATGCCCTGATGGCCGCGGTGGAGGCGGCCGACGCCCAGGGCTTGGTGCGGGGTGCGACACTGTTCGACATCTACAAGCCGAAAGACACCACACCCGAGATCGGGGCCGGCGAGCGCAGCCTCGCGCTGCGCCTGGAACTGCTCGACGAGGAGGCGACGCTGACCGACGAGCGGATCGAGGCGGCCGTCCAGGCGGTGGTGGGGTCGTTGGCGACCCGGGTGGGCGCGCGTCTACGAGGGTGAGGGCAGGGCAGCGGTCGGCCGCCATGGACCGGCCCGACCCGCCGCCCGAGGTCGCCGCGAGGGCGATGAGACAAGGAGCGAAGCGATGGACCGAGTCATCCTGCCGTCGATCGAGACCCCGACCTTGACCAAGGCGGAGTTGGCGGACTTGCTGTTCGAGCGGCTGGGCCTCAACAAGCGGGAATCGAAGGACATGGTGGAGGCGTTCTTCGAGATCATCCACGAGAGCCTCGTGCGCGGCGAGGAGGTGAAGCTGTCCGGCTTCGGCAACTTCCAGATCCGGCGCAAGGCGCCGCGCCCGGGCCGCAACCCGCGCACAGGGGAGACCATCCCGATCAAGGCGCGCAACGTCGTGACCTTCCACGCCAGCCACAAGCTCAAGGGGGTTGTCCAAGGCGAGATACCGCCCGGGGGAGACTTCGAGTAAAGTCTAGGAATCTTGCCCAACCTCGTTGATTTCAATGGAGAAAGCGCTTCCAGCGATCCCGGCCAAGCGCTACTTCACCATCGGTGAAGTCAGCGAGCTGTGCGGCGTGAAACCGTACGTCCTGCGCTACTGGGAGCAGGAGTTCACGCAGCTCAAGCCGATGAAGCGGCGGGGCAATCGCCGTTACTACCAGCACCACGAGGTGCTGCTGATCCGTCGCATCCGAGAACTTCTGTACGAACAGGGGTTCACGATCAGCGGTGCCCGCAATCAGTTGGCCGAGACGGGCCACAGCGCGCGCGGGATGGCCGCTGCGAGTGCCGAGCTGCCGCGGGTGGCTGCAGACACGGCGCCCGAGGCTGCGATCGAAGGAGCGGGGGTGACAGCGGACGCGGCGCGCCCGGCGGCCGCCCTTGCGGTGAGCGCGGCGGCCGCCGTGCCGGTGGCAGCGACACGGGTGAGCGTGCCCGATCTGCGCGAGGAACTGATGGCGATCCGGGAGCTCTTGGCGGTTTGAAGAAGTTGCCCCTATAATCAAAGGCTTCGTCGGGGTGTAGCGCAGCCTGGTAGCGCACTTGCATGGGGTGCAAGGGGTCGCGAGTTCGAATCCCGCCACCCCGACCATTTGATCTGAGACGGCCGGCCGTTGTGCATGCAACGGCCGGCCGTTTGTTTTTTGCTCGTCGCGTTCTCCGCCGGTTCTTGCGGGTTCGCTCCTTGACCCCGGGTAAGCCCGGACGGGCCGCCCTCGGATCGGGCTATATATTCGCGGTTGCGAATATAAGTCTGGGCGCAGATTGCGCCCGTCCATCGAGGAGTACTTGTGGATCCGAAGCCAGCTTCCGGGCGCATTCTCAAAGCGCCGGAGAACTTCATCGACCCAAGCGGAGTGAAGCAGGTGTTTGCCGAGGCGCGGCAGGGCCGTCGGGACTTCATCCGCCGGGCGTTCGCGGCCGCCTCGGCTGCGGTGGGGGGCGCCGCCGTCGCGTCCAGCAACCCGGTGCCGGCCACCGGCGGGGATCCGAACATCCTGGAATTGCCGGAGCACAGCAAGGCCTTGGGGCAGCCCGTCGTCACGCGCGGCTACGGCTTGCCCTCCAAGTACGAGGCCAATGTGCAGCGCCGCCAGAGCCCGGGTTTGACGCAAACGACCCAGGCCTCGGTCTCGTTCGCTCCCTTGCAGTCGCTGTTCGGCATCGTGACGCCCAGCGGGCTGCACTTCGAGCGCCATCACCAGGGCTGGTGGGACATCGACCCGTCGAAGCACCGGCTGATGATCAACGGCTCGGACCCCAAGCTGCTGAAGACGCCGATGGTGTTCACCATGGACGAGCTGATGCGTCTGCCGAGCGTCTCGCGCTTCCACTTCATCGAGTGCGGGGCGAACACCGGGATGGAGTGGGGCAACGTCGCTGTGCCGACGGTGCAGTACACGCACGGCATGCTCAGTTGCAGCGAGTTCACGGGCGTGCCCCTGCGTGTGCTGCTGGACATGGCGGGGGTCGATTACAAGCGCGCCCGCTTCGTACTGGCAGAGGGCGCCGACGGCTCCTCGATGACGCGCACGATTCCGATGTCGCTCGTGGAGTCCGGTGAGGTGCTGGTGGCCTATGGGCAGAACGGCGAGATGCTGCGCCCCGAGAACGGCTACCCGTTGCGGTTGGTGGTGCCTGGCGTGCAAGGCGTGAGCTGGGTCAAGTATCTGCGCCGCCTGGAGGTGGGGGACCAGCCCTACGGCAGCAAGGACGAAGTGCTGCATTACGTGGACCTGATGCCGGACGGCACGCACCGGCAGTACACGAGCATCCAGGAGGTCAAGAGCGTGGTCACGACGCCTTCGGGCGGGCAGGTGCTGCTGGACAAGGGGTACTACTGCATCACGGGCCTGGCGTGGTCGGGCCGGGGCAAGATCGTTCGAGTGGATGTGTCGGTCGATGGCGGGCGCAACTGGCGGCAGGCGCGCCTGGAGCAGCCGGTGATGAGCAAGTGCCTCACTCGCTTCAACCTCGACTGGGTGTGGGATGGCAAGCCGGCACTCATCCAGAGTCGCGCGGTCGACGAGACCGGCCATGTGCAGCCGACCTACCGCCAACTGCGGGGCGTGCGCGGCTCCCGCTCTATCTACCACAACAACGCCATCCAGACGTGGCTCGTGCAGGAAGGCGGGGAGGTGAAGAATGTCCAGCTTTCGTAAGGCGCTGTTGCTGGCCCTCGCGGTCGGGGCCACTGCGGCGGTGGCGGCCGAGCCGGCGCGCTTCGTCGGGATCGGCCGTGCCGCGACCCCGCAAGAGGTCGCTGCCTGGGACATCGACGTGCGCCCCGATTTCAAGGGGCTGCCGCGGGGCAGCGGCTCGGTGAACCGAGGCATGGAGGTGTGGGAAGCGAAGTGCGCGGGCTGCCACGGCGTCTTCGGCGAGAGCAACGAGGTCTTCACGCCCATCGTCGGTGGCACCAGCGCCGAGGACGTGCGTACGGGACGGGTGGCCCGCCTGAAGGACAACAGCTACCCCGGGCGCACGACAATGATGAAACTCGCCACCGTCTCGACGCTGTGGGACTACATCCACCGCGCGATGCCGTGGACGGCGCCGAAGTCGCTGAGCGTGGAGGAGGTGTATGCGGTGACGGCGTACATCCTTCATCTCGGCGGGGTGGTGCCCGAAGACTTCGTCCTCTCGGACCGCAATATCGCCGAGGTGCAGGCGCGGCTGCCCAACCGCAACGGGATGCAGACTCAGCACGGCATGTGGCCGGGCAAGGAGATCGGCCACGGCAAGCCCGACGTGCAGGGCACCAACTGCATGCGCAACTGCCCCGTCGAGCCCAAGGTGGCTTCCTTCCTGCCCGATCATGCGCGCAACGCCCACGGCAACCTCGCCGACCAGAACCGTCTGGTCGGGGCGCAGCGCGGCGCGCAGACCGCCCCCGTCGCGCAGCCGAGCCCGGCAGCCGCCGCGGCCGCGCGGGCGCAGGACGTCGGGGCGCTGCTGCGCAAGCACGCCTGCGTCGCTTGCCATGGGGTGGATCAGAAGATCGTGGGCCCGGCGCTGCGAGAGGTGGCGGCGCGGTATGCCGATCGCTCGGACGCGGCCACCTACCTGGCCGCCCGCATACGCTCCGGCGGGTCTGGCGTGTGGGGCGCGGTGCCGATGCCTCCGCAGGCCCTGCCGGAGGCCGATGCGCTGGCCATTGGACAGTGGCTGGCCCAGGGCGCCAAGTAGCAGCCCGTGCGGCCGCCCTGCGTCTCGCAGGTGCGGCCGCTCGACGATACTCGTGACGGCGCAACGCGCCGCGATGATGGCGCCACGGCTCGGCCGTGGTGCGAAGGTGGCAGCATGAATCTTTCCAAACGCGAGTTCCTCCACGTGCTCGGCGCGGCCTCGGTGGCCGGCATGAGCCTGTCCCGGTACGCCGAGGCCGACGCCGCGACGGCGCAGCGCGGCCTCTACGACATTCCGCGTTTCGGCAACGTGTCGTTCCTGCACATGACCGATTGCCACGCGCAGCTCAAGCCCATCTACTTCCGCGAGCCCAGCGTCAACTTGGGCGTCGGCGGCATGAAGGGGCAGTGGCCCCACCGGGTGGGAGAGGAGTTCTTGCGCTCGGCCGGCCTGCGCCCCGGCACGCCGCAGGCGCATGCCTTCACGTACCTGGATTTCGAGCGGGCCGCGCGCCGCTACGGCCGCGTCGGCGGTTTCGCGCACCTCGCCACGCTGGTCAAGCAGCTCAAGGCGAGTCGACCGGGAGCTCTCTTGCTGGACGGCGGCGACACCTGGCAGGGCTCGGCGACCTCTTTGTGGACGCGCGCGCAGGACATGGTGGATGCCTGCAAGCTGCTCGGCGTGGACATCATGACCGGGCACTGGGAGTTCACCTATGGCCAGGATCGCGTCAAGGAACTGGTGGAAAAGGACCTGGCCGGGCGCATCGAGTTCGTCGCGCAGAACGTGAAGACGGCCGACTTCGGCGACCCGGTCTTCAAGCCCTACGTGCTGCGCGAGATCAATGGCGTTCCCTGCGCGGTGATCGGGCAGGCCTTCCCCTACACGCCGATCGCCAACCCGCGGTACTTCGTGTCCGAATGGAGCTTCGGTATCCAGGACGACAACCTCCAACAGATGGTGGACGAGGTGCGGGCCAAGGGCGCCCAAGTGGTGGTCGTCTTGTCGCACAACGGCATGGACGTGGACCTCAAGATGGCTTCGCGCGTGCGCGGCGTGGATGCGATCCTCGGCGGACACACTCACGACGGCATTCCGGTGGCCATTCCGGTGCGCAACGCCGGCGGGACGACGCTCGTCACGAACGCGGGCAGCAACGGCAAGTTCCTCGGCGTGATGGACTTCGACGTCAAGGGCGGCAAGGTGGTGGACTTCCGCTATCGGCTCCTGCCGGTGTTCTCGAACCAGCTGGTGCCCGATCCCGAGATGGAGGCGCTGATTCAGCGTGTGCGCGCACCGTACGAGGCCCAGCTCTCGGAGAAGCTGGCGGTGACCGATACGCTGCTTTATCGGCGCGGCAACTTCAACGGCACCTGGGACCAGCTCATCTGCGATGCGCTGATGGAGGTGCAAGGCGCGCAGATCGCGTTCTCGCCCGGCTTCCGCTGGGGCACGACGCTGCTGCCGGGCGACGTCATCACGCGAGAGCTGATGATGGACCAGCTGGCCATCACCTACCCGTATGCCACGCTGACCGAGATGCGCGGGGAGATGATCAAGACCGTGCTGGAAGACGTGGCGGACAACCTCTTCAACCCCGATCCGTACTACCAGCAAGGCGGCGACATGGTGCGCGTGGGCGGCCTCACCTACACCTGCGATCCGGCCCAGAAGATGGGCCAGCGCATCAGCGACATGCGCCTGAACGGCAAGCCCATCGAGGCCGACAAGACCTACAAGGTGGCTGGCTGGGCGCCGGTGTCCGAGGAGGTCCGCAACCAGCCTGGCATCAAGCCCGTGTGGGAGCACGTGGAGGCGTGGCTCAAGGCGCAGGGCGGGCGGGTCGGGCCGCGGCGGCTCAACACGCCGAAGCTGGTCGGCGTACAAGGCAACCCGGGCATCGCCGCGGCCTGACGCTCTTGGGCTTCGACTGCCGGCGGCCGCCCCTCGGCGGGAGGACGCCGGTTCGGGCCGGGATTGCCTGTCACGCGAGGGCGGGCAGGGCGGGGGATTCCCGGCTGCGCGTCCTGCCGTGAATCGCTATATTCAAGAGCACGCATACCGGCAACCAGCATGGATCTCAAGCGCAGCGAGGATCGGGTCTTCGAGTCGGCTGCCGAGCTTTTCTCGGTGCTGGCCACGCCCATCCGTCTGAAGATCATCAGCGCCCTGTGCAACGGGGAAAAGAACGTCTCGGAACTGCTCCAGCAGATCGATACGACGCAGCCCAACATGTCGCAGCACCTCGCGATGCTGTACCGCTGCGGTGTGCTGGGCAAGCGTCGCGAGGGCACCCAGATCTACTACCGGCTCGAAAGCGCTCGGGTTGCCGAGTTGTGCCGGGTCGTGTGCACGCAGATCGCAATGGAACTGGACCCGGAGGCTGAGATCGACTCCCGCGAGCGCCTGCGCACCGCTGTGCGGGGATGACCCAGGGGCTCACCAGCCGGATGGCCCCCGCGGGAGGGGCTGCGCGTCAGCCGATGTCTCCCGTATGCAGCTCGAACCGGCCGCGGGCGCGGTCCTCGAAGTAATGCCTCAGCGTTTCGCGCACCGTGCGGAAGGCAATCTCGTCCCAGGGCACCTCCGACTCCCGGAACAGGCGGGCCTCGATCGTCTCGGGGCCCGGCTCGAAGCGCGTGTCGAGCAGTCGGGCCCGATAGAACAGGTGCACCTGCCCGACGCGCACGACATTGAGCAGGGTGTAGAGCCCCTGCAACTCCACGCGCGCACCGGCTTCCTCCTCGGTCTCGCGCACGGCGCCCTGTTCCGTCGTCTCGCCGAGCTCCATGAAGCCGGCGGGCAGCGTCCACAGCCCGTACCGGGGCTCGATGTTGCGTCGGCACAGCAGCACCTGATCCTCCCAGACCGGGAGGGTGCCGACCACGTTCAACGGGTTTTCGTAGTGGATCGTGCCGCAGGCCGGACACACGGCCCGCTCCCGGTTGTCGTCGACGGGGATGACGTACTGCACCGCGGTGCCGCAAGCCCGGCAAAACTTGATTTGTCGCGCAAGAAGCATGGGGGCAGTGTAGCGGGTCACCCGAGGCGGCTGCCGCCTGCGTGCGAACGCGCTAGCATGGGCTGTTCCAACCTCGAGAGGAGTTCAACTTGACGGACGTGATTCAAGCGCCACCCGTGCCTCGGGTGCCGGTGCGCGGCGGCGGGCTCTTTCCGGTGCGCAGGATCTATTGTGTGGGCCGCAACTACGTGGAACACGCCATCGAGATGGGGCACACCGGGCGGGAGGCGCCGTTCTTCTTCCTGAAACCGGCCGACGCCGTGGTGCCGGTGGACGAGGGCGCCCTGGGCAGCATGCACTACCCGAGTCTCACGAAGAATCTGCACCACGAGTTGGAGCTGGTCGTGGCCATCGGCCAGGGCGGCAGGGACATTCCCGCGGGCCAGGCCTTGGAGCATGTGTGGGGCTACGCGGTGGGCCTGGACATGACCCGGCGGGACCTGCAGAACGAGATGAAAAAGCAGGGGCGCCCCTGGTGCATCGGCAAGGGCTTCGAGGAGGCGGCGCCGATCGGCCCGATCGTGCGCGCGAGCGAAGCGCCCGGCGTGCTCGACGCGGAGATCCGGCTCGAGGTCAACGGTGAGGTGCGGCAGCGCAGTCGCACCAGCAAGCTGATCTGGAGCGTGCCCGAGATCATCGAGCACCTGTCGTCCGCGTGGACGCTCGCCCCGGGGGATCTGATCTTCACCGGCACACCGGAAGGGGTGGGGGCCGTGGTGAGTGGCGATCTTCTCGAGGGCCACATCGAGGGCCTGCCCCCCTTGCGTGTGCGCATCGTCGACTGAGGCGAGCGGCTCAACGCCTTCGAGCCGGGGGAGGCAAAGGCCGCCGCTCGGCGACGCTCGGGCTGAAGACTTCGATCAGCGCCAGACGGCTCGCTCGCTGGCGAAAGACCGATCGCCGCGCCCACCGCGGGCCGCGGCCGCGGACCCCCGCCCGGTCGGCTCGCCGGCCGAGCGGGTGGGCAGCGGGGAGCTTGCACCACTGCATCGAGGCGCGGCGGATGCGCCCGTCGCCGAAGAGCAGTTCGGCCAGAGGCCGGGTGCCCAGCCCCCGCAGCGCCCGCCAAGGGCCCCGCCGGGCGCTCGATTCGACCCCACTGCACGCGTAAACCAAGGGGAGCCCGTCGGCGTGCAGGGCCACTTCGCGCAGGTGCCGCAAGGGGCGTCCCTGCCTCAGGGCGAGCAGGGGGCTGCGTGCCCCGACGGGGCCCGACTGGCGCCGCACTTCCACCGCGAACCGGTGGCTCGTGCGCTTCAGATGGGCGGTGAGCGAGCCGGCCGCCGCGAGCCAGCGGCGCAGCGTTCGGGTGGCAGGCGGGCAGGCAGACCAACGAAGCATCGGACGGTGCGAAAGGCAAGGCCGCGATGATAGCCACCCGGGCGAGCGCGGCCTCGCTACACTGCGGCGCATGAAGCTCTACAACTACTTCCGATCCTCGGCCTCGTTTCGGGTGCGCATCGCGCTGGCGCTCAAGGGGCTGGCGTACGAGTACGTGCCGGTGCATCTGGTCAAGGGAGAGCAGCTCACGGCCGACTACGCCGGTCTCGCGCCGGCGCGGCTGGTGCCACTGCTCGTCGATGGCGAGCAGCGCCTCAGCCAGTCGCTGGCCATCATCGAGTACCTGGACGAAGTCCAGCCGGAACCGCCGCTGCTACCCCGGGATGCGGCCGGCCGGGCGCGCGTGCGCTCCCTGGCGCTGGACATCGCCTGCGAGATCCACCCCCTCAACAACCTGCGGGTGCTCAAGTACCTGAAGGATCAGCTCGGCGTCAGCGAAGAGGCCAAGAATGCCTGGTACCGGCACTGGGTGGAATCCGGGCTGGAGGTGGTGGAAGCCCGGCTGCGCGACGAGGCCGGCACGGGCCGCTACTGTCACGGGGATCGACCCACGCTGGCCGACTGCGTGCTGGTGCCGCAAATCTTCAATGCCCAACGCTTCGACTGCCGCCTCGATCACCTGCCCACTGTCATGCGCGTGTTCGAGCAGTGCATGCAGCATCCCGCCTTCGTGGCGGCCCAGCCTTCCCGCTGTCCTGACGCTCAGGGCTGAATCGGCCTCGCGACGATGACAGCCGCACCGCTCGCCGACCTGCGCTCTGGCTGGATCACCCCAGAGTGGGATGCCCCGGCTGGCGTTCGGGCGGTGATGACGACGCGCTGTGCCGGCCTCGGTGCCGCGCCCTACCGGGGCTTCAACCTCGCCTTGCATGTCGGTGACGATCCGCACACCGTCGAGCGTCATCGGCAATGGCTCGCGCAGGCGATCGGAGCGCGACCCGTGTTCCTGGACCAGGTGCACGGGTGCACCGTCGTGCGCCTTTCCATGCCCGCAAGCGACGCCTTGCCGAGGGCCGACGGCGCCTGGACGAGCGAGCCCGGCCTGGCGTGCGTCGTGATGGTCGCCGACTGTCTGCCCGTGCTTTTCGCTGCGCCGCAAGGCCGCGGGGTGGCCGCGGCCCATGCGGGTTGGCGCGGGCTGGCCGGTGGCGTCCTGGAGGCCACCTTGCACGCGCTGTGCGAGGGCACCGGATCGCGCCCGGATGAGATCGTGACCTGGCTCGGACCTTGCATCGGCCCACGCCGGTTCGAGGTGGGAGAGGATGTGCTTATGGCCTTCGAGGAGTCGATAGGCCCCGAGGCGCGGGGGCATTTCCACCCGGCTTCTTCCGGGAAGTGGCGGGCCGACCTCGCCGGGCTGGCCCGCACGCGCCTGGCGCGGGCGGGCGTTCGGCAGGTGACGGGCGGCCGCTGGTGCACCGTCGAGGACGACTCAAGGTTCTATTCGTTCCGGCGAGACCGTGTCACCGGGCGCATGGCGGCGCTCGTCTGGATCGAGCGTGGGTGACGCCAGGGGCAAGGGGCCGACAGCGCGGGCGGCGTGTGCAGCCTGTGCCGCCCGGCGCGCACGCCGCCGACCGGGCGTGCCGAGGAGGTACGTCACCAGCGCCACCGGCGCAGCGCCGTACAGGATGAACGTGAAGACCGCGCCCAGGACGGTGCCTTGCGTGTGCGTGGCTTCGGCCACGGCCATCATAAGCGCAATGTAGAGCCAGACGATTGCGACCAGGTACATCGAGGAGAGCCAGTGAAAAGGCAAACGAGCCCGATTGATAAACGTCAACGCACGACGACGACGAAGACCGGCAAAGCGAGCCAGGCAGTGTACAAACGGGCCGCAGGACATGCGGGCGGCCCGGCGCGAAACCCCGATGGCCCCCTCGATGGCGAGGACAAGATGAAACAGCAGCAAGCGGGCGAGCACGAGACCGGGGCTCGGGAAGCCAGTGCCGCGCCCTTTTTCGGCGCCATGCCTTCGCTGGAAGCCGTGTGGACCCAGCTGAAAGGGGTGCAGGCGGCACCGGTGCCGATGCAGCGCTGGGCCATGCTGCAGGCCGAGTACCTGCGCGAGGCGGCCGAGATCTGGAACAAGACCATCTTGCACGCCGGGCAGGGGCTGTCCTTGCCGGACCGGCGCTTTTCCGACGAGGCCTGGACCCAGAATCCGGCCGCGGCCTACATGGCTGCGATGTACCTGCTGAACGCCCGCACGATGATGCAGCTGGCCGAGAGCGTGCAGGCCGACCACAAGACGAAGGCCCGCATCCGGTTCGCCGTGCAGCAGTGGATCGATGCCACCGCGCCGAGCAACTTCTTCGCACTCAACCCGGAGGCGCAGCGCAAGGCCCTCGAGAGCAGGGGCCAGAGCATCGCGCAGGGAGTGCAGCACTTGCTGGAGGACGTCCGGCGCGGGCATCTGTCGCAGACGGACGAGTCGATGTTCGAGGTGGGGCGCAACGTCGCCACGACCGAAGGCAGCGTGATCTACGAGAACGAGCTGTTCCAGCTGATCGAGTACGCGCCGCGCACCGCCGACGTGTACGAGCGCCCCTTGCTGATCGTGCCGCCGTGCATCAACAAGTACTACATCCTGGATCTGCAGCCCGAGAACTCGTTCGTGCGCTATGCGGCGGACCAGGGCTTGCGGGTCTTCCTCATCAGCTGGCGCAATGCCGACGAGTCCATCGCCAAGCGCACGTGGGACGATTACATCGCAGACGCGGTGATTCGCGCCATCGGGATCGTCCAGGACGTGGCCAAGCAGGAGCAGATCAACACGCTGGGCTTTTGCGTCGGCGGCACGATGCTGGGCACGGCACTGGCGGTGCTTGCCGGTCGCGGTGAGCAGCCGGCGGGGAGCTTGACGCTGCTGACGTCGTTCCTCGATTTCAGCAACACCGGCGTGCTCGACATCTTCGTCGATGAGGCGTCCGTGCGCGTGCGCGAGATGACCATCGGAGAGCAGAGCCCCACCGGCGGGGGGCTCCTGCAGGGGCGCGATCTGGCGGCGACCTTCTCGTTCCTGCGCCCCAACGACCTCGTCTGGAACTACGTGGTGGGCAACTACCTCAAGGGGGAGACGCCTCCTCCCTTCGACTTGCTGTACTGGAACTCGGACAGCACGAACCTGCCCGGCCCGATGTATTGCTGGTACCTGCGCAACACCTACCTCGAGAACAACCTGGCGCAGCCCGGCAAGGTCAAGGTGTGCGGCGTGCCGGTGGACTTCGGGCGTATCGAGGCACCGGCTTTCATCTACGGCTCGCGAGAAGATCACATCGTGCCGTGGGAAGGAGCCTACGCCTCGACGCGCCTGCTCAAAGGCGACAAGCGCTTCGTGCTGGGGGCCTCCGGGCACATCGCCGGAGTCATCAACCCGCCGGCCAAGAACAAGCGCAGCCACTGGCTGAACCCGGAACTGCCTGCGGATGCGCACGCCTGGCTGGCCGGGGCCACCGAACACCCGGGAAGCTGGTGGCCCCGGTGGTCGGAATGGATCACCTCGCATTCCGGCAAGCAGGTGGCGGCACCCAAGAGCCCCGGCAACCGGACGTACCGGCCGATCGAGCCGGCGCCGGGCCGGTATGTCAAGCAACGGGCCTGAGGGCATTCCGTTGCCGCACCCGAATTCGGACACACATCAGGAGCGACTCATGAGCGACATCGTCATCGTTTCGGCCGTGCGCACGGCCATCGGCAAGTTCGGCGGCAGCCTGTCCAAGACGCCGGCCACCGAACTGGGGGCGGTGGCCATCGCCGAGGCGCTGCGGCGCGCCGGCCTCCAGGGCGAGCAGGTCAGCGAGGTGATCTTCGGCCAGGTGCTCCAGGCCGGCTGCGGGCAGAACCCGGCGCGGCAAGCGGCGATCAAAGCCGGCCTGCCCCATGCGGTTCCCGCCATGACGATCAACAAGGTGTGCGGCTCCGGCCTCAAGGCCGTGATGCTCGCCGCCCAGGCGATTCGCGACGGGGATGCCGAGATCGTCGTGGCCGGCGGGCAGGAGAACATGAGCCTCGCGCCGCACGTGCTCCTCGGCTCGCGCGAGGGGCAGCGCATGGGTGACTGGAAGATGATCGACTCGATGATCACCGACGGCCTGTGGGACGTCTACAACCAGTACCACATGGGCATCACGGCCGAGAACGTCGCGAAGAAGTACGGCATCTCGCGCGAGATGCAGGACGAGCTGGCATTGGAGTCGCAGCGTAAGGCGACCGCGGCGCAGGATGCGGGGAAGTTCAAGGACGAGATCGTGCCGGTGATGCTGCCGCAGAAGAAGGGCGAGCCGGTGCCTTTCGATACGGACGAGTTCGTCAACCGCAAGACGAATGCCGAGGCGCTGGCCGGACTGAGGCCCGCCTTCGACAAGAGCGGAAGCGTCACGGCCGGCAATGCCTCGGGCATCAACGACGGTGCGGCGGCGGTGGTGGTGATGAGCGCGCGCAAGGCCGAGCAGCTGGGCCTGAAGCCGCTGGCGCGCGTTGCCTCGTATGCCAGTGCCGGCCTCGATCCCGCCTACATGGGCATGGGACCGGTGCCCGCCGCACGCAAGGCGCTGGAGCGCGCGGGCTGGAAGCCGGCGGACCTGGACCTGCTCGAGATCAACGAGGCGTTCGCGGCCCAGGCGTGTGCGGTGCACAAGGAAATGGGCTGGGACACGAGCAAGGTCAACGTCAACGGCGGGGCCATCGCGCTCGGTCACCCGATCGGCGCCTCGGGCTGCCGCATCCTGGTCACGCTGTTGCACGAGATGGCAAGGCGCGATGCGCACAAGGGGATCGCGTCGCTGTGCATCGGGGGTGGCATGGGTGTGGCGCTCACGGTGGAACGCTGAGCGGCACGCGCGGCGACGGGGGGCAGGGGGAACACGGGTTGACCGCAGCGGCGAACGGCGCAACCCTCGTCACGACGAGACTGGTTTTTCGAAGGAGCAACGACAATGACACAAAGAGTCGCTTACGTCACAGGCGGCATGGGAGGCATCGGTACCGCGATCTGCCAGCGGCTGGCCAAGATGGGCTACAAGGTGATCGCGGGCTGCGGCCCCAGCCGAGACTACGAGAAGTGGCTTGCGCAGCAGCGCGAGCTGGGCTTCACGTTCTATGCTTCGGTGGGCAACGTCGCCGACTGGGAATCCACGGTCGAGGCGTTCTCGAAGGCCAAGGCCGAGCACGGGCCGATCGACGTGCTGGTGAACAACGCCGGCATCACGCGGGACCGCATGTTCCTCAAGATGACGCCGGAAGACTGGCACGCGGTGATCGACACCAACCTCAACTCGATGTTCAACGTCACCAAGCAGGTCGTGCCGGACATGGTCGAGCGCGGGTGGGGCCGGATCATCCAGATCAGCTCGGTCAACGGCGAGAAGGGGCAAGCCGGGCAGACCAACTACTCGGCCGCCAAGGCCGGCATGCATGGCTTCACCATGGCGCTCGCCCAGGAGCTCGCGGCCAAGGGCGTGACGGTCAACACGGTGAGCCCCGGCTACATCGGTACCGACATGGTCCGTTCGATCAAGCCCGAGATCCTCGAGAAGATCATCGCGACCATCCCCGTGCGGCGGCTCGGCACGCCGGAAGAGATCGCCTCCATCGTGGGCTGGTTGGCCTCGGACGAGTCCGGTTTTGCCACGGGGGCGGACTTCTCGATCAACGGCGGCTTGCACATGCACTGAAGCGCACACCGAGGGCCGCGTGCGCGGCCCGGCTTCGGGCGGCCGGGCGCCGGGCCTTATGTCTTTGCCCCCGGGGCTTGCGCCCCACCCCCCGAGGGTGGTGACGGCCCGGCTTCGGGCGGCCGGGCGCCAAGCCTCACGCCGGCAAGGCGGTGTTTTCGCCGGCGAGGAGTTCGGCCGCGACCCGGGTCAGTTCGTCCGGATCTCCGGAGCGTGGCTGCACGACGCGGGCCTGCTCGAAGTGGGCGAAGTTGCGCTGCATGGACTTGAGATAGACCGGGTCGTAGTGGGTGTGCATCAGCTCGAGGCAGACCTGGGCCATCTCGCCGCCGCGGGCCAGGGCTTTCCAGCGGTCCACCACGGCGCGGCCGCGCAGCTCGACGAGGCACTCGAGCTGTCGCTCGAAAAGGTCCACGTCGCGCAGGAAGAAGTCGTAGTCCTCCATCAGCAACCGCACGCGCGACTCGTCGGGCAGTTCCACGCGGATGCACTCCGAATCGCGGCGCATACGCTCCATGAGCACCTCCGGCACGCGCAGGTTGCCGACCTTTCGGCTTTCGCTTTCCACGTAGACGGGGCGAGCAGGGTCGAAGCCACGCAGCTCATGCCAGATCCGCGTCTCGAAGTGCTTCTGCGACGGCTGCGGCTGCCCGGGCAGCACACCGAGCACCGAGCCGCGGTGGCAGGCCAGGCCCTCCAGATCGAGGACCTGCGCCCCGGCTGCGCGCAGCGCCTGCAACAGCCGCGTCTTGCCGCTACCGGTGCGTCCGCACACCACCCGCAAGTCCAGCTTGGCGGGTAGGCGGTCGAGGTCCTCGCGGACCTGTGCGCGGAAGGCTTTGTAGCCGCCTTCGAGCACGCAGGTGCGAAAGCCGATCTGGTCCAGGACCAGCGCGAGCGAGCCGGACCGCTTGCCGCCGCGCCAGCAATAGACGAGCGGCTTCCAGTGCTTGGGTCGCCCGGGCATTTCACGCTCGAGGTGCGCCGCGATGTTGCGCGAGACGAGGGCGGCCCCCACCTTGCGGGCCTCGAAGGCCGAGACCTGCTTGTAGATCGTGCCGACTCGCGCGCGCTCCTCGTCGTCGAGCACGGGCCAATTGACCGCTGCGGGCAGGCGGTCCTCGGCGTACTCGGCGGGAGACCGAGCGTCGATGACGGTGTCGAACTCTGCCAGCCGAGCCAGGGCCTCGGCGGCGGTGACGAACTGTACGGCCATGCGGTATTGTCGCCCGCCCGCGGGTGGCGGCGCTCGGGCTCAGCGTCGCTTGAGCATGCGTTCCAGCACCGGCCACACGTTTTCGAGCAGGCGTTCCTGGGCCGACTCGTTGGGGTGGATGCGATCCGGCTGGAACCAGTGCTCGGCGCCGGGCACGTCGGCGATGCCCTGAAGAAAGAAGGGCACGAGTTCGGTTTTCCGCTCGCGTGCCACCTCGCGGAAGAGGCCGCTGAACTCCTCGCCGTACTTCCTGCCGTAGTTGGGGGGCATGCGCATGCCGACCAGCAGCACCTGCGCCCCGGCCTCCTGGGCCGCGAGCACCATGGCCTCGAGGTTCGAGCGGGTCATCTCCAGCGGCAGGCCCCGGAGGGCGTCGTTGCCTCCGAGTTCGATCACGACGTGGGTGGGGCGATGCTGCTGGAGCAGCGCCGGCAGGCGGGAGCGGCCGCCGGAGGTGGTCTCGCCACTGATGCTCGCGTTGACCACCTCGGCCTTGACACCCTCGCGCTCGAGCCGCTGCTTGAGCAACGCCACCCAGCCGCTGCCGCGTCGCAACCCGTACTCGGCCGACAAGCTGTCGCCCAGCACGAGAATCTTCGCGCGGGCGGCGCCTCGGGCATGTGGGGCCATCGCCCCCAGGGCGAGAACGGCCCCGAGTTGCAGGATAAAGTCGCGGCGTCGATTCTCAAGGCACGTCATGTCCCAACCCATCATCGTCGTGGAGCGTTTGACCAAGCGCGTGAAGGACTCCACCGGGGAACTCACGATTCTGCAGGATATCGATTTCGCCCTCATGCCGAGGGAATCGGTGGCGATCGTGGGTGCCTCGGGCTCCGGCAAGTCGACGTTGTTGGGGATCATCGCCGGGCTGGACACGCCGAGCGAGGGCACCGTGCGGCTGGCCGGGCAGGACCTGTTTGCGCTGGACGAGGACGCGCGAGCCGCCGTGCGCGCCGAGAAGGTCGGTTTCGTGTTCCAGAGCTTTCAGCTGATGGGCAATCTGACGGCCCTGGAGAACGTGATGCTGCCGCTCGAGTTGCAGGGGCGCCGCGACGCCCGCAAGGCCGCCGGCGAGATGCTGCACCGGGTGGGGCTGGGCGAGCGCCTGCATCACTACCCCAAGGTGCTGTCGGGCGGCGAACAGCAGCGCGTCGCCCTGGCACGCGCCTTCGTGGTGCAACCGGCGCTGCTCCTGGCCGACGAGCCGACGGGCAGCCTCGACTTCGCCACCGGAGAGAAGGTGATGGACCTGATGTTCGAGCTCAACCGGGAGCGCGGGACCACGCTCGTACTGGTGACTCACGACCGGCAGATCGCCGCCCGCTGCGACCGCCAGATCCGGCTTGAAGCCGGACGTGTGGTGCCCATGGAGCCTTCCGAGGTGGCGCTGCCCTAAGATGGGCGGATGAGTGCAAAGATCCTCTTCGGCTTCCACGCCGTCACCGTTCGGCTGAAGACCGCGCCCGAGTCCGTCCAGGAGATCTACTACGACGCGTCCCGACGCGACCAGCGGATGCGGCAGTTCCTTGCCCGCGCGCAGGAAGCAGGGGCCCGGTTGATCGAGAGCGATGACGACAGGCTGCACAAGCTGTGCGGCACCCACCGTCACCAGGGGGTGGTCGCTCGCGTGTCGCCGCTGTCCGCGGTCCGTTCGCTCGACGACTTGCTGGACGCTTTGAGCGAGCCGCCCTTGCTCCTGGTGCTCGACGGCGTGACCGATCCTCACAATCTCGGCGCTTGCCTGCGGGTGGCGGACGGCGCCGGTGCGCACGCCGTCATCGCACCGAAGGACCATGCAGTCGGCGTGAATGCGACGGTAGCGAAGGTGGCGAGCGGTGCGGCAGAGACGATGCCGTACTTCATGGTGACCAACCTCGCGCGCACGCTCGCGGAACTCAAGGAGCGCAACATCTGGGTCATCGGAACGGCCGAAGACGCCCCGAAGACGCTCTACGAGGCGGATCTGCGCGCCGGCGTGGCGCTGGTCCTCGGGGCGGAAGGGCCGGGCATGAGGCAGCTCACGCGCAAGAGCTGCGACGAGCTGGTGCGCATCCCCATGCGTGGGGCGGTCGAGAGCCTGAACGTCTCGGTGGCCAGCGGTGTGTGCCTGTACGAGGCCTTGCGTCAGCGGGCAGCGGCTTCGCCGGCCAGCCTCTCGCCCGGCGGGGCCTGACGTCCGCCTCGGGGGGCGGCCGCCGAGGCCGTGCCCCGGCTGTTCGTGACCACCTGAACCCGCAGGCCGGCGCTCGCTACACTTGCCGCATTGCATCCACCTGCGGCGCGCCGGCAGCGGCCGCCTTTGTCGTCATGCCCGTCATCGAAGTCAAGCACCCCCTCGTCAAGCACAAGGTGGGCCTCATGCGCGAGGCCGACATCTCCACCAAGAAGTTCCGCGAGCTGACGGCGGAAGTGGCGCGCCTCCTCGCCTACGAGGCCACCGCCGACTTCCCGCTCGAGAAGACGACGATCCAGTGCTGGAGCGGCCCGACCGAGGTGGACCAGATCCGCGGCAAGAAGGTCACCGTCGTGCCCATCCTGCGCGCGGGGCTGGGGATGCTGGACGGGGTGCTGGACATGGTTCCCAACGCGAAGATCAGCGTCGTCGGTCTTTCGCGCAACCACGACACGCTGGAGCCCGAGCACTACTTCGAGAAGTTCGTCGGGGACTTGGCCGCGCGCACGGCGCTCATCATCGATCCGATGCTGGCGACCGCGGGATCGATGATCGCCACTGTCGACTTGCTCAAACGCAAGGGCTGCCGCGACATCCGGGCGCTCGTGCTCGTGGCGGCGCCCGAGGGAGTGCGTGCGCTCGACGCCGCGCACCCGGACGTGCGCTGCTGGACGGCGGCCATCGACAGCCACCTCGACGCGCAGGGCTACATCATCCCGGGGCTCGGGGACGCGGGCGACAAGATCTTCGGCACCAAGCACGAGTAGCGGTCGGCTTCTGCCGGACATCCGGGCGCTTCATCGGCTCGCGCGGCAGCGCTTTCATGCGTCTGTCACGCGCCATTGGCACATTTGCCAGTCGTAGGCGGCGGGAAGCTGGCCTACGCTTGAGCGGCGTGGCGCTTGCCGCCGCGTGGGGTGGGGGAGCCTCGCTGCAACACTCCCTTACCTCGTGCCGGGAAACCTTCCGAGGGCAACGGAAACCCAGTGGCCGTTGGCGCAGGAGATCGAGATGAGCCATGGAGTGCGGATCTGGCTGACCGGGTGCCTGGCGGTCGTGATGGCGGCCGTCAGTGCGGAGTTCGCGCGCGCCCATGTGGAGCGGCCATCCTCGGCACGTCACAGCCCTTACGGACCGGGCGAGACCTTGCGCAAGCTCGAAGCCGCCGCTCGGGGCTGCGGCTACTCGGTGCTCGCCAAGGTGTCCGCTCCGGCCGGTGTCGCGTCGGAAGGCGCTGCGCTCGTGCTCGGGCTGCCGGAAGGCGTGACTCCCGTCCTCGTGGACGAGCAGGCCCGGCGCATCGACGCGCCGCTGGCGCTCGTGGTCGTCGCACTGCCCGATGGCAGGGCGGAGGTCCGCTTCCGGGAGCCCCCTGCGGCCGAGGCTGCCGAGGCGCTGGGGCCCGAGGCCGCCGACAGGTTGGCCGCCGTCATCGACACCGCCTTGGCCTGAGCGCCCCTGCTCGGAGGCGACGTCACACCCAGCCCAGTGCTCCGCTGACCGCACCCGCGGCGATGAGCCACATCGGGCTCACGGGGGTGCGTAACAGGAGGGCGGCCGAGCCGACCACCAGCACGAGGGCCACCGCAGAGGTGCGCGTGGGCTCGGTCAGCACCCAACCGGTCGAGAACAGCAGCCCCACCGTGAGGGGCGCCATGCCCGCCGTGAAGGCCCGCACCGCCAGCGTGTCGCGCCGGGCACGGCCCCAGCGCGCGGCCGCCAATGCGAGTGTGGTCGAGGGCAGCATGATGCCGAGCATGGTGACGAGCGCCCCCCAGGGCCCGGCCGCCGTCCACCCCAAGACCGCGACGAACAGGATGTTGGGCCCCGGTGCAGCCTGGGCGAGCGCGATCGAGCCGGTGAACTGCGCATCCGACATCCAGCCGCGTTCGAGCACCAGGTAGCGGTGCATCTCGGGTGCGGTGGTGATCGCCCCGCCGATGGCGATGATCGAAAGGACCATGAAGTGGCCGATCAGCTCGACGTACTCGCCGAGGGAGAGGACGTTCATCGCCGAAGCCTCCGAGCCGCCAGCGTCAGCGCGAGAGGCCCGAGCGCTGCCAGCACCCACACGAGCGGCCAGCGCCATACCGCCACCAGGGCGGTGGTGGCGACGGCCAGCGCCGAGGCGAGGCCGACGCCCAGGGGCGAGCGCCGCAAGGTGGCGGCGAGCTTGATCGCCGTGGCCAGGACGAGCCCCGCCGCGACGGCTCCCATGCCGCGCAGCGCGCCGGCGACCGCCGGTTGCTCGGCGAAGTGGCCGTACAAGGCTGCAAGGGTCAACACGATGACGGTGGGTGCGGCGAGCATTCCCGCCAGCGCGACGAAGGCCCCGCGCAGACCGAAGAAGCGGTCGCCGATCATCAGCGCGACGTTGACCACGTTGGGGCCGGGCAGCATTTGCCCGATCGAGAGCAGTTCGAGGAAGTCCTCGCGCGTCAGCCAGCGCACGCGCTCCACGAGTTCGCGCTGCGCCACCGGCAGAACGCCGCCGAAGCCCTGGAGCGCCAGGCGGTTGAAGACCCAGAAGAGTTCACCGAGCCCCTGCGGCCGCCCCAGGGGCGCAGCGAGCGAATCATCCGATGAAATGGCCATCCGCGCAGTGTAGCGGGGCGCTTCAGCGTCGCAGGACCTTCAGGGCGTCCGGGTTGACGATGTTGGTGGGGTTGCCCTGGATGAAGTTGACGACGTTGTCGAACGCGGCGCTGAAGTAGAGTTCGTAGCTGTCCAGCTCGACGTAGCCGATGTGCGGGGTGCACACGGCGTTCTCGAGCCGCAGCAGCGGGTGACCTTGCAGGATCGGTTCGCTTTCGAAGACGTCGACCGCCGCCATGCCGGGCCGGCCGCGGTTGAGGGCGGTGACCAGGGCGTTTTCCTCGAGCAGTTCGGCGCGCGAGGTGTTGACGAACAGGGCCGTGGGCTTCATGCGCAGCAGGTCGTCGAGCCGCACGATGCCCCGCGTCGCATCGACGAGGCGCAGGTGCAGGCTGAGCACGTCGCTGGCCTCGAAGAACTCTTCGCGCGAGGCGGCGGCCTCGTAGCCGTCGGCCACCGCCTTCTCGCGCGACGACGGGCTGCCCCAGATGAGGACGCGCATGCCGAAGGCGCGCCCGTACCCCGCCACGAGCTGGCCGATCTTGCCGTAGCCCCAGATGCCGAGGGTCTTGCCGCGCAGCACCATGCCGATGCCGAAGTTGGGTGGCATCGAGGCGGCCTTCAAGCCCGATTGCTGCCATGCACCGTGCTTGAGATTGCCGATGTACTGCGGCAGCCGGCGCATCGACGTCATGATGAGGGCCCAGGTGAGCTCGGCCGGCGCCACCGGGGAGCCGACGCCTTCGGCCACTGCGATGCCCATGCGGGTGCAGGTGTCGAGGTCGATGTGCGGGCCCACGCGACCCGTCTGGGAGATGAGCTTGAGTTGGGGAAGCTTTTCGAGCAGCTGCCGGGGAAGCTGCGTGCGCTCGCGGATCAGCACCAGGACGTCGGCATCACGCAACCGCACCGAGAGCTGCCCGATGCCCTTGACGGTGTTGGTGAAAACCTTGGCGTTGTACGGTTCCAGCTTGGCGGCGCACTTGAGCTTGCGCACCGCGTCCTGGTAGTCGTCCAGAATGATGATGTTCATGGGTTCGCGCGACAGCAGCAGCGCCGGCAAGCGACGCGTCTCGTCATTCTGCATGTTTCTGCGCGACCAGCTAGGATGCACCGGCAACAAGGAGAACGACCATGAGCGCCCGTCTGCATTGCACCGCAGTCGCGTCGTCCGAACGCAGGCTCGCTGGCTCGTGCACCGCGCGGGCCCGCCACCACCTGCGGACAGCCGCGCAGGGCGTGCTCGGCCTCGGGAGGGTGTGACATGGACGCGGTCCACGACCTGCCGTTGTTCCTGGCCGCGGGGCTGCTCCTCAATTTCACGCCGGGGCCCGACATGCTCTACGTCATCGGCACGAGCACGTCGCGCGGCGTGAGGGCCGGCTGGCTTGCCGCGCTCGGCATCGGAGCGGGGTGCTTGGTGCACGTGGGGCTGGCCGCGGTCGGCATCTCGGCGGTCATCGCCTCCTCGCCCTGGGCCTTCGAGCTGGTGAAGTACCTGGGCGCGGCTTACCTGGTGTACGCGGGCCTTGCCTTGCTGTGGCGGCGCGGCCCGGCGGCCGACGGTGGGGCCCCCCGGGCCACGGACGGGGTGTTCGTGCAGGGCATGCTGGTCAATGTGCTCAACCCGAAGGTGGCGCTCTTCTTCCTTGCCTTTCTGCCGCAGTTCATCGACGCCTCGAGCCCGGGCAAGGCCTGGGCATTCACGATACTGGGTCTCTTGTTCACGGCCACCGGCACGGCGGTGAATCTCGCGGCCGCGGCGGCTGCGGGCACCCTGCAGGCGAGGCTGCGGGCTCGGGGCGGCGGGCCCGGGCGCTGGATCGACAAGGTGGTGGGCGGGGTGTTCGTGGCGTTGGGGGTGCGCCTCGCGCTGAGCGCAAGGACCTGACGGGTCTCGGGCGACGGACAGGGTGAGGCTGACGACGACGCCCGGGACATCGTCGGTCGGGTGAGTGAGTGCCCGGGTGCGGTGCCGCGGGCGAGGAGCTGGAGGGGCTGTGTCGAAATGGATGAAGCGGGCGGCGGTGGCGCTGCTGGTGGTCGTCGTGACCACGGTCGTGGGCTTGGGGCTCTACGCATGGCGGGCCGTCCCTGAGACGCAGGGGCGGCTCGAGGTCCAGGGGCCCCTGGCGGCGATCTCGATCGAACGTGATGCCCACGGCATTCCGACCATCCGTGCGCAGAACCTGCGGGACCTGGCCTTCGGGCTGGGATTCGTCCACGCGCAGGACCGGCTCTGGCAGCTCGAGACGCACCAGCGTATCGGGGCGGGCCGGCTGGCCGAGGCGTTCGGCGAACCGGCGCTGAAGAACGACCAGTTCCTGCGCGCGTTGAGCGTGCGCGAGACGGCGCGGCGGCAATGGGAGCAGGTGCGCGGGCAGACGAGGGAGCTTCTGCAGGCCTATGCCGACGGCATCAACGCCCACGTACGGCAGCACATGACGGCCCGCCCGCCCGAGTTCGTGATCCTGGGCCTGGAGCCGACCCCGTGGGAGCCGGCCGACAGCCTCGCCTGGGCGATCATGATGGCGTGGGACCTCGGCGCGAACTGGAACAACGAACTGCTGCGCATGCGGCTCGGGCTGCGCCTGCCGCTGAACCGGATCAACGAGCTCCTGCCCCCGTATCCCGGTGATGCGCCGCTGGCGACGGCCGACTACGTCCAGCTCTTCCGCGAACTGAAGGTGGACCCCGATCTCGGCAGGCAGGCCGAGCTGGCGGCCCCCGAGTCCGGCGTGGAAGGGGTGGGCTCCAACAACTGGGTACTGGCCGGCACTCGCACGACGACAGGCGCGCCGTTGCTCGGCAACGACCCCCACCTGAAGCTCAGCGCGCCGGCGCTGTGGTACGTCGCGAGGCTGGAGGCGCCGGGCCTGCGCGTGGCGGGTGCCACCATGCCCGGGCTGCCGATGGTGGTGCTGGGACAGAACGAGCACATTGCCTGGGGGTTCACCAACACGGCCCCGGACGTCCAGGACCTCTACCTCGAAGAACTGCACCCGCAGGACGCGACGCGCTACCGCACGCCCGACGGCTGGCAGCCCTTCGAGACGCGCGAGGAGGTCATCCGCGTCAAGGGCCGCCCCGACGTGCGCATGACGGTCCGCGCGAGCCGGCACGGCCCCGTGATCTCCGACGCGCCGGGGGTCGCCGAGGGCTTGACGGGGCCGGCCCAGAGCTCGCGCTACGTGCTCGCGATGCGCTGGACGGCTCTGGACGTGCCCAACACCACCGTCGAGGCGGGCCTCGCGCTCAACCGAGCGCGTTCGGTGGACGAGTTCATCCGAGCGAGCGCCCTGCATGTGGCGCCGATGCAGAACATGGTCGTGGCCGACCGTGCGGGGCACATCGCGATGGTCGCGGCCGGCCGGGTGCCGCTGCGGCGGGCCGATCACGACCTCAAGGGGCTGGTGCCGGCGCCGGGGTGGGAAGCCCGGTACGACTGGCAAGGCTACCTGGACCCCTCGCTCACCCCGCGGGAGCGGGACCCTGCGCGGGGGTGGATCGCCACCGCGAACCAACGCATCCATGCGGCCGACTACCCCCACTTCATCACGAGCGAGTGGACGCTGCCCTACCGTCAGCAGCGCATCGAGGAACTGCTGGAGGCGCGGCCGCGGCACGACATGAACAGCTTGGCTGCGATCCATGCGGACATCACGTCCTTGGCGGCCCGCAAGCTCTTGCCTCATCTGCGGTCGGCGCGCTCGGCGCACCCCCTGGCCGCGGCTGCGTTGGCGCAGCTGGAGGGATTCGACGGGCGCATGGAGGCCGACCGCGCGGCGCCGTTGATCCTCTGGGCGTGGACGCGCCACCTGCAGGCGCTGCTGTTCGGCGATGAGCTGGGCGACGGCCTGTGGAGCCGGCTGAACGGTCGGAACTTCTACGACGCGATGGAGCGGGTGCTGGAGCGCCAGGACGCCTGGTGGTGCGACGACAAACGCACCCCGGCCGCGGAGCACTGCGCCGAGATGAGCAATCGGGCTCTGGGGCTGGCGCTCGACGAACTCCAGCAACTGCAGGGGCCCGACCCGGCCCGGTGGCGTTGGGGCGCCGCACACCAAGCGCGCAGCGAGCACCGGCCGTTCAGCAAGGTCCCGGCGTTGGCCCGGTTCTTCGAGCTGCGTGTGCCGGTGGGCGGCGACACCTACACCGTCAACGCCGCGCGGGTGAACCTGAGCGCCGATACGGTCACCGGCGAGCGCTACCTGAACGAGCACGGGCCGAGCTTTCGGGCCTTGTACGACCTGCAGGACCCTTCGCGCTCGCGCGTGATCCATTCGACCGGACAGCCGGGGCTGCCGCTCGTGCGGGCCTACCGGGACTTCGTGCACCGATGGGCGCACGTGGAGTACGTCCCGCTATGGGATGCGCCAGCGAAAGAAGTCTTGCGGCTGGAACCCGCCGCGGCGGACAGGGTGCGTTGAATCAGCCGCGCAGCCAGGCGTGCATCGTCCCCAGCATGCCGGCGAGCAGCGCGAGGCCGCCCGCGGCGAGCCAGGGCGACACCCCGGCGCGGCGGGCCGCCCAGGCGCCCAACAGGAAGAGCCAGACGGCCGCGGTGCCATGCACCAGCCGCAA
Organism: Schlegelella aquatica; assembly: GCF_026013905.1. NCBI lineage: Bacteria > Pseudomonadati > Pseudomonadota > Betaproteobacteria > Burkholderiales > Sphaerotilaceae > Caldimonas > Caldimonas aquatica. The sequence goes on from NZ_CP110257.1 coordinate 1,618,283, forward strand.
GGCGAGGGCGGTGTCGGCCACCATCACGAACGGCCACCACAGGGGCAGCGGGGCCAGCATCGCAGCCAGCGCCGCCATGAGCACCTGGAGGTGATCGGCTCGCTCGGCGTGGCGGCCCTGCTGCGCCGCGAGCGCCTGCAGGCGCGCCACATCCTCGGCCTCGACGGCCTCGGCGACCGAAGCGGGCAGGGCTTGTGCGAGCGCGCGGCGCATCTCCTGGCCGGAGTCAGCCTGCGCGAGCCGTGCGATCCAACGGCGTCGCCACAGGCCGAGCAGCGACAACCCCCGCCGGCACAGCACCGCGCACACACCGCCCCAGGCTGCGCTGGCACTCAGGGCCGCGACGAGGAGGGCGCCCCGGCCGGCGCCGGTGAGTGCGATCAGGCCGACGAAGACCATGCTCAGCAAGACGCCGACGACCGCCTCCGTGGCCCGGTCGGCCGCCGTGCGGGGCCGCCCAGGCGCAGCGCCGGGTGCTGCGGCGCTGGGCGAGACAGGCATGGACAGAGGCGGTTCGGACATGCGGGAGGGGAGTTTGCCACCGCGGGCGGCGTAGCACGGGCTTCCACTGGCGCTGGGCGAGCCCAGGCGTGGAATACATCGTGAAGTATTTCGCGGCCGACTGGGATCGCCAAGGGTAGACCCCTATCCCCTTGCAAGCGGCGGTCCCGCCGGCGGGGCCGCGGTGCAGGGGGCCGAGCCCCACCGCCCAGGAAGGCGGGCAGCGCGGAAGAAGGCGCCAAAGAAAAGCGAGGCCCTGGGCCCCGCGAACGCGGCAAGAAAGGGGAAGGGCCGCGGGCCGAGGGGCTCAGCCCGCGGACTCAGGCGCTGGCGGGCTTGGCTCCCTGAGCCGCGGCGGCTTGAAGCGCAGAGGGTGACCGCGAAGCAGCCGCCCGCGGTGTCCAGCCCCACGTGTCGCGGTGTTCGCGCAGCATCGAAAGCCAGGCCGGCTCGGCCAGCGCGCGCAACTTGTCGTCGCGCGACAGCCCGGCGCCGGGGGTCTTGAGCAGCGCTTGCAAGTGACGACGGCGGGCCTCGGCGCGCAGGCCGGTATGTGCCAGGCGGCGGCCGGGTGCACGTCGGGCGATCTCGAACAGGCGGGCGTCGAGCAGCACGTCCGACCAGCGCACTTCGCGCGTCCACCGTTTGGCGTAGGCCCACGCGTGCCGCAACACCGCTGGGGTCCACGCCTCCTCGGGGATGAGCAGCAGGTTGCGCGCGCGGATCGACTCGCCCAGCCCCTCCTGGCTCGTCAGGACGATCATCGGCACCGCGAGCACGAGCGGGACGGCCACGGGCATCAGCCACAGCATGGCCGTCGGGTTCAGCAGCGCGGCGACCGAGAGCACCGCCAGTGCAGCCAGCCCGATGGGCGCGAAGCGTCGCGCGGCTTCGGCCCATCCGATGGACTCGGCCTCGCGGGGCGGCGATTTCCAATCGATGCGCACGCCCGTCAGGGGGCCCAGCACGAACAAGGTGTGAGCCACCATGCGCACCGGCGCCTGCAACATCGACAGGCCCGCTTCGAGCAGCGCGCTTTGCACCAGGCGCAAGGTGCCGCCATGGAAGCGCTGCTCCTGACGCAAGACGATGGCGACGATGCCCAGAACCCGCGGCAGCACCAACATCGTGAGCGTGGCCACCCACAGGGCCGTCACGACGCGTGGCAGGTCCTGCGCGACGGGCCCGGCATCGGCGCCCGCAAACCACAAGGCGCCGCCCAGCAGCATGAAGGCCAGCCATAGCGGGGCCGAGAGGTAGGCCATGACGCCGGTGAAGAGCATCGCGCGGTGCACCCCGTGCAACCCCGGCTCGGCCATCAGCCCGGCGTTCTGCAGATTGCCCTGGCACCAGCGGCGGTCGCGGTGCAACTCCTCGATGAGATTGGGGGGCTGCTGCTCGTAGCTGCCTTGCAGGTCGCCCACGAGCCACACCTCGTAGCCCGCCCGGCGCATCAGAGCGGCCTCGACGAAGTCGTGCGACATGATCTCGCGGCCTTTGAGCGGGGCGAGGCCGCAATGCTTCATGAAGGGCTCGACGCGGATGATCGCGTTGTGACCCCAGTAATGCGATTCGCCGAGCTGCCAGTACTGCATGCCGAGCGTGAAGAGCCGGCCCACGACGCGGCTCGCGAACTGCTGGGCGCGGGCATGCAACGTCGCGTGGCCGACGGCCTGGGGCGCGGTTTGGATGATGCCGGCCATGGGGTGCGCTTCCATCAGGCGCACGAGGGTGGTGAGGCAGTCGCCGCTCATCACGCTGTCGGCATCGAGCACCACCATGTAGCGGTAGTCCCGGCCCCAGCGGCGGCAGAAGTCCGCCACGTTGCCCGCCTTGCGCTTGGTGCGGCGCTGGCGCCAGCGGTAGTAGATGCGGATTCGCCCCCCGAGCCGGTCGCGCAGGTCCGCCCAGGCGGCCAGCTCGGCGGCACGCACGTCGGGATCGCTGCTGTCCGAGAGGACGAACACGTCGAACAGGCGCTGGGCCCCGGTGCTGGCGAGCGACTCGCAGGTCGCCCTCAGACCGGCGAACACCGTCGGCACGTGCTCGTTGCAGATGGGCATCACGATGGCGGTGCGGGCGTCGTCCGACAAGGGTTGTCCTTCGGCGTCGCGGCGGGACAGGGAATGCGGATCGCCGCCCAGGTGCACCATGAAGCCCATGAGCGCAGTGACGAAGCCGGCCGAGACCCAGGCGAACAGCAGCGCAAACAGGGCCAGTTGCCCGTACTTGAGCCAGGGGTCGCCGTCGGCGGGCTGGACGTGCGCCATGAGCGCCGTGGCCACCGCACTGCAGCCGAGGATCAGCGCGATGAAGATCCGGCGACGGGCGACCGCGGCTCGCTCCCAGGCCGCGTCGGCCGGGGGGCGGGGCAGCGAGCGGCCCGTCAGTGCCCGCAACGCGGCTTCGGCGAGGCCGCGGCCCAGGCCACGCCACGGCCGGGCAGGCATGGAGCCGCGGTGGATCGGCGGCGCGCTCGCACCGTTCCCCCGAGGGGGAGCCGGTTCACGCCGATGCGGGGGACGGAAAAACTCGGTGTGCTCCATGGGTGGGCTGCTCAATGTTCCTGTAGACCGAAGGGCGTGCTGCCGCTGCGTGCCGCAGCGGCAGGGCGGGCGGACACCGGTGACAGGAAGAGAAGGCGGCCCCAGGGGCCGAGCCGCGGGCGCGGATGGTGGGGAGAGGTGCCGGCCGCGGTGCCCCGCGGTCCAGGCCCATCCGGCCGCGGACTCGACAAACCCTGCCGTGCATGCCCCGCAGCGCACGAAACGAGCCGCCGGGCGCCTGCAAGGCCTCTCCCGAGGAGAGGGCCCGGCGAGCCGGCGGTCGGTGTGCCTCTGGCATTCGGCTGTACTCCCTGTCATGGTCCCGCTCGCTCACGGCGGGTTCGCCTCTCGCTCGCAAGGGGTGTGCCAGACTCCGTTTTCCTATGCGAGACAGGGAGTTAGGCAGGAAGTCTTAGAAATAACTTGAAGATGGTGCCGGTGGGCCAGGAGGCAAGCGTCGCCAAGCAGCGACATTCTTCACGCGAAGTCTCGCAACTCCTTGTCAGGCAACGAATTTCTATTGTCGCCAAACGGCGACAAGGATTCTGTTACTCGGTGGGGCTGCTGCCCTCGGTGCGGAACAGCCCCGGGGTGAGGCCGTGCTTTTGCAGCAGGCGATAGAACTCGGTGCGGTTGCGTTGTGCCAGGCGCGCAGCATCGGCCACGCTGCCGTCGGTCAGCTTGAGCAGCCCGACGAGATACTCGCGCTCGAAGCGCTGCTTGGCCTCGGCGTAGCTCAGCACCTCGACCGAGGGGACGCGCAGGGCCCGCTGCACCAGCGCGAGCGGGATGAGGGGCGTGGTGGCCAGGGCGCACACCTGCTCGACCACGTTGTAGAGCTGGCGCACGTTGCCGGGCCAGGGGGCGGTGGCGAGCGCCTTGAGGGCCTCGGGGGCGAAGCCGTTGACCTGCTTGCCGTACTTGACCGCCAGCCGGGACAGGAAGTGGTTGGCCAGCAGCGGGATGTCCTCGCGGCGCTCGGCCAGCGTGGGCAGCGTCAGGGACACCACGTTGAGCCGGTAGTACAGGTCCTCACGGAACTGCCCCTCGGCCATGGCGGCCTCCAGGTTGCGATGGGTGGCGGAGATGATGCGCACATCCACCGGCACCGAGTGGCTGGCGCCGACCGGGCGCACGCAGCGCTCCTGCAAGACCCTGAGCAGCTTGACCTGCAAGGCGAGCGGCATGTCGCCGATTTCATCCAGAAACAAAGTGCCGCCGTCGGCCGCCTGGAAAAGACCCCGGTGGTTGGCGACCGCGCCGGTGAACGCCCCTTTCACGTGTCCGAAGAGCTCCGACTCGAGCAACGCCTCGGGAATGGCGCCGCAATTGACCGCGACGAAGGGCCGTTGTGCGCGGGGGCTGGCCTTGTGGATGGCCTGGGCCAGCAGTTCCTTGCCGGTGCCGCTCTCGCCATGGATGAGCACGCTCGCATCCGACTGGGCGATGAGCCGGGCCTCGGCGAGGAGTTCCTCCATGCGCGCCGAGCGGCTCACGATGTCCGCGCGCCAGCTGCCGTCTCCGGAGGCCGGGCGGGCGGCCGGCGCGGTGAGCGACAGAGCTTGGGCGATCTTGTCGAGCAGGAGCTTGCCGTCGAACGGCTTGGTGAGGTAGGTGAAGACGCCCCGCGACGTGGCCTCGACCGCGTCGGGGATGGTGCCGTGGGCCGTCAGCAGGATCACGGGCAGCGCCGGATGGTGGGCGCGGATCTCGTCGAACAGGGCCATGCCGTCCTTGCCCGGCAACTGCACGTCGCTCAGCACGAGGTTGGGCCGCTCGACGGCGAGCTGCGCCAGTGCGGCCTCGGCGGATTCGACCGCCGTCACCCGGTATCCCGCGGCCTGCAGCCGCATCGACAGCAGGCGCAGCATGTCGGGATCGTCGTCGACGACCAGGACGTGGGCACTCATCGTGATGCGTCTCCGTTGGGTCGCGGGGTCGGCGCCGGTCCGCCCGGCGCGGCGGGGCCCGGGGGCGGTGCCGGACTGCGCGGCGCGAGACTGCGCTCGATCGCCTTCAAGGCCTCCAGTTTCTCGTTGAGCTGGTCCAGCCGGCGTTGGGCTTCGAGCAGGCGCTGGTTCTGGCGATCCAGCAGGTCCTCGACCCGCCGCTGCTCCTGATAGCGCGCTTGCAACAACCGGGCCAGCGGGTGCCAGGGGGTGACGTCCGGCGCAGTGGACTTGAGCAGTGCGTCCAGGAGCACCAGGGCACGCTGGATGTCGTTCGGCCCGCGCGTGAAACCGAGCACGATGGCCTGCTCCATCACCGCAGCCGGGGTGGTGGGCGTCTCCGCGAGGCGGGCCAACTCCTTCTGCAACTCCGCAGGCGGCATCACGCGCACGCGCTCGAAGTACGCCAGCACATGGCGCGCGGCCGCGTCGGTCGGCTCGAACACCTGGACCTGCATCTCGACGGGCACGCGCACCGGCACCTTCACCTGGCGCACCTCGGTCACCTCGGGCAGCGGGGCGCAGGCCGCTGCGGCCAGCGCGAGGAGCCACACGACCGCACGCAGCGGCACGGTCAGGGCGGGGGAGTGCAGGCAATCAGGCATGGGGCAACTCGATACGGAAGTGGGCACCCGGGCCCTCGGGCAGCAGTTGCACGCGCCCACCGTGGGCCGCCACGTACTCCTGCACGATGGACAAGCCGACGCCGGTGCCGCGGGCCGCACCTTCGGGCTGGCGCTCGCCGCGATAGAACGGCTCGAACACACGCTCGCGGTCGGCGGGTGCCACGCCGGGGCCCTCGTCGGTGATGTCGATGATGAGCCGGTCGCCCAGATGACTCAGCCGCCATTCGACGGTGCCGCCGGCAGGGCTGAAGCGGATCGCGTTGGACAGCAGGTTGCCCAGCGCAATGCCGAGCTTGTCCGGGTCCACGTCGGCCCAGGCCGGGTCGCCTTCGACACGCACTTGCAGCTGCTTGGCTTGCCATTGCAGCTTCTGCTCGTCGAGCAGACGCTGGATGAGCGCCGTCAGGTCCACGCGCCGGCGCTGCAAGCGGCGCGCCTCGAACGCCGCGGCGTTGAAGCGCAGGAGGTCTTCGATCTGCCCCTGCAGACGTGCGGTGTTCTCCCGCAGGATCCGCACCACCTCCTTCTGATTGGCGGTGAGCGGCCCGGCCACCTCGTCTTCCAGCAGCGCCACGCCTTCGCGCATGGCGGCCAGGGGCGTCTTGAGCTCATGCGACACGTGCCGAAGGAAGCGCGCCTTGTCGGCGTCGAGCTCGGCCAGGCGCAGGCGCAGCCACTCGAGGCGGCGTCCCAGCTGCCGTACGTCCGTCGGCCCGCGGATGTCGATCGGCTGGTCCAGCCGGTTCTCGCCCAGGCCGACGATCGCGCGCTCCAGCCGCTTGAAGGGTCGAGCCAGCCACAAGCCGAAGGCCAACGCCAGCACGACGGCCGCAGCAATGGCGATGAGGACCTGCCGGCCGAAGGCCAGTCGGCTGGCCTCGAGTTCGTCCTGAAGGCGGCGCGTTCGCTCCTCGGTGGAGCGGCGGATCTGCAGCGCGATGGTGGCGTTGTGGTCGGCTAGCTCGCGAAAGGCGGCGATGAGGGCCTGTTCCCGCACGCGCGCCGTCGCGCGGGGCCCCTGCATCTGCCTGCCGATCTGCTCCACGCGCTGCCGCCAGTTCTGCACCTGCTCGGGCGGCAAATCGGGCGCGAGCCGCGCCAGCACCTGCTCGGCCTCGCGGGCCGCGTCTTCGTAGCGCTGCCAGAGCGCGCGGTCTTCCAGCACCACGTATTGGCGGGCGGCGCGCTCCATCGTCACGCTGTGGTCCATCAGGGTCTGAGCCTCGGCGGCCAGGCGCATCGACGTCTCGGACGACTGCCGGGCCTGGGCCATCAGCCGTTCGAGCGTGACGAGGCCGCGCAGCGACACCGCGGCCAGCAGCGCGGCGATGAGCAGGAAAGCCACCAGCAGCAGCTGGCGGAACGAAATGCGATGCAAGGAGACCATGGCGAGAGGCGGCAAATATAGCCTCGCGCCTACGGGGAAGTGGTATCCATTCCCACCGGCTCGCGCAGCGGGTGCCGGGGAGGGCAGCCCCTGGGCCGGCGTGCGCTGGCGCGCGTGTTGACGGGCGGGCGGGCCGCCTCCTACACTGCGCTTCGCGCTCCGGGGTGCACCTCGTGCTGAGACGGCGACCTGCCGAACCCGTGAACTTGATCCGGCTAGTACCGGCGTAAGAAGAGCAACGAATGTCCCTTGCGGCCCGTCCGTCTGAACGGCGGCCCGCACACCGCCAGGGGCACTTCCGGGGTCGCACCACATCCACCGGAAGGAGCCCCGATGAACGCCCCCGACAAGCTCTCGCAATGGCTCGCGTTGACGCGCGAGCCGTTTCCTGCCTCGCGCAAGGTCCACGTTCCCGGCCAACTGCACCGCGAGGTGCGGGTGCCGATGCGCGAGGTGCGCCTGACCAACGGCGAGAGGGTGACGCTGTACGACACCTCCGGGCCGTACACCGACCCCACGGTGGCCGTGGACGTGCGGCGCGGACTGCCGGCCCTGCGCGCGGACTGGATCGGGGCTCGCGGCGACACCGAGCCCTACGACGGGCGCGCGCCCAGGCCGCTGGACGACGGCGCCAAGCACGAGACGCGCGAGGCCGAGCGGCTGGATCGCTTGCGCCAGGAGGCGGCCGGCCTGCAACGCCGCCCGCGCCGAGCCAAGGCCGGGCACAACGTGACGCAGATGCACTATGCGCGGCGCGGCATCGTCACGCCCGAGATGGAGTTCGTCGCGCTGCGCGAGAACGGCCGGCGCGAATGGATGGCCGAGTACCTGGCCGATGCCGAACGCGAAGGCCGCCTGCGCGGCCACCCGATGGGCGCGTGCTTTCCTGAGGTGATCACTCCGGAATTCGTGCGCGAGGAGGTGGCGCGCGGCCGCGCCATCATCCCGGCCAACATCAACCACCCCGAGATCGAGCCGATGGCCATCGGCCGCAACTTCCTCGTGAAGATCAACGCCAACATCGGCAACTCGGCGGTGACTTCCAGCATCGAGGAGGAGGTGGAGAAGCTGGTGTGGGCGATCCGCTGGGGCGCCGACACGGTGATGGACCTCTCCACGGGCAAGAACATCCACACCACGCGCGATTGGATCATCCGCAACTCACCGGTGCCCATCGGCACGGTGCCCATCTACCAGGCGCTGGAAAAGGTGGGCGGCGTGGCCGAAGACCTCACCTGGGAGATCTTCCGCGACACGCTGATCGAGCAGGCCGAGCAGGGGGTCGACTACTTCACCATCCACGCCGGCGTGCGGCTGCCGTTCATCCCGATGACCGCCAAGCGCCGCACCGGCATCGTCTCGCGCGGGGGCTCGATCCTCGCCAAGTGGTGCATCGCCCACCACCAGGAGAACTTCCTCTACACGCACTTCGAGGAGATCTGCGAGATCATGAAGGCGTACGACGTGAGCTTCTCGCTGGGCGATGGGCTGCGCCCGGGTTCGCTCGCCGACGCCAACGACGAGGCGCAGTTCGCCGAGTTGCGCACGCTGGGCGAGCTGACGCAGATCGCCTGGAAGCACGATGTGCAGGTGATGATCGAGGGCCCCGGCCATGTGCCGATGCACATGATCCAGGCCAACATGGACGAGCAGCTCGAGCACTGCCACGAGGCGCCGTTCTACACGCTCGGGCCGCTCACGATCGACATCGCCCCAGGGTACGACCACATCGCGAGCGCGATCGGCGCGGCGATGATCGGCTGGTTCGGCACCTCGATGCTGTGCTACGTGACGCCCAAGGAGCACCTGGGCCTGCCCGACCGCGAGGACGTCAAGCAGGGCATCATCGCCTACAAGATCGCCGCGCATGCGGCCGACGTCGCCAAGGGCCACCCCGGCGCGCGCGCGCGCGACGACGCGCTGTCGAAGGCGCGTTTCGAGTTCCGCTGGCACGATCAGTTCAATCTCTCGCTCGACCCGGAGACGGCGCGCGACTTCCACGACGAGACGCTGCCCAAGGAGTCGAGCAAGGTGGCGCACTTCTGCTCGATGTGCGGGCCGAAGTTCTGCTCGATGAAGATCACGCAGGAGGTGCGCGAGTTCGCCGCGCGCCAGGGCGTGAGCGAGGAGGCGGCGCTCGCCGAAGGCCTGCAGGCCAAGTCGGCGGAGTTTCGCGAGGCGGGGGGCGAGCTGTACGTGCCCGTCCGGCCCGCTTCTTGAGGGCGGCCATGCGCATCGGCATTGCAGGAGCGGGCCTCTTGGGGCGCCTGCTCGCGTTCGAGCTTTCCGCGCTGGGGCACGAGGTGCACGTGCACGATCCAGCCCCCGGGCCGCGGCCCCCGTGCGGCGCCAGCCCGCGGGCGGCGGCTTGGTCCGCGGCCGGGATGCTGAGCCCCTTCGCCGAGATCGAGACCGGGGACGAGCGCCTCGCGCGCTGGGGCCTGCGCTCGATGGAGCGGTGGCAGGCGCTGGTGCCGCGCCTGCCGCACGTGTTGCCCGTGGGACTGGGGCCCCACGCCGGCGAGCAGGGCGGCTGCCACGGCGCACCGCCGGGCGGCGGGGCTCGTGCGGTCGACTTCCGCCGAGAGGGAAGTCTGTTGCTCGCCCATCGCGAGGACCTGGGCAGCGCCCGGCGCTTGCTGAGCGTGATGGCCGCGCGCCTGCCCGGCACGCACAGGCCGGCACAGCCCCTCGACCGCGAGGCCCTTGCGCGGCTGGAACCCGCGGTGCACGGGCCCGCCCATGCGTGGCTGCTGCCGGGTGAAGGGCAGATCCATCCCGTCGAGGCCTTGGAGGCGCTGTACCGCGGGGGCTGCGCGCAAGGGGTGCGCTGGCACTGGGCCTCGCCGGTGCGGCGGGTGGACCCGGGCGCGTTGTGGCTCGACGCCGCGGGCGAGTGCCGGCGTCACGACCTCGTCTTCGACGTGCGCGGGCTGGGTGCGCGGCCGCAATGCCCCGTGAGGGGAGTGCGTGGCGAGGTCTTCTGGCTGCATGCGCCGGGGGTGGCGCTGCGCCGGCCGCTGCGCCTGCTGCACCCGCGCTGGCGGGTGTACCTCGTGCCGCGCCCCGGTGACGGCGTGGTCGTGGGGGCCACCGAGATCGAGTCGGAGGACCTCTCGCCCGTGTCGGTGCGCAGCGCGCTCGGTTTGCTGAGCGCGGCGTACAGCGCGGTGCCGGCGCTGGCCGAGGCCCGCATCGTGCACAGCGAGACCAACCTGCGCCCCGCGCTGCCCGACAACCTGCCTGCGCTGCACGTGGAGTCCGGGCTGGTGCGCATCAATGGGCTGTTCCGTCATGGTTGGCTGCTGGCGCCCGCCCTGGTCGAGGAGGCGTTGCAGTGCTGCGAACTGCTGTCGTGTGCAGAGCAGTCGAGCTCCGATGTTCCCGACAAGGAGGTGGCATGACACCGCTTGGCACCCTGCCCACGCAAGCCTACGTGGACGCGCACGCGCATGGGGCGATCGCCGTCACCGTCAATGGCGCGCCGCGGCACGTGCCGCCCGGCACGACGCTCGCGCAACTCGTGGAGCGCCTGGGACGCACGCCGGCCTCGGTGGCGACCTCGATCAACGGCCGCTTCGTGGCGCGAGAGTCGCGCAGCGCCGTCACGCTGCAAGCAGGCGACGAGGTGGCCTGCTTCGAGCCCATCGTGGGAGGTTGAAATGGAGAGGCAAGACGACGTGTTCCTGCTGGCCGATGTGCCCTTGGCGAGCCGCTTCCTGCTCGGCTCGGCGGGCTACCCGTCGCCGCAGGTGCTGCGCGAGGCGATCGCGGCGGCGGGGACCGAGGTGGTGACGCTGGGCCTCAAGCGCCAGCTGTCCGATGCGGGGCAGTTGGCAAGCGGCGCCGGCAGCTTCGTGCAGATCGTGCGCGACAGCGGGGCGCGGCTCCTGCCCAACACGGCCGGCTGCCGCACCGCGCGCGAGGCGGTCACGCTCGCTCACATGGCGCGTGAGCTCTATGGCACCCACTGGATCAAGCTCGAGGTGGTGGGCGACGAGCACACGCTGCAGCCCGACCCCTGGGAGCTGGTCGAGGCCGCGTGCGAGCTGGTGCGCGAGGGCTTCGAGGTCTTTCCTTACTGCACCGACGACCTCGTCACCTGCCAACGCCTGCTCGATGCGGGCTGCCGCGTCCTGATGCCGTGGGGCGCGCCGATCGGCTCCGGCCAAGGGCTGCTCAACCCCTGGGCCTTGCGGACGCTGCGCGAGCGCCTGCCAGACGCGACGCTCATCGTGGACGCGGGCATCGGCCGGCCTTCGCACGCGGCGCAAGCCATGGAGCTGGGCTACGACGCCGTGCTGCTCAACTCGGCGGTCGCCCAGGCGGCCGACCCGGTGGGCATGGCCGCGGCGTTCCGCCATGCCATCGAGGCGGGGCGGCTGGGGTGGCGGTCGGGCCTGCTCGCCCCGCAGCCCATGGCGGTGCCTTCCACACCGGTGTGGGACCGTCCGCTCGAGCTTCCATGAGCGCCCCCGCATCGTCGATGCCGCCGCCGGTCGTCTGGAGCATCGCGGGCTCGGACAGCGGCGGCGGGGCCGGACTGCAGGCAGACCTCAAGGCTTTCGAGGCGTTCGGGGTTCACGGCTGCACGGCGGTGGCGGCGATCACCGCGCAGCATTCCCTCCGGGTGTGTCGCAGCGAGCCCGTGGCCCCCGACTTGCTCGAGGCGCAACTCGCGGCGCTGGCCGAGGACTTGCCGCCCGTGGCGATCAAGCTCGGCATGTTGGGCAGCGTGGACAACGTGCACTGCGTGGCGCGCTGGGTGGACCGGCTGCGGCGGGAAAGGCCGCTCGCCCTGGTGATCGACCCGGTCTGGCGGGCGACCACGGGCGCGGCCTTGGCGGCTTCGGCGTTGCGCGAGGCCTGCCTCGACGAATTGCTGCCGCGCGCCACGATCGTCACGCCCAACCGCGCCGAGGCGGCCTGGCTGCTCGGGATGGAGCGCCTGGAAGCGCACGAGGTGCCTGAGGCCGCGCGTGAGCTGCGTGCCGCCGGAGCCCGCGCCGTGGCGATCACGGGCGGCGACGCACGCGAGCCGGGCGGCGATGGACTGGCGGCCGACTGGATCGACACCCCTCAGGCGCAGGGCTGGCTGACCCTGCCGCGGGTGGACACGCCTCACCATCACGGCACCGGCTGCGTGTTCGCGTCGTCGGCGGCCGCGGCGCTTGCCCTCGGCCATTGCGAGGCGGATGCGCTGGTGCTCGCAAAGCTCGCCACCACCCAGGCACTGCGTCGTGGGTACGCCGCGGGGCGCGGGGCCGGTCCCGTGCGACCGGGGGCCGACTTCGCGCTGGTGCGGGGCGGGCTGCCCACGCTGCATCCCGATCGCCCGACCTGGGCGCCCGCAGGCTTTGCGCCTCTGCAGCCCGTCTGCATGGGGCTCTACGCCATCGTCGAGCGTGCCGAGCAGGTCGAGAGCGTCATCCGGGCCGGCGCTCGTGCAGTGCAACTGCGGATCAAGGCGCCGGGCGGCGAGGGCCTTCGTGCGGAAGTGCGCCGCGCGGTGGCGGCCGCGCGGGCGGCGGATGCGCAGATCTTCATCAACGATCACTGGCGCATGGCGCTGGAGGAAAGGGCCTGGGGCGTGCACCTCGGGCAGGAAGACCTGAGCGCTGTGGCCCCGCAGGACTTGGAGCGCTTGCGCAGAGCGGGCCTGCGGCTCGGCATCAGCACGCACAGCTACTGGGAGGTGTGCCGCGCCCGCGCCGAGGGCCCGAGCTACATCGCCTGCGGGCCCATCCACGCCACGGTCACCAAGAAGATGCCGTGGAGGCCGCAGGGTGAGGACAACCTGGCGTACTGGTGCCACGTGCTCGAAGAGTCCGTCGTCGCGATCGCCGGGATGGACGAGGAACGCAGCCGGCAAGCGATGCGCTGCGGCGCGGCCGGTGTGGCCGTGTTGAGAGGGCTGGTGCAGGCCGAGCGGGTGGGCGAGACCGTGGCGCGATTGCAGGCGGCCATCAACCAGGGCGTATGGCTGCCGAGGCGCGCCCCGCCCGCGAGGGCGCGTCCGACGCTCGCAGGGCCTTGTGCGGCCAGGGGGGACTCCTGGACAGAGCCCCTGGGTACAAGCCCGAGGAGCGTCGAGCGATGACGATACACTGCCGCGTCCACACCATTCGTACACGCACTTGCCCATGACCCAGGCCACTGTCGTTCAACCCGTCCACGTCGTTCGCCGCGATGCGGCCGGGGCCGCGCCTTCCGCGGCCCGCTGGCCGATCGACGCGGTGGAGGCGCTGTTCGAGCTGCCGTTCAACGACCTGCTGTTTCGTGCGCAAGAGGTGCATCGCGAGCACTTCCCGGCCAATCAGGTGCAGCTGTCGACGCTGCTGTCGATCAAGACCGGCGGCTGCCCGGAGGACTGCGCCTACTGCCCGCAATCGGTCCACTACGACACCGGGGTGGAAGCGGGCAAGCTGCTCGATGTGGAGGCAGTGAAGGCGGCCGCGCAGGCCGCCAAGGAGCAGGGGGCGACGCGCTTCTGCATGGGCGCGGCATGGCGCGCGCCCAAGGACCGCGACATCGAGAAGGTGGCCGAGCTCGTGCGCAGCGTGAAGGACCTCGGCCTCGAAGCCTGCTGCACGCTCGGCATGCTGACCGAGGAACAGGCCCGCAGGTTGAAAGACGCGGGGCTCGATTACTACAACCACAACCTCGACACCGCGCCCGAGGCGTACGGCCGCATCATCACCACGCGCGACTATCAGGACCGCCTCGACACCCTGGAGCACGTGCGCGCGGCCGGCATGCACGTGTGCAGCGGCGGCATCGTGGGGATGGGCGAGTCGCGGCGCGAGCGTGCGGGCTTGATCGCCCAGCTCGCCAACATGGACCCGTACCCCGAATCGGTGCCGATCAATCACCTGGTGCAGGTGGAAGGCACGCCGCTGCATGGGCTGGAGCCGCTCGATCCGCTCGAATTCGTGCGCACCATCGCCGTCGCCCGCATCACCATGCCCAAGGCCCGCGTGCGTCTGTCGGCCGGTCGGCAGCAGATGAGCGAGGCCGTGCAGGCGTTGTGCTTCCTGGCCGGGGCCAACTCCATCTTCTATGGCGACAAGCTCCTGACGACGGGCAACCCCGACTGGGAGCGGGACCAGCAGCTGTTCGCCAAGCTCGGTCTCTCGGCGGCCTAAGGCCCGGCGCTCGGCCGCCCGGAGCCGGGCCGCACCCCCGTGGGGGGTGGGGCGCAAGCCCCGGGGGCAAAGATACAAAGCCCGGCGCTCGGCCGCCCGGAGCCGGGCCGACACCCCCGTGGGGGGTGGGGCGCAAGCCCCGGGGGCAAAGACATAAGGCCCGGCGCTCGGCCGCCCGAAGCCGGGCCGACACCCCCGTGGGGGGTCGGGCGCAAGCCCCGGGGGCAAAGATCCAAGGCCGCCGGCCTTTCCCGCTCCGGCGCGGCTTGCGCCCGGTGGCGGGGCACGGCGCTTGCAGCGGCTTGCGACGTTCCAGCTCGTTGTAAGGAGACTGCGATGTCGCAAGACTCATCGAAGACGCTGCCGCCGCAGCAACAGGACGTGCAGCCCGGCCGCGAGGGCGAGATGCGGCCGGCGCCCAAGGCGGATGCCGAGGACTATGTCGGCTCCGGCAAACTCAAGGGCCAGGTGGCCATCATCACCGGGGGTGACAGCGGCATCGGCCGCTCGGTGGCCATCTGCTTCGCGAAAGAAGGCGCGAACGTCGTCATCAGCTACCTGAACGAGTACGAGGACGCCCGGCACACGCTGCGCAAGGTCGAGGAGCAGGGGGTGCAGTGTCTGGCTCTGGCCGGCGACATCGCCGACGAGGGCTTTCTTCAGATCCTCGTCAACTCCACGCTGGAGCGGTTCGGCCGCATCGACATCCTCGTCAACAACGCGGCCGAGCAGCATCCGAAGGAGAAGATCGAGGACGTCACCTCGGCGCAGCTGGAACAGACCTTCCGGACCAACTTCTTCTCGATGTTCAACCTCACGCGCATGGTGGTGCCGCACATGAAGCCGGGCAGCACCATCATCAACACGACGTCGGTGACCGCCTACCGGGGCAATCCGCAGCTCCTCGATTACTCGGCCACGAAAGGAGCCATCGTCGCCTTCACGCGCTCGCTGTCGAAGCAGCTCGTCAAGCGAGGCATCCGCGTCAACGCGGTGGCACCCGGGCCGGTGTGGACGCCGCTCATTCCGTCCACTTTCGACGCGCAACACGTCGAGACATTCGGCAGCAACGTGCCGATGGGGCGCCCCGGTCAGCCCGACGAGATCTCGCCGAGCTACGTGTTCCTGGCGAGCAAGGACTCGAGCTACATCAGCGGCCAGGTCCTGCACCCGAACGGCGGGGACGTGGTCAACGGGTGAGGCGAAGGCGGTGTCCGGTCAGGCGGACCACGCGAGCCGGATGCCGCTGAACTGCCACCGCGCGTGGGCAGGAAAGAAGTTGCGGTAGCTGGGCCGGATGTGGTCCGACGGCGTGGCACAGGAGCCGCCGCGCAGGACCATCTGGTTGATCATGAACTTCCCGTTGTATTCGCCCACCGCGCCAGACGCCGGACGAAAGCCGGGGTAGGGCAGGTAGGCGCTGGCGGTCCACTCCCAACAGTCTCCGTAGAGCTGCGCGAGCCCGCTGCCCGTCGCTGGGCGCGGGTGGCAGGCCGCGGCATCGCCGAGCAGCGCACCCGGCTCAGCGGCTTGGCCCCGAGCGGCCACCTCCCACTCGGCCTCTGTGGGCAGGCGCGCTCCGACCCAACGCGCATAGGCATCGGCTTCGTAGTAGCTCACGTGGCACACGGGCTCGTCTTCGAACCTCGGCCTGCGGCCGTGCAGCGTGTAGTGGGTGCCGTCGTCCTGCCAGTAAAGCGGCGCACGCCAGCCGTCGCGCCGGCAGACGTCCCACCCCTCCGACAGCCACAGTTGCGGCCGTTCGTAGCCGTCATCGTCGATGAAGCGCTGGTACTCGCCCTGCGTCACGAGCCGGGTGTCCAGTTCGTAGGCGTCCAACCAGACGCGATGGCGGGGCTGTTCGTTGTCGAAGGCGAAGCCCGGGCCTGCATGACCGATCTCGTGCAGCCCCGCTTCGATGCGCACGCGCCCCGGGGCTTGGCGGCAAGCAAGAGGCCGGGCTGCCGGCGGCGGGCGCCAGGCGGGCTGGAGCGGATTGCAGGCGAAGTGATGCTTGAGGTCGGTGAGGATCAACTCCTGGTGCTGCTGCTCGTGCTGCAAGCCGAGTTCCACCAGGTCGAGCCACGGCTGCGGCGAGGGGCCGAGTAGCAGCTCACCCATGCGTCGGTCCACGGCCTGGCGATAGGCGAGGACCTCCTGCAAGGACGGCCTCGACAACACCCCGCGCTGCGGCCGCGGGTGACGCTCCCCGACACCCACGTAGTAGGAATTGAACAGCACCCGGTACGCAGGATCGTGGGGCCGGTAGTCCCTCAGTGCCGCCTCGAGGATGAAGGTCTCGAAGAACCAGGTGGTGTGAGCCAGGTGCCACTTCACCGGGCTCGCGTCGGGCATGGACTGCACCTGGCAGTCCTCCGCGCTCAGGCCTTCGATCAGGGCCTCGGTGTGCTGGCGGATGCGCGCGTAGCGGGCAGCGGCAGTCTGCACCGCCGCGGGGCCGCTGTTCGAGCAGGCGGGGGCGACGCTCATGACGCGCGGGCCAGGAAGACGGCGAACCAGCCGTGGGGGTCCGTCCAATGCCGCACCTGCCCGTAGCCCGCCGCGCGCAGCATCGCTTCGAAACCCTCTGCCGTGTACTTGTGCGAATACTCGGTGAGGATGCTCTCGCCCGCCTCGAAGTGGCGGATCTCCTCGCCCAACCGCACCGCCTGCGGCCGGCGGCTGACGAGCCGCATCTCGATGCGCTGGTGAACGGCGTCGTAGCGTGCGACATGGTCGAAGGCGCGCGGCTCGAAATCCGCATCGAGTTCGCGGTTCACCACGCGCAGCACATTGCGGTTGAACGCGGCGGTGACACCCAGCGCGTCGTCGTAGGCCGCCTCGAGCAGCGCGCGGTCCTTGACCAGGTCCGCGCCGATGAGCAGTGCCCCCTCGCCGCCGGTGTGTCGGGCGAAGCTGGCGAGCAGCTCGGCGGCGGCTTGCGGCTCGAAGTTGCCGATGGACGAGCCGGGATAGAACAGCACGGGCGGGGCGTGGGGCCGCTCGCTCAGCACGGGATGCAAGTCGAGCGGCTCCTCGAAGTCGGTCACCACGCCCACGCACTCGATGCCGGAACGCGCGGCCTCGACCGCCTGAGCCGCCCGCACGAGCCAGGTGGGCGAGACATCGACCCCCACGTAGCGGCGTGCCTGGATCGCGGCCAGCCACGGCAGGGACTTGCTGCCGTCACCGCAGCCGAGGTCCACCCACTGCGCTGCGCGAGGAAGATGCCGGGCGATGGCGGCCCGATGGCGCTCGAGGAGCGCGCGCTCGGTGCGCGTGGGGTAGTACTCCTGCAGTTCGCAGATCGCTCCGTACAGCGCGCACCCTTGAGCGTCGTAGAAGAACTTCGGTGCGATGCGCGCGGGCCGCGCGAGCAGGCCCGCCAGCAACGAGGCTCGCCGCGCCGCTTGCGAAGGCACCCGGCCGGTGACGAGTCGCAAAGCCGAGGCGCCGGCGTCGGGCGTCGTGGCGCGCACGGCCCTGCCATGCGGCTCGGGCGACGCCGCCGGGGATGACGCCAGGGGTGACGCCGGATGTGGCGCGCAGGGGGGATCGAACATCGGTGCCTTTCGCTGCGTTCGCGGCTTGCTTCGTGTTCCGCCGTGTGCGGGCTTGGCTGCCCGCGGGCCCCGGCTCTCCGGCCGTCGCTTCGATCCTCGTGCGATTGCAGGGGGCCGTCAACCGGGCGCTTGGTGTCAATGTGTGCTCTGCGGTGCGGGCCGGTCGGGCTCGCAAGGGCTGGAGATCTCCGCGAGCACGGGGGCGATGTCGCAATCCGGCTGACGCGCCAGGTCGGCCAGCGTGACGATGCCCACCAGGCGCTCGCGGCGGTCGAGCACCGGCAGGCGGCGGATGCGCACCTGGCTCATGCGCTGGGCCACATCCTCCACGGGCTCGTCCTGCAGGCACCAACGCACCTGTTCCGTCATCACCTGCGCGACCGTCGTCGTCGCCGCTTCCAGGCCACAGGCCGCAGCCCTCACGGTGATGTCCCGGTCGGTGATGATCCCGACGAGGCGGCGGCCGACCTCGCACACCGGCAAGGCACCCACGTCGTGCCGCTCCATCGCCGCGGCGGCCTCCTGAAGACTGTCGGCGGGCAAGACCGTATGCACCTCTCGGGTCATGAGCTTCGAGACGGGGACGGGGGACATCGAAAAGGCTCCTCGCGTCGGCATTCCGGAATCGTCGCTGCATCGCAATCGGGATGCCTGCCGAAGCGACAATCCCCCGTTCCATGACGACATCGGGGGGAACCGCCTTGCAGCGCCATCGCTTTCTCGTCCTGCCGCCCGTGGGCTTCGCCGCGGGGGCCTACGCCTTGCCCCAGTCCACGAAACTCCTGCGGCAACTGGTGCCGGCCGTGGGGCCCGTGGAGACGCTTTCGGGCGTGCCGGTGAGGGTCGTCGCCTCGGCAGCGAGCGACGGAACCAAGGTGGTGGAACTCACCGCGGACGAGGTGGCGCTCTTGCAGGCCCAGGCGCCAGGGCTGCGCATCGTGCCCGAGCGACGCTACATGCCGGCGCGCGCGCCGCGGCTGCGCGTGCGTCATCGCATCTCCGCGCGCCAGCCCGCACCCCTTGCGACGGTGACGCTGCGGGTGACGACCGGAGAGGGAGCCGCGGCCGCGCCTTTGCCCGACTGCGTGCTGGTGGTGCTGACCGACACCGAGGCAGGGGTCGGCGTCGAGGGGGTGACCAACTCCCGCGGGGAACTGAAGGTGCGCTTGCCTCAGGATCTGGCGGCCTTGCCGCTCGTGGCCGCGTATCCCTTGCATGGCGCCTGGCCTCGCGAATGGAAGGCGCTGCGGCTCGGCGGGCCTCGCCTGGACCTCGCGCTGCCCGCGCTCGACGTGCGCTTCGCCGACAGCCGCAGACGGTTGTACCCGGACTCGGGGCCATCGCACGGCCAGGGTGTGCGGGTGGCCGTGATCGACACGGGGGTCGGGCCTCACAGCGCACTGCCGGTGGCACTCGGGCGCAACACGACGCTGGTCGAACCCGTGGACCGCTGGGAAGACGAGGACGGGCACGGCACCCATGTGGCCGGACTGATCGCGGGCCGACCGGCCGCGGACGGCGGGACCGGGGCGGGGGCCTTCTGGGGCGAGGCCGCGCAGGTGCGCTTGCACGCCTATCGGGTTTTCGAGCATGGCCAGGCCGGCGCCTCGAACGCTGCCATCCGCGAAGCGATCCGTCAGGCCGTGCTCGATGGCTGCGACATCCTCAACCTCAGCCTCGGCGGGGGCGACAGCGACCCGGCGATCTCGGAGGCCATCCAGTTCGCCCGTCTGAGTGGGGCGGTGTGCCTCGTCGCCGCAGGCAACGACGGCGGCCCCGTGAGCTTTCCGGCGAGCGATCCCCTCGCGGTCGCGGTGGCCGCCGTCGGCGTGCGGCACGCATGGCCTTCGCATGCGGCCACCGCGCGCCACCAAGGGCCGCCCTACGGCAAGCACCAGAGCTTCTTCGCGCGCTTTTCCAACCGGGGGCCGCAAGTGCGGCTCTGTGCGCCGGGCGTCGGGATCATTTCCACCATCCCCGGCGATCGCTACGGCGTGATGGACGGCACCTCGATGGCCTGCCCGGTGGCCGCGGGCGTGCTGGCGAGGGTGCTGGCGCTGTCCTCGCAGGTGCTGCACGCCCCGCGCGATGCCCGGCGCTCGGAAGCCATCCTCACGCTCGCGGCCCGGTGTGCCGAAGACCTGGGGATGCCTGCGGCTATGCAGGGCAAGGGCTTGGCGAGATAATCCGCTGCATGAGCCGGTTCGTGCTGTATTGCGGTGGAGAAGGGGCCGTCCGACCCGAGGAGGCGGCCCAGACATCCCGTGACGCGGGCGCGAAGGTCATCGCCACCGGCACGGGCACCGTGGTGGTCGAGGCCCGCCCGGCTCAGATCAAACTGATCTCCAGCCGCTTGCCAGGGTGGTCCTACACCTTGGAGCGGCGTGAGGTGCGCAAGCCCACACCCCCGCGGCGCAAGGCCGCCTGAGGCGAGAGAGGCCCGTCGCCCGGGCACGCGACGCGGGGGCCCTCAACCCATGATGCCCTGGCGGGGTGGCCCACCCTGGACGCCGGTGGTGGGCAGCTGGTCGATCGTAAACGTCCCCGGCAGTTCGAACCCGGCCACCTCGCGACAGCTCTGTGCGCAGGCGCGGCACGCCGCCTCGCACGCCTCCATGCCTTCCAGTTGGGCGCAACTCTGCGCGCACGCCCCGCACACCTTGGCGCACAGCGCGCACAGTTCGGTGTGCAGCGTGGAGGCACTCAACATGAAGCGCGCCGTCGTCTCGCACAGTTGGGCGCAGTTGAGCATCAGGCTCAGGTGGCCGGGCTCCGCGTGCGCGCCGCCGCGTTGCAGGTTGTCGCTGAAGGCCATGGACCAGCAGGTCCGGTAGCAGTGCAGACAGTCCTCGATGCACCGCTGCACGGTGCGGTCTTGCAGTATTCCGGTCATGGTCGAGGTCCTTCGCAGTCGTTGCAGGAGTCGGGCAACGTTCGTGCCTCGCGGCGGCGCTCGCCGCCCCGGGTATGCGCGTTGCTCCCCCAGGCCGTGTTCACGGGAGTCCACCATGCCGTTCGTGCCTGCTTCGGTTGCCGTCGGTTCGCTCCGCGACGCTTCTCTCGCCCGACGGGCCTTGCGCTCCGGAGGAGCCGCTGCTTTGAGTTCCGCGCTCGCCCTCATGTGGCGCGGCCGGCACGATGCAGGCAGCGCGACAGCCCCGCTCAATGCCGTGAGCCACATCGCTTACGGTGACGAGGCGTTCGAGGTGGACCGCCCGACGCTGCGCCACACCCTGCCGGGGGTGCTGCTGCATGCGGCTTCCGGTGTCTTCTGGGCGCTGCTCTTCGAAGGACTGAGAGGCCGCCACGCCCGCCGCGGCCTGGGAGCCACCGCTGCCGATGCCGTGGCCGCGACGGCGGTGGCCGCCGTGGTGGACCTTGCCATCGTGCCGCGACGGCTCACGCCCGGCTTCGAACGGCGCCTCTCGGCCCGCAGCTTGGCGCTGGTCTATGGAGCGCTGGCGGCGGGTCTCCTGCTCGGGGCGCGGCGGCTCGACCGCTGAGAACGCAGGCCGGCGAACGGCCGACGAAAAAAAACGGGCCCGAGGGCCCGTGGGGAAAGCACATCTGGATGTGCTCAGGAGGAGACGACCAATGACCTGAAACGAGGGTCAGTGGATGTGCAGACCGCCGGCGTTCTTGCCCTTGCCGGCGCGTGCGGGCGGGTTGCACAGTCCGCAGACGAAATGCTTGGCGATCTCGTGCGGATGGGTGACGAAATGGCCCCCGCACTTGGAGCAGCGCGTCATCGTCAACATCCCGTTGTCGATGAACTTCACCAGACGCCAGGCGCGCGTGATCGACAGCAGCGGCTCCAGGCCCTGCGCCTGGATCTGCTCCAGGTACAGGCGGTAGGCCTTGATGACGATGTCGATGTCTTCCAGCTCCGCGGCCTTGTTGAGGTACTCGTGGATGTTCAGGAAGAGGCTGGCATGGATGTTGGGCTGCCAGGTCATGAACCAGTCGGTCGAGAACGGCAGCTGACCTTTGGAGGGCGACTTGCCGGAGACTTCCTTGTACAGACGCAGGAGGCGCTCGTAGGAGAGATCGGTCTCCGACTCCAGCACCTGCAGGCGTGCGCCGAGTTGGATCAGCGTGACGGCGGTCTCGATCTGGCGGGCTTCGGTCAGGATGCTCTTGGTGCGCATGGCAGCCTCCGGCGGGTCCGGCAATAGAAGAAAGGCTTCAGGCGGCTTCCTGGTGACGGCTGGCCAGCAGGATGCTTGCGTGCAGGCGAGAGGTCGCGTCGTTCGCTGCGGTCTTGCCATGGTTGGTGAGCAGCCCCCACACGATGTCGTCGTCGAAGCGGAAGCGGCACAGCAGCGTGTTGCCGGAGGCGATCTTCAGCATCTGCGCCGGGCTGAGCGCCGCGATGAGGTCGGCGGTGTCCTCCGAGACGCCGAGACGGTACAGCGCCTGGGCCCGATCGGCACGGATGAGGTTCTGCGCGAGCATCAGGTAGGACAGGTTGGCTTCGCGGATCTCGGCGAGCAGTTGATCGGTCTGGACGGTCATCTGGAACTCCTCGGCGGTTCTGAACTGGGGTCGTTTGCCGGACTACTTTCGCAAGCAGCGTGGAAACAATTCTGTTCAAGGCCGCCGGCCGGCCATATCGGGCCGGTTCTGTTAGCCGCGTCGCCGTCTTCCGAGGGGGGCTGTAAGACAAATTCTTACAATCTGCCCTCGGCTTCGGGTTTACCCGGTGCGTTTCACAGGTCCAGCACGGGCACCAGCCCCTGCACGATGCACTCGGGCAGGTGCTCGGCCGCCCAGGCCCGTGCCTGGCGGATCGCCTCGTCTTTCTCAGGCGTGAGGATCTCGATCCATTTCGGCGGCGTGTCGCCCGCCGGATAGTTGAGGGCCACGAGCCAGCCCTGGGTGTCGCCCCACATCGTTCGCTCCTTCGCCGCAACCGCACGGCTCGCGGGGATCGTAGCCAGCGCGGCGCACTCGCGGCGCGAGGCCGGCGCGGGCGTGCGAAGTCCTACCGTGAGGTAATGCAGCGAAAGGGTCTGGGCGTCCCGGGCGCAGGGGCTTACCGGTCGAGCGGGTCGCGCAGAGGTTGCGGCCCGCGCTTCTCCCGGGCTTCCTGGCAGGCGATGCAGCGCAACGACGAGGGCTGGACGCGCAACCGCTCGAGCGCGATGTCGCGCCCGCAGTCGATGCACTCGCCGTACGTGCCCTCGGCCATGCGACGTCGGGCCTCGTCGATGTCGGCGAGCTCTTGCAGGTCGCGCTCGCGTTCCAGGTGCGCGATGCCGGCCTGGAGATGCTGGTTGGCCTCGTCGCCCCGGTCGGCCACGACGCCAATGTTGGCGGTGCGACCCTCTTCGCGCGCGGCCCGGGCCTCCTCGATCTCCCGACGCAGCATGCGCTCCCGCTCGGCGAGGCGGCGCTTGAGTTCGTCGAGGACCGTCGCAGTGAGGGTGGCGCTCATGACCGTCGTTCCGTCAGTAGGTCTCACTGCCGCGCAGCAAGCACGGTTCCCGGGGCCGGTCGGGAGGAGTCGGTCAGCCCACTTCGTCCGTCGCGCGCAAGCGCTGGCACTGCGGGTGGTTGTAGAACACCCCGCGTTCGCATTGCCGTTGCATGCAGTAGTACAGCGCGAACTGCGTGCGGCCCCCACATGCTTCCCTCGGGCTGGTGGGCAGGCGAGGCTCTTCGCGCGATGTGGCCACAGGCGGCGGGGACGGCCCGGCCTGCGCGGACTGCGCCTGCGGCGTCGGCCCTTGGGGAGACTGAGGCGCGGCCCCCGCGGGGGGCGCCTGGGCGGCAGGGGCAGGGCCCGTGGCCTGCGCCGCGGGGCCCTGCTGGAGCTGCGGTGCAGGCGCCTCCCGCGCGGGCGTGGCCACGCCATGGGGCGCCGGGGCGGCAGCAGGGGCAGGGCCTGGCGCTTGCACGCCCGGCCCCTGGTGGGCCTGCGGGACCGACTGCGGGACGGGCGCTTGCGGCAAGGGCGACTGCGGCAAGGGCGCCTGGGCCACGGGCGCCTGGGGGCCGGGTGGCGGGGGCACCGGGGCAGCCGCCCCGGCGGCCTGGGGGCCTGCGCCGGGGGCGGCCCCTCCAGCGGGTGCGACGGCGGCAGGCGGTGCGGCCGGGACGGCGGCCGCAGACGAGCCAGCGGGCGGCACCGGCGGGACAGGCCCCACGCCCGCGCGCGGGAGGGCGGCGGTGGTCTGCGGCGCGCGCGGGTCGGCTCCCCCTGCGCCCGGGGCGCCGGTGCCAGGGGCCCCGGGGCGAGCCAAGGCTCGCAAGACTTGTTCGGTCTGGAAGTGGTCGCGCCAGACCCACACCGCGGCGCCGGCCAGGAGCACGATGGAGGCGGCCACCGCCCAGCGCCACGCCCCTGCGCGTCGGCGTCTGGCGGGCGGCTCCGCCCTCGCGGCCTCGGCTTCGTCGCGGCGCACCGCCGTCGTATCGGCGGGAATGTCGCGCAACGCAGCCTGGATCGCGGCCATCACGGCCGCGTTGTCTTCTGCGGGCTCCTGGGCCGCGGCGCCGGGGGGGCCGAAGTGCCACACCGGTGCCGACGCCGCGGCGGCGGCGGCGTGGCCGGGCGGAAGCGAGCCGTCCCCGCGCGAGGTGTCGAGCGGCGGCTCGGGACGGGCCTGCGTGCGGGCCTCGTCGGCACCGCCCACGGCACGCAATGCCGGCGGCACGGGCCGCTCGGGCGAGACGCCGCGGTCGGGCGACGATGCTGAGCGGTCCTCGGCGGCGGCCGGCGCGGGGCGCCAGGTGCGAGGGGTCGGACACTCGGCGTCGAGGGCGCGCAGGAAGTCGGCGACCGTCTGCGGGCGCTCGTACGGTCTGACGGCAAGCGCCCATTCGATCGCGCGCAGGAACCCCTCGCTGTAGTGGAGCTGCGGATGCCGCTCACGCAGCTGGGCCACCACCTCGGACAAGGGGCGCAGCTGATCGTCGACCGCGCGCACCGTCGAAGGCGTGGGCGAGCGGCCGGTGATGCAGTAGTAGACGACGGCGGCGAGCGCGTAGATGTCGGTCCAGGGCCCCTGCTGGAGGTGCCCGACCTCGGCGTACTGCTCGATCGGGGCGTAGGCGGGTTTCAGGATCGCCGTCAGCGTCTGCGTGCGATCGCCGATCACGCGCCGGGCCGCGCCGAAATCGAGCAGCACGGCGCGCCCGTCGCCGAGCATCAGGATGTTGTCGGGGGCGATGTCGCGGTGGTAGCACGAGCTCGCGTGCAACTCGGCCAGCGCTCCGCACAGGTCGTTCAGCAGGCGGCGCAGCCAGGCTTCGTCGGGCGGCGCGGCCATGCTTTCGCGCGTGGCGGCCAGGGTGCGGCCCTCGTAGTAGGGCATCACCATGTAGGCGGTGTGATTGGCCTCCCAGAAGCGGTAGACACGAACGAGGCTGGGGTGGTCGAAACGCGCCAGCAACCGCGCTTCGTTGACGAAGGACCGCAGCCCGAGCGCGAAGGTCTCGGCATGCGCTTCTGAGCGCAGCGTCACCATCGTGCCCTTGCCGCGGGAGGCCAGCGCCGCGGGCAGGTACTCTTTGATCGCGACGTGCCGCTCCAGCCCGTGGTCGGTGGCGAGGTACACGATCCCGAACCCGCCCTCGCCGAGCACACGCTCGATCTCGTACTCGCCCAGGCGCGTGCCGGGGGGAAGGGCATCATGGCTCGGCACGGTCTGGACCTGGATCTGGGTCGGCTCGAAGCCGCGGGGGTGATGGGCGTCGTGGGACGAGGCAGTGGAGGTCATCGGCTCGAAAGTGTTGGGCCGCGCGCGGACGAGCGGACACAGGCGCGGCGCGCCCACGCAGTGGCAAGCGGGGGGCCTGCGGCGACGGGCGATGCGAATCGAGCCGTTATAGACGAGGGCGGGGGGTCAAACGTTGCCAGGCGTGACGAACGTCACAAACGGCGCGCCGGTGCGACCGGGCGGGGGCCCGAGGTCAGCTGAGCGAAGGCAGCGCGTCGGGCAGCGTGGTTTCGTCGAGATCGGCACCGGGCAGGCGCTGGAGTTCCGCACGGCAGCGCAGGCGGGCGAGCTCGATCGCCGCCCATTGCGGCAGCTCGCTCCACGCGACGAGGCGCACGTCCTCGTGCGGAGCGCACTGGGCCTCTCCCACCAGGAGGACGGCGGCCTGCGCGCGCGCCCGGCGCGCGGCGAGCACGAAGCCGTCCACCTGCGGGGGCAGGGCTTCGACATCCACCAGCATCAGGTCGCACGCCGCTGCGGCGAGCCGCTCGAGGGCGCAGCCGGCGTCGGACTCGACCATCCAGCGGGTGTACGGCTCCATCGGCAGGCACACGCGCGCCAGTCGAGCGAGCACCTGCGGGTTCTCGGAGACGGCGAGCACCGCGGGCCGCCAGGGGCGCGTGAAGAGGGGGCTGCGGTCGGAGCGGTGGAAGGTCATGAGCCGGAATCCGGCGAGGGCGGGAATGCCCGCACTCTAACAGTGGGAAAGGCCGCCTCCCTGCGCGCCGCGCGGGGAAAGAAGCGGGCCGTGAAGGAATTACCCCCTCTTCCAGGGGAGGTGCATCAGGTGGCGCTGCCGCACGCGGGCCAGCCAGGACCATCGCAAGAGCTCGGAGCGCGGGTCGGCGGGCGCCGGCTCGACAGGCAGCAGCACGAGCTGGCACGGCTCGGCACGCTGGGCCC
Source organism: Schlegelella aquatica (assembly GCF_026013905.1). Taxonomy (NCBI): domain Bacteria; kingdom Pseudomonadati; phylum Pseudomonadota; class Betaproteobacteria; order Burkholderiales; family Sphaerotilaceae; genus Caldimonas; species Caldimonas aquatica. Next base: position 1,644,627 of record NZ_CP110257.1, read on the forward strand.
GTGCCGGCGCGCGCCTCGTGTGCCAGTCCCATCCCCACTGGGCCAGCATCAGGGTGGCCGTGGCGCCCATCAGCGCATAGAGGAGGGTTTCGTCCGGGTTCCCGCTGACCGCCTCCGGCACGATCAGGCACACGCCGAACGAGCCCCAGGACAGGGCGCGGTGGCGCGTCCATTGGACCGCACCGATGACCGTGAGGGACACCAGCATCGCCAGGACGACGAGAACTTCCCAGGTTTCCGGTTCCATGTCGCTCCCCCTTCATACATGGGTTTGCCGCGGCGCTCTCCCGCCGCGGCCGTCGCGGACGGCAGGCAAAGCAAGTTCAGGTCCAGAAAGACGGCAAGAACGGCGGCATCGACGCAGAACCCCGCGAGCGCGGGGGACGTCGCGGCGCGGAAGGGCGGGCCGGCAACGGATTGGCAACGAAAGGGCGGGCCTCGGGCCCGGGTGCGGCCGATGGGGCAAGACCAGCCGAAGGGGCCCGGCCGGCGCAGCGCGCGGTGGGCGGGTAAAACCGTCCACCCGGCAGGGTAAAAAGTTGCAGCTCAGCGGCGGCGGGCGCGCCACCAGGGCCAGGCCGTCAGGATGGCGGCGGCGAGGGCCTGGGCCGAGGGTGAGCGCCCCCAGCGCCACGCCAGCCGGGCCCAGGGCCCGACGCGCCGCAGCCCGCGCCACAGCGCCGCCGTGCGCTGTGCGGGCCGGGAGTGGGCCAGGACGAGCACCTCGGTGGCCAGACGCAGCCGCAGCAACGAGGATTGCGCTTGCAGCCGGCGCAGCCTTTCGCGCCGCGAGGGCGGGGGCGGGTTCACGCCCCGGCCCCGCGATCGTCGAGCCACTGCGCGTCGGTCTGGAGTTCGCCTCGCGTCACCGCAAAGGGCGCAGGCGCGTTCCGCCAAGCCTGCACGGCCCACACGCCGAGCGCGACCGCAGCGCCGACGAAGACCGCCGCGGCGATGCCGAAGGCGAGCACGCGGTGCGTGTCCCACCACGCGACCACGGCGGTCAGCGCGAGGAACAGCAGCCCGAAACACATCAACTGGACAGCGGCCCATCCGGCCAGGAACAGCGCTGCCCAGCGCTGCGCCTGCTCCTGCGCTTCGAGACCGAAGATCTCCAGCCGGATGCGCAGCAGGGACGTGAAGTCGGCCGCCAGGCGCCGCAGCACGGTCGTCGGGCGCTCGCTCTGGGCGGCGTCCGGTGAAGGGGGCGTGCCGGCCACGGTGTCAGCGGCGGGCGAGCAGCGCGCCGATGACCATTCCCACGCAGGCCGCCACACCGACCGAAGTCCAGGGGTGTTCGCGCACGTACTCGTTGGTGACACGCGCGGCCGCGCGGGCCTGTTCGACGACGTCCTGTTCGAGTTCCTCGACCTGGCGGCGGACGTCCTTCAGACGAGCACCGAGGTGTTCCTGCAGTTCGCCCCCGGCTTGGGAGCCGACGGAGCGCATGAGTTCATCCACGTCGGCCATGACCTTTTTCAAGTCGGCGACGAGCTTGTCCTTGGGCGCGGCGTGGAACAGGGCCATGGCTACTCTCCGTTTGACGAGCGCCTATCCTGTCACGAATGCACACACTTGTCTTGATCGAGCGCAATACGCCCGGGCAGCGCCGGCTCAGTGCTTGCGCTCGGAGAGGATTCGAATGACCAACCGGCACAGGCTCGCGCTGTCGACCGGCTTGGCCAGGTGGTGTTCGAAGCCGGCTTCGCGGGCGGCCCGGCGGTCTTCCTCGCTGCTCAAGGCGGTGAGCGCGACCAGCACGGGGGTCTCGCCCTCCAGCTCGTCACGCAGCTTGCGCGCGAGCTCGTAGCCGCTCATGCGCGGCATCGAGATGTCGAGGATGGCGATGTCGGGCTTGAACGACGCAGCCACTTCCATCCCGCTCTGACCGTCGTAGGCCACACGCGGCTCGTACGACAGCAGACCCAGCAGCATCGCGAGGCTGTCGGCAGCGTCTCGGTTGTCGTCGACGATCAGCACGCGCGGGCGGCGGGGCTCGCCGGCGATCCACGGTTCGGCGCCGGTGGGGGCACGGGGCGAGAGGGGGGCTTGCCGGCGAGGGTTCATGCCCTCGAAAAAGCAAGCCCGATGCCTGTTCCTGCACCGGCCCCTCAGCTGAGTGACTCAGGCGCGGGAGGCGGCCACGCGAGGGGGGGAGTCCTCGCGTGGGCTGGCAGCCGCCAAGGGGCTCAGCACGGCGGCCAGACGTTCGAGTCTGACGGGCTTTTCGAGCACGATGAGCCCTGTGCGCCGCGCCTGGGACACACGCGGATCGCCGGGGTCGCCCGTGAGCAGCGCGAGCAGGGCGCCTGGGTGCTGCTGTTGGACGTCGAGCAGGACGTCCAGCCCGGGGCGTCCGGGAAGGCGATGATCGGCGAGCACGGCGTCCCACACCCAAGACGAGCTGGCGAAGAGCTGGGACGCGTCCTCGGCGGTGTGGACCACATCCACCGTGAGTCCCCAGGTGCGCAGCACGTCGGCCGTGCTTTGGGCCACCACCTCGTCGTCCTCGACGAGCAGGGCGCGTCCTGCGAGGAGTGGGGCCCGGCCCTCGGTGGCGTGCGAGGCCGCCGCCAAGGCCAAGGGCACGCTCACGGTGACCGTCGTGCCCTGACCCGGGATGGAGTGCAGCCGCACCGGGTGGTCGAGCAGGGTGCTCATGCGTTTGACGATGGACAGGCCCAGCCCCAGCCCGAGCGCAGGGTTGCGCTGCGGATTGCCCAGTTGACGGAACTCCTCGAACACCTCCTGCTGGCGCTCGGGCGGGATGCCTTCGCCCGTGTCGCGCACGATGATCTCCACACGGCCGCCCGTGCGCGCGAAGCTCAGGCGGACCTCGCCCGAGGAGGGCGTGTACTTGATCGCATTGCTCACGAGGTTGCGCAACATCCGGCCGAGGAGCACCGGGTCGGTGTGGACGGTCGCGTCGGTCTTGTCGGCCTCGAGCTTCACGCCTTTTTGCGCCGCCGTGGCCGAGAACTCCTCCACCACCGTGCGCACCAGCCCGTCGAGCTCCACGGCCGCCAGGTGCGGCCGGATCAGCCCGGCGTCGAGTTGGGAGACGTCGAGCAGGGCATTGAGCAGCTCGCCGAGATTGGCCACCGAGCGTTTGAGCCGCTCGACCAGGGCGACCTCCGGGCTGTCGCCCAGACGCGAGGACAGCAGGGCGATGTTGAGGTTCATCGCGTGCAGGGGCTGCCGCAGGTCGTGGCTGGCGGCGGCGAGGAACTGCGTCTTGGAGTGGTTGGCGCGGATGGCCTCGTCGCGGGAGCGGCGCATCTCCTCGTGGGCGGCGGCCAGTTCCTCCTGCCGCCGTGCCAGATGCTCGGCCATGCCGTCGAGGGCCTTGCCGAGTTCGCGCAGCTCGTTGTCGGCGTCGGTCTCCAGGCCGGTGCGCGCCGCGAGGTCGCCCTTGCGCCAGCGGGCTGCGGTCTCGTTCAGACGGGCGAGCGGGTGGTACACCTTGCGACGCGCGACCGCGAAGGCGAGCACCAGGCCGATGCCGACGGCCGCGATCGCGAATGCCGCCTCCCAGGCCAGTCGACGCCACACCGGAGTCAGCACGGCCTCGCGCGGCCGGGTGAGCACCACCGCGAAGCCCCGCGGCTCGCTCGCTTCGGGCACGTACCCGGCGATGAGGGTGTTGCCGTCGGCGATCTTGACGGAGGCGTTGCCCGGTTGCGTCGCGTAGACGAGCCGCCGCAACTCCTTGGGCAATGCGCGTCCGATGCTGCCCTCGTCGGGCAGTTCGACGAGCAAGGAGCCCCGGCGGTCGGTCACGTAGAGACGCGCGTCCTCGGGCAAGGGCCTGTCCACCAGCTGGCGGGCCAGCCAAGGCAGATTGATGGACGCGAAGACGACGCCCAGGGCCTTGCCGTCGGCGTCCAGAATCGGGTAGCCGAAATGCAGCACCGCGGTGCCGGGCACCTTGGCGTAGGCGAGCTCGCCGACCACGAAGTCGCGCGTGCGCAAAGCCTCGCGGAAGTAGGGTCGGTCGGCGTTGTTGATGGGGCTGTTCTGCCCGAAGGGCAGGCCCATGCAGTACACGTTGCCGTCCAGGTCGGAAGCGCCGATCGTGAAGCCGTCCCGGAACTGTTTCTGGAGGGATGCGAGATAGGCGGCGCAGGCCGGCGCGTTGCGCGAGCGCACGATGGGCGTCGTCGCCACGCTGAGCAGGAGGTCGCGGTAGCGCGCGCTGACCTGCTCCAGTTGGCCGGCCACCAGCTGCGCCTGCCGCTGCACGTCGAGGAGGGCCTGCGCCTCCCGTTCGCGGGCGGTCTCCACGTGCTCGACGGCTTGCAGAGCGATCATCGGAATGAGGCCGGCGATCACGACGAGCGCCAGGCGGGCGTGCAGCTTCATGAACTCCTCTTTGCTCTAGGCATGAGGATAAGGCACGCCGGCCGCGGCGCTCTGGGGAGTCTTCCCGGGGAAGCGCCGGGGGCCTCAAGAGGCGCGGGGTGCCACCGGGTGGCCCGTCGCCCCAGCGCCGTCACCCGGGAGGGCGGTCTCGGCGGCGGGCTGGCGGGCGCAGAAGACCGCCTCGTCCTGGGCGCTGCGGGCGCAGAAGGATGCGTCCACCCGCGGGCGGCGCGCGCAGAAGGCGGCTTCGTCTTGCGGCTGGCGGGCGCAGAAGGCCGCCGTCGGCTCCGGACGCCGGGCGCAGAACGCGTGCTGCGGCGCGGCTTGCCTGGCGCAGAAGGCATCTTCCGGTGTGCGGGCGCAGAACGCGGGCTGCGAGCGGGCGCAGAAGGAGCTTTCGGTCGCGGCGCGGACCGGTTCGCCGAACTCCCGCTCGTAAAGGGCGTGCAAGGCGTCGGCTGCCTGCTGCTGAGCCGCACGGTCGGTTTCGTCTCCCAGCCCCAGGTAGGGATAGTGATGGATGAACTCCCCGAAGGCCTGCGCGCAGTCGGCCGCGTACTTGCGCGTGTCGAGGATGTGCGTGTGCCAGAACTCGTCGATGTCCGGGGTGGGCGCGAGGGTCTCGTCGGGGTACTTGGCCAGAAGCTTGAGGTAGCGGCGGTAGTCGCGCTCGGCGGCGACTGCCCGGGCTTCGGACCATCCCTTGCCGGCGTGCTCGTGCGTGAGCCGGCGGCGGATCGGCTCGAGGTCGAGGCGGTCGATGGCCGCCAGCACGTCTTCAATCGGTTTGCAGGTCATGACGTTGAGCTCCTTGGTGGAGGAGCCGCCCACCGTCGGGCGGCTCCGCCTGGCACTCTCGGCGATGGGGCCGCACGTACCGGTAACAACCGGTGTCCGCTGGGCTCACTCGGCACTGGGCTTGCTCATACTGGCGATCGAGCCCTGTCATGAAGATCGCGCAGGTCGCCCCGCTGTACGAGAGGGTACCGCCCCAGGCCTATGGAGGCACCGAGCGGGTCGTTTCCTATCTCACCGAGGCACTCGTCGACCTGGGCCACGACGTCACGCTGTATGCGAGTGCGGACTCGGTCACGAGCGCCGATCTCGTCGGGGTGGTGGAGCAGGGACTGCGGCTCGACCCGCGCCGGCCCGACCCGTTGGTCTGGCACACGCTGTTGCTCGAGCGGGTGATGCAGGACGCGCACGAGTTCGACGTCATCCACTTCCATACCGAGGTGCTTCAGTACCCGTTCGCGGTGCGCTGCCCCACGCCCTCCCTGACGACCTTGCATGGCCGCCTGGACCGGCCCGGGCTGGCGGAGTTGCACGAGCGTTTTCGCCGGCACCCGCTCGTGGCGATCTCGGAGCATCAGCGCGGCTGCATGCCGGGCGCCCGATGGATCGGCACGGTGCCGCACGGCATCCCGCAAGGCTTGTACGACTTTCACGCGGGGCCGGGCGACTACTTCGCGTTCCTCGGCCGGCTGTCGCCGGAGAAGCGCCCGGACCGCGCCATCGAGATCGCCCGCGCGTGCGGCGTGCCGCTCAAGATCGCGGCGAAGGTGGACGACGCCGATCGCGCGTACGTCACGCATCACCTGCGCCCCCACCTGGAAGACCCGGTGGTGGAGTTCGTCGGCGAGATCGGCGAGGATCGAAAGAGCGACTTTCTCGGGCGGGCGCGGGCCTTGCTGTTTCCGATCGACTGGCCGGAGCCTTTCGGGCTGGTGATGATCGAGTCGCTGGCCTGCGGCACACCGGTCGTCGCGTACCGGTGCGGCTCCGTGCCGGAGGTGATCGAGGACGGCGTCACGGGGTATGTGGTGGAGGACCAGGTGGCCGCGATCGAAGCGGCAGCCCGCGTGCACCGGCTGGATCGCCGGGCGTGCCGCGCGGCCTTCGAGCGACGCTTCGGGGCCGACCGCATGGCCATGGACTACGTACGGATCTACGAGGCGTTGCAGGCCGCCCGCAGCGGTGCAAGGGGTTCCTCGGCGCAAGAGCTCGCGGGCGGGACGGCAGCGGCAGGCGAGGTGCGCGAAGACCCGGGCTCGGCGCGTGCGGGGGCCTTGCCCGCCGATGCAGGCCCGATGACCTGAACTGCCGGCAGCCGGGCACCGCCGGGATCCGCGTCGCGACAGAGGGAGTGAAGCGTGAACGAACGCATCGGGGATCAGTGGTACGTGGCCGCGACCGCGGCACGCGCGGAAGAAAGCCCGCACGTGCTCAAGCACGAGGACACCTTCGCCTTGTTCGACCGCTACGGCGACGCCCATGCCTGGGGGGCGGGGGAGCAGGGGCTCTACCACGAGGACACGCGCTACCTCTCCCGCATGGAGCTGCGGATCGCCGGCGTGCGACCGCTCTTCCTCGGCTCCACCGTGAAGGAGGGCAACAACCTGCTCATCGTCGAACTAATGAACCCGGACATCATGCGTGAAGGCGCGGTGGCGCTGGGCAAGGGGGAGGTCCACGTCTTTCGCGCGAAGCTCTTGTGGGACGGGGCCTGCCACGAGCACGTGCGCCTGGTGCACCATGGGCTCGCGCCCGCGCGGCTGCCGCTGACGTGGGCCTTCGGCGCCGATTTCCGGGACCTGTTCGAAGTGCGCGGCGTGGCACGCACCGAGCGGGGCGAGCTTCACCCGCCGCAGCACACGCACGACGGCCTTGCCTTCACCTATGACGGCCGGGACGGGCGCCGGCGGCGCATGCGCATCCGTTTGAACCCCGCGCCCCGGCACTGGGACGGGCTGCATGCCCACTACGAGGTGGACCTCGCCCCCGGAGAAGAGGTGCATCTGTATTGCACCTGCGTGTGCGAGACCGGCAACACGGGCGAAGACCTCGTGCCCCGCACCGTGCCGGGCTACGACGAAGCCTACTGCGCCAACGCCGAAGCGCGCAACAAGGGCCTCGTGCGGCAGTGCCGTCTCGAGACGTCCAACCCTTTGATGGACCTGTGGCTCGACCGCTCGGCCTCGGACTTGAGCATGCTGACGACGCGCTTGCCCACAGGCCCTTATCCGTATGCGGGCGTGCCCTGGTACTCGACCACGTTCGGGCGCGACGGGATACTCACGGCCCGCGAGTGTCTGTGGGTGGACCCGCGGCTCGCGCGCGGGGTGCTGGCTTGCCTGGCGGCTCATCAGGCGCGCCAGGAGGAGCCGGCCCGGGACGCCGAGCCGGGCAAGATCCTCCACGAAGCGCGCAAGTGCGAGATGGCCCGCACGGGAGAAGTGCCCTTCGAACGCTATTACGGGACGGTGGACGCCACGCCGCTGTTCGTCGGGCTGGCCGCCGCCTACTTCGAGCGTACGGGCGATCTGAACTTCATTCGCGGCCTGTGGCCGCACGTGCTCGCCGCGCTGGAGTGGATCGACCGCTACGGGGATCTGGATGGCGACGGCTTCGTCGAGTACGCGCGGCGCAGCGATCGGGGGCTCGTGCAGCAGGGCTGGAAGGACTCGCATGATTCCGTGTTCCACGCCGACGGCGAGATGGCCGAGATGCCCATCGCCTTGTGCGAGGTGCAGGCCTACGTGTACGAGGCGAAGTGCGGGGCGGCCCGGCTGGCCCGAGTGCTCGGCGACGAGGCCAGGGCCGAGCGGCTGGCGGCCGAGGCAGCTGAGCTGAGACGACGCTTCCACCAGGCGTTCTGGTGCGAGGACCTGGGCACCTACGCCATCGCACTCGACGGCCGCAAGCGGCCCTGCCGGGTGGCCACGTCCAACGGCGGGCATTGCCTGTGGAGCGGCATTGCGGCCCCCGAGCACGCGCGGCGCATGGCGGAGCGGTTCATGCAGCCGGACTTCTTCAGCGGCTGGGGCGTGCGCACGGTGGCCGCCGGGCAGCCGCGCTACAACCCGATGTCCTACCACAACGGCTCGATCTGGCCGCACGACAACGCGTTGCTGGCCGTGGGCCTTGCGCGCTATGGTCACACCGAGGCGGCGCTGCGCCTGCTGACGGGCATGTTCGAGGCGAGCTTGTACTTCAGCCAGCACCGGTTGCCCGAGCTCTTCTGCGGCTTTCCTCGCCGTGCGGGCGAAGGGCCCACGCTCTATCCCGTGGCCTGCTCGCCGCAGGCCTGGGCCGCCGCCGCGGTGTTCGCCCTCCTGCAAGGCTGCCTGGGAATCGAGATCGACGCCACCCACGGCCAGCTCGGCTTTCGCTTGCCGCGGCTGCCGGAATTCATCGACTGGATGGAAGTGCGGGACTTGCAGATCTGCGACGCGAAGGTGGACTTGCTGCTGCAGCGCTACCACCACAACGTGGGGGTGGAGGTGATCCGCAAGGAAGGGAACATCGAGGTCCGAGTCGCAGTCTGACCCACGCATCGCGGGCCGGGGCCTGGCGCCCGCGAGCCGACTTCAAGGAGGATGTGCATGGAACGCAAGCTTCACCTGCTCGAATCGTTCACCGCCCGCGGCTCCGATGGCCGGACGTACAAGGTGTGCGGGTACGAGCATCTCGTGCGCGACATCAGCCTGCCCGACGCCTGCGACCGCTGGGAGCCGACGGGCCTGGCGGAATACCGGCTCGACGACGGCCGCCTCGTGGAGCCGGCCGGCGACGGCGCGTTGCGCATCGTGCGCACGGGCGTGGAACTGCGGCCCTGCTGATCGCGCGATGCGCCTGGAGCCTGCCCCCCGGGGCTGACAGGGCGGCGGGGTGGCGGCCGCCGTCACCTGCGCGGCCGGCGCATCATCCAGAGGCAGGCGGCCAGGGTCGCCCCCAGGGCGAGCAGGCCGCGGTGCCGGTCCAGCAGGGATTGCCAGCTCACCGGCCGGGCCCGGGCATCGAAGCGCCCGTGTGCGCCGTGGTCGCCCGGCACGGGCTCGTACAGGTTGTCCCGGCGCCAGGGCGGCAAGGGTTCGTCGGTGAACTGTCCCTCGTAGGCGCGCCGGGCGAGCAGGCGGTCCAGCCACCCCGGGACGATCCGGGTGCCGAGGATCGCCTGGACGGCGGGCCAGCCGACCCACCATTCGCGTCGCGGGTGGAAGGCCGCATGCACGATGGCACGGGCAGCCACTTCCGGCTGGAAGATCGGCGGCACCGGCTGGGGCTGCCGTCCCAGGGTCGTGCGTCCCCAGTCGAACTGAGGCGTGTTGAACGCGGCGAGCTGCACCATCGTCAGCCTGACCTTGCTGCGGTCGTGCAGCAGCTCGCTGCGCAGGGAGTCGGTGAAACCGCGCAGCGCCGCCTTCGCGCCGCAATAGGCCGATTGCAGCGGGATGGAACGGTAGGCCAGCGCCGAGCCCACCTGCACGATCACACCCCGGTCGCGCCGCTTCATCCGCCGCAAGGCGGCGAGCGTTCCCCACACGGCCCCCAGGTAGGTCACGTCGGTCGCGCGGCGGAAGTCCGCGGGTGCGATGTCCTCGGTGGGAGCGAACACCGTCGCCATCGCGTTGTTGATCCAGATGTCGATGCCGCCCCAGCGCTCCTCGACGGCCGCGGCGGCCGCCTCGACCTGGGCCGTGTCCGACACGTCCACGGCCAGCACCATGGCCTCGCCGCCGGCGGCCTCCACCTCCCGAGCGGCCGCTTCGAGGCCCTCGCGTCCGCGCGCCAGCAGGGCCACCCGCGCGCCCCGGCGTGCGAACTCGCGGGCCGTGGCACGGCCGATCCCGGCAGAAGCGCCGGTGATGACGACGACGGGCGCCGAGGTCGAGGACTGAAGGCTTTGCTGATCCATGGCCTGGCCGTGGCAAAGGCCATACCCGGCGCTCCAGCGCTTGTCGGGCATGAGACCTGCCTTCCGTAGCGGGGTCACCCCGTAGCAGGCGGCCGGTGGGCCCCCGGGACGGCGCCTCACCCACGGCGGGGCAAGCCGTGCAGGGCAGCAGCGGGCGAGGGCCGGGTCGCTCGGCTGGGGCGGCACGCGCGCATTTGTTACAAACGCCTCTCGCGCCGATCGCAAGAATGGCGGCCTTCATCCGATGTTTGCGCACCCACCATGGCCGCCGAGGGAAACCGCCTTCATCTGCTCGTCCACCTGCTGATCGTCGCGGGCGTGTTCGCCACCTTCGCGGTGGATGCCGTCACGCCGGTCGGCCTGTCGTACTGGGTGCTGTATCTCATCCCGCTCGGGCTGTGCCTGTGGCAGCCTCACGCGGGACTGCCTTACGCCGTGGCGGCCGTGAGCACGGTGCTGCTGGTGGTGGGGCTGTTCATCTCGCCCGCGGGCGATCTGAGCTTACTGGCGGCGAGCGGCAATCGCATCGCGGGCGCCGTCGCCTTGTGGTTCACCGCCGACATGGCGCGGCGCATGGTGATCGCGCGCGCGAAGGAGCACGCCGCCCTGTGGCGTCAGGCCGGCATGAGCCAGGTGACTCAGGCGCTGGTGGGTGAGCAGACGCTGCACGAACTCGCCGATGCCGTCGCCGGTGCGGTGGCCCGCTACGTGGGGGCGGCGGTGGCGGTCTTGTACCGGCTCGAAGGCGGGCAGCTGCGGGAGGCGGGCGGATATGCGCTACCGGCCGACCGCGCGCCGCAGTCCATCGCGCCGGGCCGAGGCCTTGCGGGCGAGGTGGCGCGTGACGGCGGCGTGCGCTGGGTCGATGGCTTGCCTTCGGGCTACCTGCAGGTCCAGTCCGGGCTCGGGGTGGGGGACACGCAGGCGGTGCTCTTGATGGCCCTGACGGCGGACCGCCGTGTGGTGGGTGTCCTGGAGCTCGGTTTCGTGGGCACCGCGAGCCGCGTCGACGCTTTGCGGGAGCTCGCCCGGGACCTCCAGGAACCGGTGGGGCAGGCCCTGCGCTCGGCGGTCTACCGCCAGCAACTGGTCGAACTGCTGGAGGAGACGCAGCGGCAAAGCGAGGAGCTGCAGGCGCAGCAGGAGGAACTGCGCGTGGCCAACGAGGAGCTCGAGCAGCAGGCCCGGGCGCTGCAGGAGTCGCAGAACGCCCTGGAGGAGCAGCAGTCGCAGCTCGAACAGACGAACGCGCAGTTGGAGGAGCGCACCCACGAACTCGAACGCCAGAAGCAGGAGCTGCTCGTGGCGCAGCAGGCCTTGCGCCTCAATGCAGCGCGGCTCGAGGCGGCCAGCCGGCACAAGTCGGAGTTCCTGGCGAACATGTCGCACGAGCTGCGCACGCCGCTCAACAGCGCCCTCATCCTGGCCAAGCTGCTCGCGGACAACCGGGAGGGCACGCTCACCGAGGAGCAGGTCAAGTACGCCCGGTCGATCCACGCGGCCAACAGCGATCTGCTCGCCTTGATCAATGACATCCTCGACCTGTCCAAGATCGAGGCCGGGCACATCGACATCCAGGCCGAACCGGTGTCGATCGAGGCGGTGGTGCGCAATCTCAAGGCGACGTTCGAGCCGGTGGCGCAGACCAAGGGGCTGGCGTTCCACGTGCGCAGCGCCGCACGCGCGCCCTCCACGCTGCTGACGGACGAGATGCGGCTCATGCAGGTGCTCAAGAACCTGCTGTCCAACGCGTTCAAGTTCACCGAGCAGGGCGAGGTGGAACTGGTGATCCGACCGCACGGCGAGGGTCGCGTCGCCTTCGATGTGCGCGACACGGGCGTCGGCATCGCGCCCGAGCAGCACGAAGTGATCTTCGAAGCCTTCCGCCAGGCGGACGGCTCGACGAGCCGCAAGTACGGCGGAACGGGCCTGGGTCTGTCGATCTCGCGCGAGTTGGCCCACCGGTTGGGAGGGCGCATCACGGTCGCGAGCGCGCCGGGGCGCGGCAGCACCTTCACTCTGGAGCTTCCGCTCGCGTGGCGCGAGCCCGAAGGTGCGCAGGTGCCGAGGGCCTCCCCTGCGGCGACCGCGCCGTCGTCGCTGCCGGCGGCGGCGGCCCCCGGGCTGGCGGCGGCGGGTGTGCCTCGCACACAGGCCTCGGCCAGCGAGCCGCAGGACGACCGGCAGCGGCTGTCCCGCCCGCACCGCCTGATCCTCGTCGTCGAGGACGATCCGCACTTCTCGCGGGTGCTCTACGAGCTGGTGCACGAGATGGATTTCGATTGCGTGATCGCCACCACGGGGGCCGAGGCGATCGGGCTGGCGCGCGAGTTCAAGCCCAACGGCGTGCTGCTCGACATCGGCCTGCCGGACCAGTCTGGTCTGGGCGTGCTGGAGCAATTGAAGCGCGATCCGGCCACGCGGCACATCCCCGTGCACGTGGTTTCGCTGCACGACAAGACCCAGACGGCGCTCGAGCTCGGGGCGATCGGGTATGCGCTCAAACCCGTGGACCGGGAGCGGCTGGTGGAGGCGGTCCGGCGCATCGAGGAGCGCCTGCGCAAGCAGGTGCACCGGGTGCTGGTGGTCGAGGACGACCAGGCGCTGCGCGAGAGCATCGCGTTGCTGCTCAAGTCCACGCAGGCCGACATCACCACCGTGGGCACGGTGCGCGAGGCGCTCGACTGCCTCGGGCGCCACACCTACGACTGCATGGTGATGGACCTCGCACTGCCGGACGGCTCGGGCTATGAGCTGCTCGAGCGTCTGGCCCCGGGAACCGACTGCTCGTTCCCGCCGGTGATCGTCTACACCGGGCGCGCGGTGAGCGCCGACGAGGAGCAGCGGCTGCGCAAGTATTCCCGCTCGATCATCATCAAAGGGGCGCGCTCGCCGGAGCGGCTGCTCGACGAGGTGACGCTCTTCCTGCACAGCGTGGAGTCGGCGCTGCCGCCGGACCAGCAGCGCCTGCTTCGACAGGCGCGGCAGCGCGACGCGGTGCTCGAAGGCCGGCGCATCCTTCTCGTCGAGGACGACATCCGCAATGTCTTCGCCCTGTCGAGTGCGTTGGAGCCGCTCGGTGTGAAACTCGACATCGCCCGCAACGGGCGCGAGGCGCTGGCCCGCCTCGAGCGTGACAGCGACGTGGACCTGGTGTTGATGGACATCATGATGCCGGAGATGGACGGGCTCACCGCCACCCGGGAGATCCGTGCGAGGCCCGAGCTGTCGAAGCTGCCGATCATCGCGCTCACCGCCAAGGCGATGGCCGACGACCGGCTGCGCTGCATCGAGGCCGGTGCCGACGACTACGTCGCCAAGCCCATCGACATCGACCGGCTGGTCTCGCTGTGCCGGGTGTGGATCCGCAAGTAGGACGAGACGATGAGGGACGACGCCGATCCTTCGTTCGACGCCGAGGTCCGCGAGTTGCTGGACGCGGTGTACCGCGTCTACCAACACGACTTCCGCCACTACGCCGTGGCCTCGATGCGGCGCCGGGTGCGGCAGGCGATGAGCCGCTTCGGCTGCCGCAGCGTGGACGAGCTGCGCCGCTTGCTGCTGGCCGACGCCGGAGTCTTCGCCGAGATGCTGCAGTTCCTCACCGTGCAGTTGAGCGAGCTGTTCCGGGACCCGGCTTACTTCCGGGCGGTGCGTGACGAGGTGGTCCCGCTGCTCGGCACCTATCCGTCGATCAAGGTGTGGGTGGCCGGCTGCAGCACGGGGGAGGAGCTGTGGTCGCTGGCGATCGTGTTCGAGGAGGAGGGGTTGCTCGATCGCACCTTGTTCTACGCCACGGACATCAATCCCAAGGCGCTGGCCGCGGCCGAGGCGGGCGTCTATCCGCTCGAGCGCATGGCGCAGTTCAGCGCGAACTACCGCCGCGCGGGCGGCAAGCGCTCGTTGGCGGATTACTACTCGACCGGCTACAACGCCGCGGTCTTCGATCGGCGGCTGCGCCGGCGCGTGCTCTTCGCCGACCACAGTCTGGCGACGGACCAGGTGTTCTCGGAGGTGCATCTCGTGTCCTGCCGAAACGTGCTCATCTACTTCGACCGCGAGCTGCAGGACCGCGCCGTGGGGCTGTTTCGTGACGCGCTGGTCCACCGTGGCTTCTTGGGCCTGGGCACCAAGGAGACCTTGCGGTTCTCGGCGCATGTCTCGTCCTTCGAGGAATGGCTGCCCGCGCAGCGCATCTACAGGCGCCGTTGAGGGCCACGCGATGAGTGCCGATGTGAGCTCCACCGCCCCTGCAGCCCCCGCCGGGCCGGCCGATGTCGCGGCGGTGGCGATCGGCGCGTCGGCCGGTGGCATCGACGCCGTGGAAAGGCTGCTTGCGGCCTTGCCCGCACGCACGCCCTTTTGCGTGCTCGTCGTCTTGCACCTGCCGTCGCGTCGACCGAGTCGGCTGGTGGAGATCTTTGCGCCGCAATGCGCCTTGCCCGTGGAGGAGCCGATGGACAAGCAGCCCGCTCAGCCCGGCCGGGTGTATGTGGCTCCCCCCGACTACCACCTGCTGGTCGAGCCGCAGGGCACGCTCGCGCTGTCGGTGGACGAGCCCGTGCTGTACTCGCGACCGGCGATCGATCCGCTGTTCGAGTCGGCCGCCGTGGCCTACGGCCCCCGCCTGCTGGCGCTGGTGCTCACAGGGGCCAGCGCGGACGGGGCGGCCGGACTCGCAGCGGTGCGGCGTGCCGGCGGCACCGCCTGGGTGCAACGCCCCGACACGGCGCTCGCGCGCACCATGCCGCAGGCCGCCCTCGATGCCGCGGGCGCCGATGCGGTGCTGGGCCTCGACGAAATGGCCGAACGCCTGCGCCAACTGGCGCAGGGGGTGCGCCCCGCGTACCCGGACTCGCCTGGCGCTTGCGCGCCCAAGCAACGAGAGTGAAACCATGGAACAAGACACCCACGTCCTCGTCGTCGACGACCTGGAGCAGAACCTCGTCGCCATGGAGGCGCTGTTGCGCCGGCCCGGAGTGAAGGTGCTCAAGGCGCAGTCGGGCCGCGAGGCGCTCGAACTGCTTCTGGCCCACGACGTGGCCGTGGCGCTCTTCGACGTGCAGATGCCGGAGATGGACGGCTTCGAGCTCTCGGAGCTGGTGCGCGGCTCGCCACGCACCCGGCATGTGCCCATCATCTTCCTGACCGCCGCAGCGGTGGACGTGCAGCGCTCCTTCCGCGGGTACGACGCGGGGGCCGTGGACTTTCTCTACAAACCGATCGACCCGCACGTGCTCACCAGCAAGGTGGGCGTGTTCGTGGAACTGCACCGGCAGCGCGCGGAGCTTGCGCGGCGCATGGAGGAACTGCAGCGGGCCTTGCAGCTCAACGAGATGTTCACCGCCGTGCTGGGGCACGACCTGCGCACGCCCTTGTCGGTGGTGAAAGTCAGCGCCGAGCTGCTGCTGATGCAGCACCGCGACGAGGCCACGCGCAGCATCGCGCAGCGGCTCAAGTCCAGCGCGTCGCGTATGTCGCGCATGGTCGAGCAGCTGCTCGACGTGTACGGCTTGAAGTCGGGGGGTATTCCGCTCAAGCCCGTGGCATGCGACCTGGGCGAACTGGTCGAACAGATCTGCGCGGAGCTGAGCGTCGGCGGGTGCGAGGAGCGGCTGCAGGTGGTGCGTCGCGGGCCGTTGGACGCCGTGCTCGACCGCGACCGCGTCATGCAGGTGGTGGCCAACCTGATCGGCAACGCCCTGGAGCACGGAGACCCGAGCCGGCCCGTCACGGTGGAGCTGGACGGCGGGCAGCCGCAGCAGCTCATCCTGCGCGTGCGCAATGGCGGCACCGTCCCGGCCGAGCGCCTGGAATCGCTGTTCGCGCCCTACCAGCGGGCCGGCAAACCGCAGCGAGCCGGCCTCGGGCTGGGGCTGTACATCGTCGATCAGTTCGTGCGCGCGCACGGGGGCCGCGTGGCACTGCGCAACGAGGGCTCCGATACGCTCGCCGAAGTGGTGCTGCCGCGCGACGCCCGGGCGAGCGGCCAGACGGTCGTGCCCCTGTGACGTCCGCGGGCTGACCGGCAGCGCGGATCAGGGCGCGAGGACGGCTTCTTCCAGTGCGTGGCGCACGCCGTCGGCCAGGCCGGGCTCGACGTCGATGACCTCCACGTCGGGGAGGGCGGGCGGTACCGTGTTGCACACGGCGAGGCGCGCCGCCCCTGCCGCGCGCAGCGTGTGCAACGCGCCGGGCGCGAAGAGCCCGTGGACCCCGACGCACACCGGCGCCCAAAAGCCGCGGCCGGTGAGCAGGCGCACCACGTCGGCCATCGTCGCGGCGCTGGAGATGATGTCGTCCACCACCACGGGCGTGAACTCCCCGCCGGCAGGCAGGGCCGAGGGGTCGATGCGGACATCGCGGTCGCCGCGGCGGTGCTTGCGCAGCACCACGTGGCCGCAGCCCACCGACTGCGCGACCCGCCTGACCCATTGCTCGCTTTCTTCGTCCGGGCCCACCACGACCGGCCGCTCCACGTGGGCCGCGATCCACCGCGCGATGGCCGGCGCGCTGGGCACGACGTGCGCGCGCAGGCGATAGATCTCCTCCAGGCTGGCGTGCCGGTGCAGATGGGGGTCGACCGTGACGAGCCAATCGAACGCGGCGGACAGCACGCGCGCATAGGAGGCGGAAGTGATCGCCTCGCCGGGCTGGAAGCGCGCGTCCTGCCGCATGTAGGGCAGGTACGGCGCGACGATGCCGACGCCCGCCGCTCCGAGGTCGCGCAGCGCATCGGCCAGGAACACCGCGGCGAGCGTCTTGGCGTCGGGCTCGTGCAAGTGCGCGGCAACGATGACGTGACGCCCCTCGACCGGGCCGTGGACGCGCAGGTAGAGCTCGGTGTCCGGGAATCGTCGGTGCTCGAGCGTGAGCCGCTCGGCCGACAGCCGGGCGGCCAGCCCCTCGGCCTGCGCCTCGGCGCCCGGCAGCGCGATGACCGCGGCGCTCGACGCCCGGGCGCAGAGGTGCCGCGTGGGGGACGCCTCGTTCATGTGTGCTCCTTCACCGCCACGATGGAGGGCTGCTGGTGCACGTAGTCCAGCGCGTAGCGCAGCTCGCCCGGCGTGTCGGCATGCAAGGTGAACAAGGGCTGCCCGCGCTCGACCGGATCGCCGAGCCTCACATGCAAAGTGGCCCCGGCGGCCGGGTCGCGCGGGGCACCGGCCAGCTTGGCCGCCCGCGCGATGCGGCGGTTGTCGATCTGAGTCACGACGCCGGGCCTGGCGGCCGTGACCGGCGCGAAGTAGGGGGCCACGGGCGGCACCCGCATGCCGCCCTGGGCGTCGCACAGCGAGACGAACTTCGCCAGGGCGCGCCCTTCGTCCAGGGTGCGCTGCGCCAGCAGGAATCCCTCGCCCGGGGCGGCTTTGCCCGCCATCTCGAGGACGGCGCCGGCGAGCAGCAACGCCCGTTCGCGCAGGTCCTGAGGGGCGTCGTGGCGGCGTTCGAGCACGGCGAGGACGTCCATGGCTTCCAGCGCGGGGCCGATTCCTCTGCCCACGGGTTGGGAGCCGTCGGTGAGCAGCGGCTCGACTTCCAACCCGATGGCGGCCCCGACGGTGACCAGCGCGTGCGCCAGGGACTGTGCGGCCTCGGCACTGCGGACCTTGGCCGTCGGCCCCACCGGCACGTCCACCAACACCTTCTGCGAACCGACAGCCGCCTTCTTGGACAGCACCGAAGCGACGAGCTGGGCGTCGCTGTCCAGGTCGAGCGGGCGCTCCACGCGGATCAGCACGTCGTCGGCGGGGCTCAGTTGGACGGCGCCGCCCCAAACGATGCAGGCTCCTTCGCGCTCCACGACGCGGCGCATCGCGGTCACATCGAGGGTCACGGGCGCCAGGGTCTCCATGGTGTCGGCCGTGCCGGCAGGCGAGGTGATGGCGCGCGAGGAGGTCTTGGGCATCAGCACCCCGCACGCGGCCACGATGGGCACCACCAGCAAGGTCGTGCGGTTGCCCGGAAGGCCGCCGACGCAGTGCTTGTCCATCACCGGCGCCGTGGGCCACTGCAAGCGCTCGCCGACGTCGATCATCGCGCGGGTCAGCGCGATCGTCTCGTCCATGTCCAAGCGCCCGCCGGCGCAGGCGGTGACGAAGGCGGCCAGGTGCAGGTCGGTCAGGCGTTGGGCGGCGATGTCCTGCATCAAGGCATGAAAAGCGCCGTAGTCGAGACGCGCGCCGTAGACCTTGGCGCGCAGGTGGCGCAGCGACTCGAGCATCTGCGGATGCCGCACCCGCAGCGGCACGCCCTCGTGCACTTTGAGCACCTTCCACGCCGCATCGGACAGCGCGATCTCGTCGTGGTGCAGCCAGTCGCTGTCGACCCGGTGCAAGATCGCCAGCACCCGGTGCTGGCCGTTGATCACCTCCACCTGCGCCTGGGCCTCGAAGCCCTCGGCACGGCAGACGTCGCAGTCGCTGCGCATGTAGACGACCGCCTGCTGGTAGGTGTCGATGTGCGCGCGCCGGGCGCGCAGAAAGTCGTGCCGAGGTGTCTCGGCGGGGCCGGCCTGGGAGGAGCCGGCAAGATCGGTAGTGGCCAAACCGTCACCTGCTGTGTGAAGGGGCCGGGCCGCTCACGGCGTCCCGGGTCGTCGCTGCTCGCCCGTCAGGGGCGCAGACTGCGCAATTGGGCCCGCAAGCGCGCGATCTCGTCCATCAGGTCCAGCGCCAGGGCCACGCCGGCGGCATTGACGTGCAGCTCGCGCATCAGGCGCACGGCGCGACGCGCCCGGGCGAGGGCCGCGGCGTCGAAACGCCAGTCCTGCGGGCGGTTTCCCGCCACGTCGAGCACCCCCTCGTGCACCAGCACCTCGATGGTCTGCTCGTCCGTGCCGCAAGCCAGGCACAGACGTTCGATGGTGACTTGGTAGTGAGCTTCCGCCCGGTAGGCGTGCGGCTCGTCGATGGACTGGTTCATCCGTCAGATCCCCCTCAGCGCTGCGCGCGGATCGAACCCCGGGAAAGCGGCCTCCAGCGCCCGGTACGCCTGCCGCGCCTGCTCGTTGAGGGGCTGCGGCTGCACGATCGAGACGACGGCATACAGGTCGCCTGCGGGCTCCCCGGGCAGCCCCTTGCCTTTGAGACGCAGCTTGCGCCCGCCGTGACTGCCGGCCGGGACGCTGAGCTTGACCGGGCCCTCGGGCGTCGGCACGTCCACTTGGGCACCGAGCGCGGCCTCCCACGGGGCGAGCGGCAGGTCGAAGTAGACGTCGCGCCCGTCCACGCGGAAGACCGGATGCGGACGGAACGCCACCTCGAGGTAGAGGTCGCCGGCTGGGCCTCCGTCGTAGCCCGGGCCGCCTTGGCCGGCCAGCCGCAGGTGCTGGCCCTCGCGTACGCCGCGGGGCAGCGCCACCTCCAGCCGCCGCTCGCGCATCTGGACGCCGCCGTGCTCGTCGAGCACGGGCATGCGCAAGGTGATCGTGTGCACGCCGCCCCGGTAGGCGTCTTCGAGGTCGATGAGCACGCGCGCGTGGTGGTCCTCGCCGCGCACACCGCCGCCCGAGCGGCGGAAATGGGCGCCCCGGCGGCGGGTGGCGCGGCCGAAGATCGCCTCGAAGAACTCGCTCGGGTCGAAGTCCTCGCCGAGATCGACGCCTTCGCCGCGAAATTCGTAGCCTCCGTCGGTGCCCGGCGGCACGTGGAACGACTCCCCGCGCTCCCACCGACGGAAGACCTCGTCGTAGGCCGCGCGCTTTTGAGGATCCTTCAGCACCTCGTAGGCCTCGGCGACCTCCTTGAAGCGCGCTTCGGCGTCCGCCTCCTTGCTCACGTCGGGGTGGTACTTCCGGGCGAGCTTGCGGTAGGCGCGCTTGATGTCTTCTTCGTCGGCCCCGCGATCGACGCCGAGGATGCGGTAGTAGTCCTTGAAGTCCATGGCCCTCCCGAGTATGGGGTCGGGGGCGCACACGCTCAAGGGCGCCACCCGTGGCTACGGTAGGGCCGTTGCGAGCCACGCGCCTTGACACAGCTCAAGACGCAGAGGCGGGCGCCCGGGTGGACGCCGGGTGGTGGACGCCGGGTGGTGACAGGGCCCCGCGGGGCGGGTCAGGACTTGGGCGCGGCGGCCAGACGGGCGTTGGCCTGCGCCAGCGCCCCTTCGTCGAGGCGGCCGGTCGCGGCATGAAGCTGCAGCCAGCGCAGCCACAGCTGCGTGCGCGCCTGGAGCAGGGCCAACTCGGCGGCCGCCGCGTCGTTCTCGGCATTGAGGAGGTCCAACGTGGTGCGGTCGCCCGCTTTGAGCCCCACCCGGGTGGCGTCCAGGCGGGCGCGGCCGGCTTGCAGGCCCGCCTCGAGCGCGGCCAGCCGGCTTTGCCCCAGGGTGACATCCAGCCACGCCCCGCGGGCCTGGAGCGCGGCCTCCTGCCGGGCGCGCTCCAGTTCGGCGCGCGCGCGTTCGACGAGGGCCTGCGACTCGGTGTGTCGGGCGCTGCGCCAGCCGCCGGTGTAGAGCGGAATGCGCACCTGCACGCCAATGGCGCGGTCCACCGCGGTGTGGCTCGCGTCGCCGAAATCGCCGCTGCCCGAGAGGCGGTCGCGCTTGGCCTGGGCCACCAGGTCCACCGTCGGCGAGAGCGCGGCCGAGGTCTTGCGCGCCTCCTCCTCGGCCACCTGCAGCTGGGCGATCGCCAGGCGCACCTGCGGATGCTCGGTGGCTGCGCGGCTCACCCACTCGTCCACCGTGCCCAGGCCGCTCATGTCGGCGGCCGCAGGCAACGCCCATTCGTCGAGCGCCGGGCGCAGGCCGGTCAGGTCCGCGAAGGCGGCCCGGGCCACCTCCAGCTGGGCCTCGGCGGCCGCGCGCTCGGCGCGCAAGGCGGCGGCGCGCGCCGTCGCCTCGTGCACGTCGGTGACGGGCCGGTCGCCGATGCGGAAACGGTCCTCGGCTTCCTGCCGCGCGCTCTCGACGGCTTCTTCCTGCCGGGCGAGGAGGCGCACGCGGGCCGCGGCCAATGCCACGTCGAAGTAGCGCTCGGCGGTGCGAATGAGCAGCGCATCACGGGCGGCCTGCCATTCCACCTCGGCAGCCTGGGCCGAGAGCCCGAGCTGGCGCGCCTGTGCCGAGCGCTCCCGGTCGTACAGAGGCTGGCGCAGCATCAGCGCGTAACGCGTGGCCGTGCCCCCGGTGACCGAGGTGTCGAAGCCCACGTCGGTGGACGAGCCGAAAGCCGGCGTGGCGAAGCGCGCGCCGCGGGTGGCGCTCTCGTTCGTCGCCGCACCGGCGCCGCCTTCGAGCACCACCTGAGGCCGCCACAGCGCCTTGGCCTGCTGCGCGCGCGCAGCGCCGGCGTCGCGCGCCGCTCGCGCGGCCGCGGTCTGGGCGTCGTGGGCAGACGCTGCCCGCCACGACTCCATCAGATCCAGCCCCCACGAGGGCCCGGCCGCCAAGGCGGCCCAGGCCATCACCGTCAATGCGCGCTTGCTCGGCATGGAGCCTCCCGATGCGTGCGGTGGTTCAGCAGCCGGGCTTCACACCCAGCTTGCGCAGGATGGTTTCGAGCAGGCACCAGCGGGTGAACGCGCTTTGCAGCAGGTTGGCGCCCACGAAGGCCGTGAAGGCCAGCCACCACGGGCTCACGAAGAGCGGGCTGCCCGGGATGCCGAGCGCCAGCGACAGCAGGATGAACACACCGGCGAACATGCGCACGAGTTGCCAAGAGGTCATGACGAAGCTCCTTCAGCGAGAGGTCGAGGAAAGGGCCGCGGCCTGCGGTCGGTGCCGGTAGGCCACGTAGTACAGCAAGGGGATCACCACCAGCGTCAGCAGCGTGCTGACGAAGATGCCGAAGATCAGGGACACGGCGAGCCCGTTGAAGATGGGATCGTCGAGGATGAAGAAGGCGCCCAGCATCGCGGCCAGAGCGGTCAGCACGATGGGCTGCGCGCGCGTGGCCGCCGAGCGCACCACCGCCCGCTCCAGCGGCACACCCTGCGACACCTCCAGGCGGATGAAGTCCACCAGCAAGATGGAGTTGCGCACGATGATGCCGGCCAGCGCGATCATGCCGATCATGCTGGTGGCCGTGAACTGGGCTCCGAGCAGGGCGTGGCCCGGCATCACGCCGACGATGGTCAGCGGGATCGGCGCCATGATGATGAGCGGCGTGAGGTACGAGCCGAACTGGGCGACGACGAGCAGGTAGATGAGGATCAGCCCTACGGCGTAGGCAGCGCCCATGTCGCGGAAGGTCTCGTAGGTGATCTGCCACTCGCCGTCCCACTTGAGGGCGTAGTCGCGCCAGGCTTCATCCGGCTGGCGGATGAAGTACTCCACCAGGCGTCCGCCACCCGGCGTCTGGAGCGCCTGCAGACGCTCGCGCATCTTGAACATGCCGTACAGGGGGCTGTCCACCTCGCCCGCCATGTCGCCGACCACGAAGTGCACCGGCAAGCCGTCCTTGTGATAGAGGGGCTGCTCGCGCACGGTGTCGCTCACCGTCACGAGCTCGCGCACCGGCACCACCTGGCCCGCCGCGCCGCGCACGCCCAGTTGCAGCAGGGCGTCGAGATCGCCGTGCCGCTCGGCGGGCAGCTGGATCACCGCGCCGGCGGGGTACTTGCTCTCGTCGTGCAGGTAGGCCGCGGGCTCGCCGGCCAAGCCTGCGCGCAGCGTGGCGACGATGGCGGCCTGCGGCACCCCGAGCAGGGCGGCCTTGCGCCGATCGACGAGCAACAGCAAGCGCCGCGCCTCGGCAATGCCCGAGTCGTCGACGTCGACCACGCCCGGCGTCTCCTCGAAGACCTTGCGCACGGCCTGCGCGACCTGCCGGCGGCCTTCGGCGGTCGGTCCGTAGATCTCGGCCACGATGGGCGAGAGCACGGGCGGGCCCGGGGGCACCTCGATGACCTTCACGTTGGCGCCATGCCGGCGACCGATCTCCTGCAAGGCCGGGCGCAGGCGGGTCGCGATCGCGTGGCTTTGCTCCTTGCGATGGCGCTTGTCGACCAGGTTGACCTGCAGGTCCCCCACCTCGCCGCCGGCTCGCAGGTAGTACTGGCGCACGAGGCCGTTGAAGTTGATCGGCGCGGCGGTGCCTGCGTAGGCCTGGTAGTGGGCCACCTCCGGCTGGCGCACCAGGTAGTCGCCCAGTTCGCGCAGCACCGCGGCGGTCTTTTCGACCGGCGTGCCGGCCGGCATGTCCACCACCACCTGGAACTCGGACTTGTTGTCGAAGGGCAGCATCTTGAGCACCACCCAGCCCAGGACCGGCAGGGCCAGCGAGACCGCGATCAGCGCGGCGACGGCCGCGCCCAGCAGCGCGCGGTTGCGCCCGCCGCGCCTGGCATCGAGCAGGGGCGCAAAGACGCGCTCGAACAGCCGCGAGATGCGGCCGCTCGGGCCGTGACCGCTTCCTTCCTTGCCGCTGGTCTCGCCGTGGCCGTGGGCCGACGGGGCCGCCTTCATCCACAGCCGCGCCATCCACGGCGTCACGACGAAGGCGATCGCCAGCGAGAGCATCATCCCCATGCTCGCGTTGATCGGGATGGGGCTCATGTAGGGCCCCATCAGCCCGGTGACGAAGGCCATCGGCAGGAGGGCCGCGATGACGGTGAGGGTGGCCAGGATGGTGGGGCCGCCCACTTCGTCGACCGCCGCGGGGATGATCTCGGCCAGCGACCGGCCCGGGTGCAGAGCCTGGTGCCGGTGGATGTTCTCCACCACCACGATGGCATCGTCCACCAGGATGCCGATCGAGAAGATGAGCGCGAAGAGCGACACGCGGTTGAGCGTGAAGCCCCATGCCCAGCTCGCGAAGAGCGTGACCGTGAGGGTGAGGATGACCGCGGCGCCCACGATGGCCGCCTCGCGCTTGCCCAGCGCGAGGAACACGAGCGCGACCACCGAGGCGGTGGCGAACAGCAGTTTGTGGATGAGCTGGTTCGCCTTCTCGTCGGCGGTGAGGCCGTAGTTGCGGGTCGTGGCCACCTCCACGCCCTGCGGGATCACCGTGTTGCGCAGCGCCTCCACACGGGCGATCACCGCCTCGGCGACGTCGATCGCGTTCTCGCCGGGCTTCTTCGTGATGGCGAGGGTCACGGCGGGGTCCTCGCGCGGGGTCTCGCCGGCTTGGCCGTGCCACACGTAGCGTTGCGGCGGCAGCGGCCCGTCACGCACGTCGGCCACCTCCTGCAGGAACACCGGCCGGCCGGCGCGCACGCCGACCACGAGCTGGCCCACGTCGTGCGCGTCGCGCAGGAAGGGCCCGGCCTCGATCGCCACCGCCTGGTTGCCGGCCAGGAGCTCGCCCACGGGGGCGGCCAGGTGGGCCGATTGGAGGGCCTGGCGGACGTCCGAGACGGTGACGCCGGCCCCGGCCAGCCGGGCCGGGTCGACCTCGATCAGGACGGCGCGCCCCGGCCCGCCGATCGTCACCACCTCGCGCGTGCCCGGCACGCGCTTCAGATCGGCCTCCAGGCTGTGAGCCACGCGCTCCAGGTCGTAGGCCCCGAGGCTCGCGTCGCGGGCATAGAGGGTGAGGCTGATGATGGGCACGTCGTCGATGCCCTTGGGCTTGACCAAGGGCTCGCCCACGCCCAGGCCGCGCGGCAGCCAGTCGGCGTTCGCGCGCAGGGTGTCGTGCAGGCGCACCAGGGCTTCGGTGCGCGGCACGCCCACCTTGAACTGCACGGTCAGCACCGCGAGCCCGGGGCGCGAGACGGACATGACGTGCTCGACACCGGCCATTTGCGAGAGCACCTGCTCGGCCGGGGTCGCCACCATTTGCTCGACGTCCTTGACCGAGGCGCCGGGGAAGGGCACCAACACGTTGGCCATCGTCACGTCGATCTGCGGCTCTTCCTCGCGCGGCGTGACCATCACCGCGAAGAGGCCGAGCAACAGCGCGACGAGCGCCAGCAGCGGCGTGATCTGCGCCGACTGGAAGAACCGCGCGATGCGGCCGGAGATGCCGAGGGGGCTGTGCATCGGTGACCTCCGTCCTCAGCGCACGCGCGAGGCGGCCTGGGCGTCGAGCACCACGCGCTCGCCTGCGGAGACGCCGCTGAGCACTTCGACCTGATCGCCGATGCGTCGGCCCAGGCGCACCTGACGCAGCAGCGGCCGGCCTTCCGGCGACAGCACGTACACGCCGGTCAGCTCAGCCCGGCGCACCACGGCTTGGGCCGGCACCAACAGGGCCGCGGCGCTCCGGTCGCCCTGCGCACCGAGCGGCAGCCACACGCGAGCGAACGAGCCGGGCCGCACCGCCAGGCCGGCCGGCAGGGTGAGGCGCAGCTCCTGTGTGTGGGTGGACGGATCGACGGCCGGCAGGAGCTCCGCGGCGACGGGCGCCACGCGCTCGGCCGGCAAGCCGGGGATCTCGATGGAGGCGGTGGTGTCCGCACTCCAGCGCGACGCCACCCCTTGCGGCAGCGGCACGCTCACCCGCATGCGGGCTGGGTCGTACAAGGTCACCAGCGGGCGCCCGGGCATCGCCATGTCGCCCAGCACCACCGGCACCTCGGCGATCACACCCGCGTAGGGAGCCTTGACCACGTAGTAGCCGGACTGCGTGGTGGCCGCCTGCGCGCTCGCCATCATGGCCGCGGCCTGGGCTTGGGCCGCCTTGTACTGGGCCTCGGCGCGCTCGAGGGCGGCTTGGCTGATGTAGCGCTTCTCGAACAGTTGCTTCTGCCGCTCGTACTCGCGCGTGGCCGCCTCCTGCGCGGCGCGCGCGGCCTGCACCTGGGCCGCACTGGCGGCGGCCGCCTGCTGCGCTTCACGGGCGTCGAGCCGCACCAACACCTGACCCGCCTCGACCGCGTCGCCGGGCTTGACGCGCAGGTCGACGACCGCGCCGGGGACCTGGGCGGCGAGCACCGTCTGGCGCACGGCCTGGACCGTCCCTTCATAGGCGGCTCGGGTGCCGTCGCGCGCGGCGGCGACGACGGCCGTGGCCAGCGCGCTCGAGGGCCGCGCCTCGCCGGCGGCGCCGTCGCGGGCCGCAGAGGTGGACGAGGGGGGCTGCGCCGCCGCAACGCCGGCGGTGGCCATCGCGACGAGCACCGGGCTGAAGAACCGGAAGGCGACCGAGGACATTCTGGCTCCCATGACGATCGAGAATTCGGGTGTATTATTTGAGCACTTAGCTAAATAGTCAAGTGATGACCACTCGCGCGCCTCGACGTGCCGATCTGAGGCAATATGCGGGCCTGATCTCGCGTCTCACCATGCAAGACCTACCCCCCGAGGCCCTCGAACAGGTTGCCGCCTACTTCCAGGCGCTGGCGGAGCCCACGCGGCTGCAGATCCTCAATCTGCTGCGCCAAGGCGAGTACAACGTGGGTGAACTGGCGCAGGCGTGCGAATGCACTTCGGCCAACGTGTCGCGCCACCTGGCCTTGTTGATGCAACACGGGCTCGTGCGCCGCGAGAGCCGGGGCACCGCGGTCTACTACCGGGTGGCGGACGAATCCGTCTATGCGTTGTGCGACCTCGTGTGCGGCAGCATCGCCCGCCGGCTGGATGACGTGGTGCACGGGCGCACGCTGTTCGGCGCCGCGGCGGCGTCCGTGGCGCAGGCCAGCGCGCCCGCCCCGGCCGAGGCCAGCGCTCGCCGCCCTCGCGGACGGCGGGTGAAGTCCGTCTGAGGCTCGGGCCCCGACGGAGGGCTGCGGCCCGGCGTCGCTCGGGTTCAGTGAGGCTGCGGACCAGCCCGGCCGCCGTCCAAGGGGCGGGAGTACGGCGCGTTGAACAAGTCGTCCATCGGGCGGAAGCCGCTGTGCATGCAGCTTTGCATCGCAAGGAAAGCTGCGAGGAGCGGGTCGCCTCCATTGCGGTCGGCCGCCGAGGCCACGCGATTGAGCATGTCCTGCCCGGCGTGGACCCATGCGTCGAGCGTCTCCTGCCAGCATCGGAGCGAACCCGCAGCGTCGAAGCGCAGCAACTCGGCCTGCGCCGCCCACATCTGCGTCACATCTTCGGCGGCAGCCAGCCGCGCCAGCACCGCCTCATGGTGCTGCCGCAGCATGTGCGCGTAGTTGAGTTCGATGGTCCCCATCGCCTCGGCGCCGTGCAACATCGCGAGCATGACCTGCAGGGGCCACTCCATCTGTCGCCGAGTGATGTCGGCCCACGGATCGGGGCTCGTGTGCGGGGTGGCCTCCGGGGGGGTGGCCGTGGTGGCCGTGGTGGCCGTGGTGGCCGTGGTGGCCGTGGTGGCTGTTGTGGCCGTGGTGGCTGTTGTGGCCGTGGTGGTGTGAGGGTGGGTGGAAGGGCCGTCGGGCGACACCTGCGGCTGCGCCGAGGCGAGGGATTCGGAGGAGGTACTGCCAATGATTGCCGGGCGAGAGGCCATGCGGGTCTCCTGGCCTTGCGGGTGCAAGGCATGAGATAGGACACAGAAAGGACATGCGGCCTCACGGGAGGCCGCGGCGCGGTGGTCACTCGATGGTGACCTTGTGGGCGGCGCCCGATTGCTGCTTGGGCAGCCGCAGTTCGAGAACACCGTCTTGGTAGCGCGCAGTCGCCTTGTCGCGATCGATCTCGCAGCCCAGCGTGAAGCTGCGGCTGACGAAGCCTTCATAACGCTCGGCGCGCAGCACCCGGGTGCCTTCCTTCTTCTCGTCGGACTTCTTCACTTCGGCGCTGATCGACACCTGCGCGCCCTCGATGCGCACGTCGATGTCTTCCTTCTTCACCCCGGGCATCTCTGCCTTCACGGTGTAGGCGGCGTCGTCCTCGTGGACGTCCAGCTTGATCTGCGGCACGCCCTGAGGGCCATCCCACCGCAGGGGCCGCAACAAGCTGCGCCACAGCTCCTCGGTGTTCTCCAAAGACAGCACATCGGGCAGACGGATCTGGTTCATGACGAATTCCCCTGTCGAAAAGGTCTGAAGAGTCGCGAAGAGGCCGCTCCGACGTTCGTTACTTCTTCCTGAGAAGGGGCGACCATGGGTCGAGTCTGGCCCACTGAGGCGGGCTCTGCTTGAGTCTCGTCAAACTCCGGGCTGGCTCGAGCAGGAGGTGATTCCCTCGGTCGAGCGCATCGTGCAGCAATGCCGGCTGCTGATGCAGCCGCGGCTGGCGGTGGCGGCATGAAGGACGTGATCCTCGATCCCGAGCTGTGGGAGTCGCTGGAGGCCGGCACTGCTGCTTTGCTCGATCAGTGGTTCGTGGCCGAGGGCGACCACGTGCACCGCGGACAGGCGCTCGCTCGGGCCGTGCTGGTCAAGAGTTCCTTGGAGGTGATCGCGCCCGCCCTGGCCCGCGAAGGCCCTGCGGGGTGGGGCGGGCAGGTGCTGCTGCGCGCGACGGGAGGCACGGCCGTGCTGGTGGGCCCGTGGATGCTCACTGCGAGTGTGGCCTTGCCGGCCCGGCATCGCCTGCTCGGCATCGGACTCCTCGAACCCCACCGCCGGCTCGGCCTCGCCCTCGTGCGGTGGCTGCGCCGGCATCGCGTCGAGGCCCGGGTGCACCCGGTGGGCCGTGCGGCCCCGCAGGGCGTCGAGTGGGCCTGCTTTGCCGGGGTTGCGCCGTGGGAGGTCTGCGTGCGGGGACGCAAGATCGCCGCCTTGGCGCAGGCGCGGGGAGCGCACGCCGCCGTCTCGAGCGCAGGCGTGCTCCTGCAGCCGGTGCCTTGGGCCCTGCTGTGCGAGGCGCTGCGCCAGCCCGAAGCGCGGGCCCGTGCCCTGGACGAGGGCGTCGCGAGCTGCGCCGAGGCCGGCGCGGCCGACCTCGATGCCGATCGATGGGCCAGAGAACTGCACGCCGTCTTGCAGGGCTGGGTCCAGGCCTCGAGCCACGGGGGCGGCACCGACCGCGGCCCGGGCGAGCGCCGCCCTCTGTGATCCAGATCAAGGGTCGGCCCCCCAGCGGGCGGATAGTGGGTATAAGGTCCTCATGGCTGCCGCTGCCGTGCAATGCGCGGCAGCCGGGGCGATGCATTGGCATGCATCAACAGAGGGTGGGCTTGGCCGGGGGCAGTCATGAGAAGGCCGATCGCTTTGCACTGGCAGGTGGCAGCCATCCCGGCGGCGCTGGCGGTCCTGTTGGTCCTCAGTGTGCTCGGGTTGAGCCAATGGCTGCTCAACGGGTACCTGGAGGATCGGGCGGCCACCCGCATGCGGCAAGCCGGCGCAGCCTTTGCCTTCCGCCTCGCCAAGGCCATCGAACAGCGCGAAGACCATCTGCGCATGATCGCCCGCGTGGAAGGGCAGGGCGCCCTGGACCCGGCCCTGCTGACGCCCGTGCTGCAATGGGCCCAACAGCATCTCGAAGGTTCGCGTCAACTCGCAGTGGTCGATCTGGACGGACGCGTGATCGCCTCCACCGAGGCGGCGCAGGTGGGCTCGGTCCATGAACAAGCGCAGCGCCTGCCCGGTGAAGCGGCGCAGTCCCGCGTCGGGCGGCCACGCGCGATCGAGACGGGGGGTGGGCCCGTGCCGGTCGACGAGAAGCGCATGGTCGTCGAGATGGCGGTGCCCCTCCCGGGGCCGCAGGGTCGCCTGGAGGCCGTGCTCGTTTCGAGCATCGATTGGTGGTGGTTCGTCTCGCTGCGCGAGCCGATCCTCGGGCTCGAGCTCGACTCTCGCGGCGAAGGACTGGACTTGGGTATCTACTCCACCGAGCAGCGCCGGCTGCTCACGCGCATGGAGAGCCTGGGGGAACTCGACCCCGTCCTGATGCGCGCCGACACCGGCGGGCCGAGGCCGGCCAGGTACTGGAAGACGAGCACGAATGGCGGCCGGGAGCTCCTCATGGCGTCGATACCGGTCGGCGGCCCGGCCGGTCTTGGTTGGCAGGTGGTCGCGGTGCAGGACCTCGGAGTGGCACTTCGGCCCTCTCAAACCCTGCAGCGCAGCGTGGCCGCCGTGGGCGTGCTCGCCGCCCTGGTGTTCGGCGCGCTCGGCTACAAGCTGTCGCGTCGCCTCATGCAGCCGTACGAGCGGCTGCTTGCCGCGATGACGCGGCGCGTGCGCGAGGCCAGCACGCCGGGGCGCGCAGGGCTCGCCGGTTACCTCGATGTGCTCACGGCCCACGCGAGGGACCTCCCGATGCCGCGCGAGGCGCCCGCCGGCGGCCCCGAGGGGCCCCTCGAGCAACGACCGCTCACGGCTCGCGAAGTTCTGGCGCTGCTGGCTCAAGACGCCACCCGCTTGCAGCTGGTGCTGGACGCACTGCCGTCGGGCGTCCTGCTGTGCGACTGCGGCTTGCGCGTGCTGTACTGGAACGAGGCCTGCCGCCGGATGTTCGCCGGCTGGTCGGACCGCGAGGTGTTGGGCCGGACTCCGCAAAGCAGCTTCGCCGGAGGTGTCGCGGCCGAGACGATGCAGCGCCTGCACGAGCAACTGCAGCAAGGGCACGAAGTCAACGGCAGCGGCCCGATGCAGCGCAGGGACGGCGAGGCGCTGCACTGCGAGTGGCATGCGACGCAGGCACGCGATGCGACCGGCAACTTCGTCGGCTATCTGCTCGTGGCCAACGACACGACCGCCCAGCATCAGGCCCAGTCGCACGCCGCAGCGTTGACGCAGCGTCTGATGAGCCAGGAAAAGGAGATGACGCAGCGCATCGCCCAATCGCTGCACGACCGGCTGGGCCAGACGCTGCTCGCGATCCGTCTGTCGTGCGAGGTGGCGCGCTCGCTGCACGGGGAGGGGGAGGACGGCCGAATGCGGCAGCTCGACGAGCGGATCGCCTCGTTGATCGCACAGGCGTTCCTCGAAGTGCGTCGGGTGCTCATCGAACTGCGCCCGCCCTTGCTCGAAGAGGAGGGATTGGAGATCGCCCTGGACAACGAGCTGCGCAGTCGCGCGGCGGCGTCGCCCCGCGTGCGGCTCGTCTTCGACGGCCCGCTGGACGAGCGCGCGGCGCGCTGGCCTGCCGACGTGGAGTACGCGGCCTTCATGGTGGCCCGGGAGGCGATCGCGAACGCCTTGATGCACGGACAGCCTTCGACCGTACGGGTGGTGCTGTCGGGCACGCAGGGCGGTCTGCGGCTTCGCGTCGAGGACGACGGTGTGGGTCTGCCCGCCGGTGGTGTCAGCGTGGAGCCGGGCCACCTGGGGGTGGTGGGGATGCGAGAACGGGCCACGGCCATCGGTGCGGCATTCTCGATCGGGGCCGGCGCGGGCGGAGGCACGGTGGTCGAGCTTCACTGGACGGCGTGCCCATGAGCACCTTGTATCTTGTCGAGGACCACGCACTCGTGCGTGACGGGCTGCGTCTGCTGCTGCAGGGAGCCGGACACGAGGTGATCGGCGAGGCCGACCAGCCGGTCCAGGCCATCGCGGAGATCGTGCGAGCGGGCCCCGACATGGTCTTGCTCGACGTGAACCTCGGCGGCCGCTCGGGGTTCGAGGTGCTGTCGGGCCTCCAGCATCGCACCGCCTCGGTGCGCATCATCGTGCTGAGCATGTCGGCGCAACCGCGCCACGTGGCCGAGGCGTTGCGGATGGGCGCGGCCGGCTACCTGCTCAAGGACTCCCCGGCGCCCGAACTCCTGAAGGCCATCGAGGTGGTGGGCCAGGGCCGGCGCTACCTCAGCGCCGAGATCGCGGACCTGGCCGTGCAAGCGCTGACGACGGCCTCGGCCCAGGACCGCCTCGAGGCGTTGTCACAGCGAGAGCGGCAGATCGTTCGGATGGTGGCCACGGGCCGCTCGAGTGCTCAGATCGCGCAGGAGCTGTGCCTGTCTCCGAAGACGGTGGACACCTACCGCTACCGTCTGATGCAAAAGCTCGGCGTGCCGGACGTGCCTGCGCTCGTCCGCTTCGCGATCCGTGAGGGCCTGATCGACCTCGACGACGAGTGAGACTCAAGCCGCCCGATTGCGAACACTCCGCACAGGGGCCGTCGAGAACTCCCTACAGCGGCCCGCGAGCGCGCGGCCTAGAGTCTTCCGGGTCGATACCCGAAGCGCGGGTGTCCGAGCGTGCAAGAAGGGAGATGTGAATGGTGTGTCGCACGGCCGACCGCGCGGACTCGACCACGGGCGCGGGCCCGTCGGTCGAGAACGCTGCGCTGGAGCATCGGTGCAGCCTGTCGAGTCTGCTGCGCTCCTTCGCGGGCGAGGCAGCCGCCGCCGCGGTCCTGGAGGACCGGTACTTCCCCGTGCGACCGGTGCCCGGGGGGGCGGCCCTGGTCCATGAGGAAGGCACGTTTCGCCATCTGTTCTTCGTCCAGTCCGGCACCTTCAAGTTCGCGCGCTGCGACGAGGAAGGGTACGAGCAGGTCCTCGGTTTTGCCGTGCGCGGCGACATGATCGGCATGGACGGGATCGCCAACGGCCGTTACACGACGTCGGTCATCGCGCTCGAGGACTCGCGCGCTGCGGTGGTGGCCTTCTCCGAGCTGCGCGGCTTGGAGGCGGACGTGCCGGCGATGCAGGGCTTTTTGCACCGCTGCGCGAGCCGCGAAGTGCGCCGCGGCCTCGACGCCCTGCAACTCGTCTGCGCGGTGGGGGCCGACGTTCGGCTGGCTCGGTTCCTCTTGCAGATGTCCGAGCGCAATGCGCTCATCGGGCACTCCGGCCGCCGCTTCGTGCTGCGGATGAGCCGCCGCGACATCGCGAGCTACCTGGGGCTGGCCCACGAGACGGTGAGCCGCGCCTTCACGGCGCTGGCCCAGGGGGGCTACTTGACCGTCTCTCAGCGCGCCATCGAGATCGTCGACATCGAGGGGCTGCAGAGCTTTCAGCGCCTGACGCGGCGAACGGCCGAACTCGACGCGCCGCGGCCACTGCCCGGCATGGCAACCGACGCCGCCGACTTCGCGAGCCCATCGGCTCTCGGGGACTGTGCCGTCGCGTGAGGCCCATCGACCCCCTTCGCCACGCCACCTTCGTGGCCCCGCAGTTGATGTGGCGCACGCCAGCGCACGTCCGGGTGCGCCAGCATGGGGTGGCAGGCCCGCACACGGCCGTCGCCCACGCGGCCTGACGGGCGGCCGGGGTGCGGGCCCAGCCACGAGGACTCGGGATGATGCGGTGCTTCGACGTGTGCAACGGGGATGCCGACGGGCTTTGCGCCGTGCTGCAGTGGCGGCTCGAGCGGCCGGCGCCTGCGACGCTGGTGACCGGGCTCAAGCGCGACATCGCGCTGCTCGAACGGGTGCCGGCCGGGCCCGGTGACGAGGTGCTGGTGTGCGATCTGTCGATGCAGCGCAACCGGGCCGCGCTGACTCGGCTGCTCGCGGCCGGGGCGCGTGTGCGCTACTTCGATCATCACGCCGCGGGCGAGATTCCGCAGCACCCGGGCCTGGAAGTGCATCTGGATGCGGGCAGCGGGGTGTGCACCTGCGTTCTGATGGACCGCCACCTCCAGGGCCGGCGACGAGCGTGGGCGGCGGTGGGTGCGTTCGGCGACAACCTGCAGGAAGTGGGGCATCGCTTGGCCGTCGAGGCGGGGCTGAGCGATGCGCAATGCGAGCAACTGCAAGAGCTCGGTCGATCGATCAACTACAACGCCTACGGCGAGTCGGAAAGCGACGTGCATGTGGCACCGGCCGTGCTCTATGGGATCTTGAGCCGCCACGAGAACCCATTGGAGGCTGTGCGCAGCGAACCCGTGCTTCGGGAGCTGCGTGAGCTGCGTGCTGCGGACCTGAACCGCGCTCGCGCGTCATCGCCCTTGCTGGAAGGCGATCGTGCCAGCGTGCATCTCCTGCCCGACGCGGCCTGGTCCCGGCGCGTGGTGGGCACCTTCGCCAACGACCTCGCGACGGCCTACCCCGACCGGGCTCACGCCGTGCTGGTCGAGACCGCCTCGGGCGGCGGCTGGCGCGTCAGCGTGCGCGCGCCGCTGTCCTCGCCGAGCGGGGCAGACGAGCTGTGTCGGCGCTTCGGGGGCTCCGGGCGTACGGGTGCGGCCGGCATCGACCTGCTGCCCAGAAGCCGGCTCGCCGACTTCCTCGACGCCTTCCTGTCGCAGCGTTGGGGGCAGCACCACCCCGGTTTTGACATTTCGCACGCCTGCGGTGGCGGTGCCGGCCCATCCTAGGAGCTGGGTTCGCGCAGGGCTCGGGCGGGCGGCGGTTTCCGCGGCGCCCCTCGAAGGGGTCGGCGCAGACCGCCCGAAGCGGGCCGCGCCTTGTCATCCTCAGGCGGGCAGCCCGTCCTCCGTCGCTCCGACCGGGGACGCGCCTGGCCGCTCATCGGCATCGGATGGAAGTTCCATGGAAACCACTTCGACCTCGTCGTCTTCCCCCAGCCTGCCCAAGGGTGTGGTCCCGGTCGTGCCCATGCGCAACGTCGTGCTGTTTCCCCATGTGCTGCTGCCGGTGACCGTCGGGCGTCCGCGCTCGCTGGCCGCCGTCCAGTACGCCACCGAGACCTCCGGGCCCATCGGCGTGCTGCTGCAAAAGGACGCCACTGTCGACGACCCCACGGTGCAGGACCTGTGCGTCATGGGCACGCTGGCCAAGGTCATCCGCCGCCTGAAAGGCGCCGACGGCCAGTACCATCTGGTCTGCCAAGGGCTGGAGCGGTTCAGGGTGGTCGCGCCGGTGGAGGGCTACCCGTTCCTCGCGGTGCATGCGCAGCCCGTCTCGGAGCCCAGCCCCGCTTCCGCGGAAGCCGAAGCGCTCGCGCTGCAACTGCGCGAGAGGGCCAGCGAGTTGATGTCGCTCTTGCCGGCCGTGCCCGCCGAGCTTGCGCAGGCCATCCAGGAGACCCGGGACGCCAGTTCGATCGCCGATGCCGTGGCCAGCCTGCTCGATGCTCAACCGGCGGAGAAGCAGCAACTGCTGGAGACCACCGACACCGAACAGCGCTTGCACAAGGTGCTCGAGATCGTGGCGCACCGTGTTCAGGTGTTGCGCCTGTCTCAGGAGATCAGCGCGCGCACGAAGGAGCAGTTCGACGACCGGCAGCGGCGCTTCCTGCTGCAAGAGCAGCTCAAGGCCATCCAGAAGGAGCTGGGTGAGGGCACCGAAAGCGACGAGGAGATCGCCCGGCTGGAGCAGGCCATCGCGCAGGCGGGCATGCCGGAGGAGGTGGAGACCCAGGCCCGCAAGGAGCTGCGACGATTGCAGCGCATGGGCGACACCACGGGCGAGTACTCGATGCTGCGGACCTACCTGGAGTGGATGACGGAGTTGCCCTGGCGCACGCCCCCGGAAACCGCGATCGACCTCGACGTCGCGCGCGAGGTGCTGGAAGCGCAGCACTTCGGGCTGGAGCGCGTCAAGCAGCGCATCCTGGAATTCCTCGCCGTGCAGAAGCTCAACCCCACCGGCAGGTCGCCGATCCTGTGCTTCGTCGGCCCGCCCGGGGTGGGCAAGACTTCTTTGGGGCAGAGCATCGCGCGGGCGCTGCAACGGCCGTTCGTGCGTGTCTCGCTCGGCGGCGTGCACGACGAGGCCGAGATCCGGGGCCATCGCCGCACCTACATCGGAGCGATGCCCGGCAACATCGTGCAAAGCCTGCGCAAGGCGGGCGCGCGCCACTGCGTGATGATGCTCGACGAGGTCGACAAGATGTCCGCGAGCCTGCAAGGGGACCCGTCGGCCGCCCTGCTCGAAGTGCTCGACCCCGAGCAGAACTCGACGTTCCGGGACAACTACCTCGGTGTGCCGTTCGACTTGAGCCGCGTGGTGTTCATCGCGACGGCCAACGTGATCGACAACGTGCCGCCGCCCGTGCGCGACCGCATGGAGGTGATCGAACTGCCGGGCTACACCGAGGAGGAGAAGCTGCAGATCGCGCAGCGCTACCTCGTCCAGCGCCAGCGCGAGGCCAACGGGTTGCGCGAGGACCAGTGCGAGATCGAGCTGGAGGCCCTGCGCGCGCTGGTGACGGACTACACGCGCGAAGCCGGCGTGCGTCAGCTCGAGCGCGAGGTCGGCCGCGTCATGCGTCACGCCGCGATGTGCGTGGCGCAGGGCCGCTGCACCAGTGTGCGGGTGCACAAGGCAGACCTCGAAGCCATCCTGGGGCCGGCGAAGTTCGAGCACGAGACGGCGCTGCGCAGTGGCTTGCCCGGCGTGGCCACCGGCCTCGCGTGGACGCCCGTGGGAGGCGACATTCTCTTCATCGAGGCGACGAGAGTGGCCGGCAGCGGCCGCCTCATCCTCACCGGGCAATTGGGCGACGTGATGAAGGAAAGTGCCCAGGCGGCGCTGACCCTCATCAAGGCGCGGGCGCCCGAGCTGCGCGTGCCGGCCGCGATGTTCGACGGCATCGACCTTCACCTGCATGTGCCGGCCGGCGCCATCCCCAAGGACGGGCCGAGTGCCGGCATCGCGATGTTCGTGGCGCTGGCGTCGTTGTTCACCGACCGGCCCGTGCGCCACGACGTGGCGATGACCGGCGAGATCAGCCTGCGCGGCCTCGTGTTGCCGGTCGGCGGCATCAAGGAGAAGGTGCTCGCCGCCCTTCGCGCCGGCGTGTCGACGGTGATGCTGCCCAGGCGCAACCGCAAGGACTTGCATGAAGTCCCCGCGTCGGCCCAGGAGGCTCTGCGGTTCGTCTGGCTGGACACGGTGGACGACGCGGTGACCGCGGCGCTGGGCGACCCGAGCACAGCGGGCAGCGCGGGGAGCTTCCGGTTGGTGTGACGCCGCAGCCCTGCCGCCGCACACGTCGGTTGCGATCACTCAATCTCAATACATGTGCTGACCACCGTTGATCGAGATGTTCGCGCCGGTGATGAATGCCGCGCGCTCGCAGGCGAGGTAGCTCACCAACTGCGCCACCTCGTCCGGCTCCCCGAGCCGTCCGACGGGGATCTCGGGCAGGATGCGCGTCTCCATCACATCCTTGGGCACCTGGGCCACCATGGCCGTGTGGAGGTAGCCGGGAGAGACCGTGTTGACGGTGATGTTCTTCTTCGCGAACTCCACCGCCAGCGACTTCGTGAACCCATGGATGCCGGCCTTCGAGGCCGCGTAGTTGGCCTGGCCGAAGGCACCGCGTTGCCCGTTGACGGACGAGATGTTGACGATGCGTCCCCAGCCCAGCGCGAGCATGTCCTCGATGACCTGCTTGGTCACGTTGAACATCGAATCGAGGTTGGTCCGCAGCACCGTCTGCCAGTCCTCCTCGCTCATCTTGCGAAAGCTGACATCGCGCGTGATGCCGGCATTGTTGACGAGCACGGACACCGGGCCGCGGCGGCGGCGTATCTCCTCGAAAGCCTCGCGGCACGAGGCGAAGCTCGCCACGTCCATCGCCTGTGCAGCGAAAGGGTAGCCGTCCTGGCTCATGCGCTCGAGCCATTCGCCGGCACGGCGGTTTCCTGGCGAATGCGCGGCCACGACCGTCAACCCCGACTCGCTCAGGCGCTTGCAGATGGCCTCGCCCAGGCCGCCCATGCCGCCCGTGACGACGGCGACCTTCGGTGTGTTCGATGACATAGGTCTCTCCCTGTGTTGAGTGGCCAGAAGGGTGCAACGTGCGCCATCGTTCCCGCTTGCGCCAGCGCAAGCGGGCGGGGCCCGTCCCCGACCCGATCTGAGTCTTCACATCCCTTGTCCCGGGCGGGAGCACGGCAGCAGAAGATGGGCAACACCTTGCGACAGCCGCACTCAGCCCGCGTGCGGCAGCGCCTGGGCGATGCGATGCTCGAGTTCGCTGAGGCCGAAGTGGGTGAGGTCCAGGTCGACGGCATGTTTGAGCGCCCCGAGCGTCGCGTCGCCGAACTCCGCCTTGAGCTCGCCGAGGAAGGGCGAGGCGGCGAAGACCGTGAGCGAGCGGCACTTTCCGGCCTGCACTCCTTCGTCGAGGTAGTCCGCGATCTCGCGCGCGAAGTGTTCCCGCTCCTTGCGGTGCAGTTCGGTGCGCGGCGCGAACGACGTCCCGCGGGAACGCTGGTCGGACTTGGTGCGACCGTGCGGCGCGTCACCGAGCTCGGTGTCGGACAGGCGGCTTTGAGGGTGCTCGAACTGAGCCACCGGCACGAGCGGGGCGTCCGGGGCTTCTCGGCTGAGCAGCCTCGCTTGCGAGGCGTTGGCGACGAGGAACCAGTCTGGCTTCATAAAGGGCTCCTAGGGCAAGGGCGACGTCCGATCTCGGCGAGTCCGCGACTGGGGCTCCAAGCCCCGATGCAGCCTGCGCGCTGCACGGCGCGCCTGCCGCTCGGAGGGCCGATGCGCGCACGATAGGATGAGACGCCGCGGTGGCCATTGAGAAATGTCGGTTTCGCCGCGTCTCGAAACCCCGGCGCGGCACGCCCGCCACGTGCGTTCAGTCGTACAGCCGCTCGTCGAGCGGCCACAGCCGCGACAGGTGCACAAGCACGTTGCGGTCGGCGCCCGGCGCGTCGTAGCGCCACACGGCGGCGCCGGGGCGCAGCTTGCCCATGCGCGAGGCGAGGATGTTCACGCGGCAGACTGGGAACCCCTGCACCTCGAGCGCACGCACCTCGTCTGCGGCCTGCGGGTCGTCGTCGCAGAACAGCCAATGGCGGGTGAACTCGTCCTGCAGGCGTGCCAGGTCGTGGCTCAGCTCCTGCGGCACCGGGGAGGGCGGTGGAAGCTCGACTTCCCCCTGTGGCGTCACTTCCAGCCAGCGGCCGTGCAAGTCGTCCTCGGCCGTCCGGCACAGCACGACATCCCGCGCGGTGTAGTAGCGCGGGAGCGCGAAGTACGATGCGCAGGGCAGTCCCTCCCGGGCGCCGATGTACCACCCGAAGACGTCCGGCCCATGCGCGAACCAGGTGACGGCGTACAGCAGGCCCGCACCGCGAGGCGCGTAGCCGAGGTGGGCATGGCCTTCGATCATGGGTCGCTCCCTGGCGGCAAGGCCTGCGGCACGAGCGTCTCGCGCTGGCGAACCAACAGCACCGGCACGGAGCTGCCGTGGACCACGGCCTGCGCATTGCTGCCGAGGACCAACTTGTTGAACCCGCGGCGACCGTGCGTGCCCATGACCACGAGGTCGGCAGGGATGCGCACCGCCTCCTGCAAGATGACGTCGGCCACGCGTCCCGTGGCCACCTCCCGCAAGAGCATGACGCTCGGCACGCCCGCTTCGCTCGCAGCGGCCGCTGCGCGACCGAGGAGGTCCTCGCCGTAGCGGCGCAGCCGAGCGCGCAGCCGGTCTGCGGCCTCATCGGGTGCCGCGCCTAGGGTCAGTGGGAAGCTCTCGAGCGCGTGCAGCAAGTACAAGGAGGAACGCTGCGCCTGAGCCACGGCGAGGGCCTCGCGCAGCCCGCATTCGGCTGTCGCGCTGCCGTCCAGAGGCACGAGAATTCGTTGGTACATGGTGATGGTGAGGGGCGAGCCCTGTATAGCCCGGCCGGCCAAGCCGCCTGGCGCCCGCGCTGGGGCGATGGCGGTCTTGTTCGATCCACGCATCCATCTTGGCTCGCGCCGCCAGCGCTCGCTTGATATATCTCACGCTGGCGCTTCGGGCCCGTGGCACACCAGTGGCCGGGGCTCGGTGACGCCCCAGCCATAAGCTTTCCAGAATGTGCGTTATGTCAACTCGTAAACGCACCCCCCAGGAACCAGAGGACCGTGCCCCCCGCGACCATGCACCTCGCTGCATCGAGGGCTGTTGCACCTCGTGGGCGCGGTACCTGGTGGCCGGCACTAAGATGCCCTGACGTCCTGGAGGCACTCATCTCATGGAAACCACCCCACCTCCCATCCACCCCGTCGACTCGCGCACCTCGTTTCTGGAGGAAAAGGCCTTCAAGTCGCGCACGGTGCTGCTTTACGGGCCGATCAACGACAACGTGGCGCAGGACATCGTGCGGCGGCTGATCGCGCTGGCGGCCGACTCCAACGAACCGATCGACATGCTCATGTGCTCGCCAGGCGGGCATCTCGAGTCGGGCGACAGCATCCACGACGTGGTGCGCTTCATCTCGGCGCCGGTCAACATGATCGGCACCGGCTGGGTGGGCAGCGCCGCGACGCATGTCTACCTGTCGGTGCCGCGTGAGCGGCGCTTTTGCCTGCCCAACACCCGCTTTCTGATCCACCAGCCCAGCGGCGGCGCCGGCGGCCAAGCCACCGACATCGCCATCCAGGCCAGAGAGATCATCAAGGCCCGCGAGCGCATCGCACGCACCATCGCGCGCGAGACGGGGCAGCCTTTCGAGCGGGTGATGGCCGATATCGAGCGCGACCGCTGGATGTCGCCAGAAGAAGCGCTGGACTACGGTCTGGTGGGCCGCATCGTGGAGCGTCAGGCGGATATCCGCAGCTGAAACGACGCGCTGAGGGCTTCACGCCGCGGGGGCAAGGCGCGAGCGGACGAACCGGCGCAGGCGCGCAGGGCGCCGCTCGGGTGCGCGCTTGCCCTTTCTCAAGCCGCGGCGGGCGGATTGGACTAAACCGTCAACTGCGGCGGCCGCCCGCGCTCGATGAGCGCATCAGTTCGTCATCGGGCGGCCGGACGGAGCAAGGAGCAGCGATGGCCTCGACGGTTTCAGGCTTTGTGAAGCAGCACGTGTTCTGCCGTTGTGATCGGGCGGTCAGCGCGATGGCAGGCGTCTCCTTGATCGTGCGCCCGGAAGGGCTGGACAGCGAACGCGAGATCAACGAGTGGTGGTTGGTCTCCGGTGAACTGGCCGCTCGGCTGCGGTCGGCGGGCTTGCCGGTGGTGCAACTGGAGGAGTTGAGCTTCTGGGGGCGCTTCGCCACCGGCGATGCTCTGGCCGAGGACCCCGACCTGCTGGGAGCGCTGCCGTCCTAGGGAGGCGAGGCGCCCGCACGTGCCGGCGCGGCCGTTTTCCGGTTCTTTGATGGAGGAGTCGTCATGAAGCTGACATCGGCCGCGTTCGTGCACTACGGCGGAATACCGCGCCGATACACCTGCGACGGGGACGACGTTTCGCCCCCCTTGTCCTGGGCCGAGGTGCCGGCCGGCACGCGCAGTCTCGCACTGATCGCCGACGACCCCGATGCCCCGGACCCGGCCGCGCCCCAGCGCACCTGGGTGCACTGGGTCGTGGTCGATCTGCCGCCCGAGAGTCACGGGCTGCCCGAGGGAGGGCGCCTGCCGGCGGGCGCCCGCGAGGGGTTGAACGACTGGAAGCGCACCGGCTACGGCGGCCCCTGCCCTCCCATCGGGCGCCACCGGTACATCTTCAAGCTCTACGCGCTCGACACGACCTTGCCCGGGCTGAAGCAGCCCACCAAGGCGGAACTGGAACACGCCATGCGCGGGCACGTCCTGGTGCACACCGAGTTGATCGGCATGTACGAGCGGCAACACACCCGTTCGGGCGAGGACTGAGCCCGAGGGACGTGGGGCTCGGCCGGCTGATGGCCCCGGGCCCTGCGCACGTGAATCAGGAGGGCTGACCACGGACACCATCGAGCTCTTGCTGGCCGGTGACGTGATGACCGGACGCGGCATCGACCAGGTCATGCGCGAGCCCGTGCCCCCGGTGCTGTACGAGAGCTTCGTGCGGGATGCGCGCGAGTACGTCCGGCTGGCCGAGCGGGTCAACGGCCCCATCGGCGCCCCCGTGTCCGACGCTTACCCCTGGGGCGACGCGTTGGAGGTGATGGACGCCCTGGCACCGCACCTGCGGATCGTCAACCTGGAGACGGCGATCACGAAGTCCCCCTCCGCCTGGCCCGGCAAGGAGGTCCACTACCGCATGAGCCCCGCTCATACGAGCTGTCTGAAGGCGGCGCGGATCGACGCCTGCTGCCTTGCGAACAATCACATCCTCGATTGGGGCACGCCAGGGTTGGCCGACACGCTCCAGGCGCTCGACGACGCCGGTCTGCGGCACGCCGGCGCCGGGCGGGATGGACAGGCCGCACGAGCCCCCGCCGCCCTGCCCTTGCCCGGCGCCGGCCGGCGCTTGCTGATGTTTGCCTGGGCGGCGCCCGACTGCGGCGTGCCGACGGCGTGGGCGGCCACCGACCGCCGAGCCGGCATCGCGTGGCTGCCCGGGCTGGACGAAGCGGCGGCCTCGGAGGTGGCCTCGGTCGTGCGCCGCCACCGTGGCCCGGGCGACCTGGTGCTGGTGTCGCTGCACTGGGGCGCCAACTGGGTGCAGGAAGTGCCCTCGCGTCACCGCCGCTTCGCGCGGCGATTGATCGAACTGGATGTCGCCGACGTGGTGCATGGGCACTCCTCGCACCATCCCTTGCCCTTCGAGGTCCATGCGGGCAAGCTGATCCTCTATGGCTGCGGCGATCTGATCAACGACTACGAGGGGATCGGCCTGCACGGCGATCTGCGCAGCGACGTGGGCTGCTGGTATGCGGCGTCTCTGGATGCCCGCAGCGGCAGCCTTCGGGCGCTGGAGATCGTGCCGATGCAGGTGCGGCAGTTCCGCCTGAGGCACCCCAGCCCGGCTGCCTTCCAGTGGCTGACGGACCTGCTCGTCCCGCGGTGCCGGGCGATGGGCACCCGGCTGGAGGCCGCCACGCAAGGCCGCCCTCGCCTGGTGTGGTCCGCCGGGGCCTGAGGGCGGCCCGGACGACCGCTTGGACGACCGGCCCGAGGGCCGGGGCGACGACTGCCCTGCCGTGACCCCTGCCGTGACCCCTGCCGTGACCCCTGCCGTGACCCCTGCCGTGACGCCTGTGGTGACGCAACGCCCCGCGCGTCCACCGCCACACCAGGCCAGCGCCTCTAGGGCTCAGGTGTCCAGGGCACGAGGCCGAACGGGGTGTAGAGCCAGGCGCCGCGCGCGGAGGGGGGCAAGGCGCGCAGCAGCCGGGCTGCGTCCACCATCAGCCGGGCGGTGAAGGCGGTCGCATCCGCCCTCGCCTCGAACACGAGGCTGGCATGGGGGCCCGGGCCCCCGCTGCCCAGACGCTGCAAGACGATGCCCGAGTTCTCCTTCTGCATCGAGGCCAGGTCGTCCACTTCCAGCACCTGCGTGGGCTCGTCGTTGAACAGCGGGTCGCCTTCGATCGGCGAGCGCACGCGCTCGAACTGGGCGCCCGGCGCGAGCTGGACGTAGACGTAGCGCTGCGGGTGGCCGGAGGCGTCGCGGATCTCGGTGCTCAGGGCCTCCTGCACGCCGGGCACGGACTCCACCGCCGCGGGGTGATAGAGCCCGGTGGCGGTGTGGCGGTTCACGCGCGTGGAGCCCTTGGGCACCAGCAACTCGAACACGCGCACCAATTGCTGCAAGAGCCCCGGGTCCCAGCCTGCACCGAGCGCGGCGACGGCGCGATGCCGCGCGGCGGCTCTGGCCAGCGCTTGGCGGTGATGGTGCAGCGAGTCGGCCTCGAGG
Source organism: Schlegelella aquatica (assembly GCF_026013905.1). Taxonomy (NCBI): domain Bacteria; kingdom Pseudomonadati; phylum Pseudomonadota; class Betaproteobacteria; order Burkholderiales; family Sphaerotilaceae; genus Caldimonas; species Caldimonas aquatica. The sequence continues at coordinate 1,687,791 of NZ_CP110257.1, forward strand.
CTGGCGCACTCGACGACCGGCAGGCAGCGTTGCAGCAGGTCGTGGGCCGCGTCGGTCGCGCGGTCGGTGGGCACGCACAGGAGCGCAAGGTCGGCACTGTCCAGCTCGCTGACATGCCCGGCGCACGTCACGCCTTTGGGCAGGGGGAGCGCCGGCGGAGGCTCCGGAGGTTGGACCACCCCGGCCAGTGCCAGGTCGGGCTGGCCGCGCAGGGTTTCGGCACAGGCCGCTCCCAGATGCCCCCAGCCCACGATGGCCACGCGAGACGGCTTCATCGCGTCCACTCTGCCGCCCCTCGCCCCGCCCGGTTTGATGCCGCGCAACTTCGCGGGCCTGGACCGGCATGCCCGCCCGGGGCCCGATGCTCGCCCCTGCCCTGCCCGGTTGCGTTGGCGCAAGCGGCGCCCGTCTGCCGGCGCGCATAAAAGGAGCGCAAGGGTGCGTCCATGGAAGACCGCTGGGAACACTTCGATCACGGGGCGGACATCGGCGTGCGGGGCTACGGAAGCACCAAGGCCCGCGCGTTCGAGCAGGCAGCGCTCGCGCTGACTGCGGTGGTGACGCCGCCCGAGCGCGTGCGGCAACAGCAGGCCGTGCCCATCGTGTGCCAGGCGCCGGACGACGAGCTGTTGCTTGCGGACTGGCTCAACGCGGTGGTCTACCAGATGGGCGTGCGGCACATGCTCTTCGGCGGCTTCCGGGTCGAGCTGCGCGAGGACGGCCTTCATGCCGTGGCGCTGGGCGAGCCGGTTTCGGTGCAGCGCCACGAACCGGCCGTGGAGGTCAAGGGTGCCACGTACACCGAGCTCAAGGTGCAACCGCTGCCCGAGGCCGGATGGGTGGCACAGACGGTGGTGGACGTTTGACCATGGACATGCATTCCCTCATCCAGCGCAGCGAGTGCGTCTGGGAAATCGAACCTCAAGGACGCATGCAGGTGCCCGTGGTGTTCTACGCCACCGAAGACCTGATGCACGGGATGGACGACAAGGTGCGGCAGCAGGCGACCAACGTCGCAAGCCTGCCGGGCATCGTGCAGGCCAGTTACGTGATGCCCGACGCGCACTGGGGCTACGGCTTTCCGATCGGCGGCGTCGCGGCCTTCGACGAGCAACGCGGGGGCGTGGTCTCGGCCGGAGGCGTGGGGTTCGACGTCTGGATCTGCTGTACGACGTCTCCCACAACACGTGCAAGCTCGAAGTGCATGGCGTGGACGGGCGGCTGCGGCCGTTGTACGTCCATCGCAAGGGCGCCACGCGCGCCTTCGGGCCGGGGCATCCCGACTTGCCGGACGCGCTGCGTTCGGCGGGCCAGCCCGTGCTGATCGGCGGCTCGATGGGCACCGGCTCGTATGTGCTGGCGGGCACGGGCGAATCGGAGGGGCTCGCGCTCTCGTCGGCCTGCCACGGTGCCGGGCGCTCGATGAGCCGGCATGAAGCGCTGAAGCACTGGTACGGCCGCCAGGTCGTCGACGAACTGGCCACGCGGGGCATCCTGGTGCGCAGCCCTTCTTCGCGCGGCGTGGCCGAGGAGGCCCCGGGCGCCTACAAGGACGTGACCGCCGTCGTCGATGCGGCGGACCGGGCCGGGCTCGCGCGCAAGGTGGCGCGGCTCGCGCCGTTGATCTGCGTCAAGGGCTAGGACGAAGCCCGCTCCCCCGCGCCCGGTGGCGATTCGACGCCGGAGCCTGCTTTTCCCCCCTTGCGCGGGTCGGTTATTGGCTGTGGCCGCGGCCGGGGCGCTTCCAATGGCGTCTGAGATCGGCCAGGGCCTGCACGAGATGTACGGAGGTTGCGTCCAGTCGCCGGTCCACAGCAGTCAGGGGGCGACACGATGGACGACATGCGGGCCATGCGCCTGCTGCACGAGCTCGGGATGCACTCGGGGGACGCCGGGTCGCACGTCGGGCTGCGCAGCAGCGAGCCGGGCGTGGCGCACGAGGAGCAAGACAAGATCGTCGAGCCGTTGGTCCACAGCGGGGGACTGGGTGCAGGCAGTGAGTTCGTCTCGAGCATCGACGGCGCCCCGGTGCTCGTCGCACCTGCGCGGCGGCCCGCCAGACCGCTGCGGACACTGCTGGTCGAGGACCATCCGGAGCTCGGTGCAGCCACGCTCGACCTGTTGCGTGGCGAAGGTCTGGAGGTGATCTACGTGGCCTCCGGGCGCGAAGCGCTCGACGCCGCGGCGGGCGTGAAACCTCGTATCCTGCTGTGCGACATGGGATTGCCCGACATGGAGGGCCTGGCCGTGGTCGACACGCTGCGGCCCCAGCTCGCCTCGTGGGGCACGTACGTGGCGATGGTGACGGCGCGCACGGAAGGCGAACTGCGGCCCTACAACAAGAGGGCCCGCGAGCTGGGCGTCGACGAGTTCATCACCAAACCGATCACCCCCGACTGGGTGCGCAACCTCATTGCCCGCCTGCCGGCGGGGTGACGGGCCAACACGGTCGCCGGCTGCGCGACGCCCGCGGGCGCGCTCGATGCGACGACGGCGCGCAGCTCGGCTCAGCGGCCCTGCCGTTGCTCGTGATGCTGGGCGGCGCCGATGGCGTCGGCCACGGCCTGCATCTCCTCGGCCAGCACCTCCAGCACGTCGTCGATCGAGATCACTCCGATCAGCCGGTCGTGCGGCCCGACCACGGGCACCCGCCGCACCGCCTTGCGCCGCATGGTGGCCAGCACGTCCAGCAGGGAGTCGTCCTCGCGCACGCTGGCGACCTCGCGGGCTCATCACGTCGGCCGCGCACAGGCCGTTCGGGTTCTTCTGCCCGGCCACCACTTGCGTCACGATGTCGCGGTCGGTCAGCACGCCCACCACTTGCCGGTCCTCGGGCGACGGCTCCTCCACGATCACCAGGCAGCCGACGTGCTGGTCGCGCATGACGCGCGCGGCTTCTTCGAGAGACAGGCCCGGGGGTGCGATGGACACGATGCGGGTGCAGATGTCGCCCGCGGTGGTCTTGCGACTGACATGATGCCTCCGTCACTCGAAATGGTGTTTGCCGAGACTCACCCGCTTGGCCTGACGGCCCTCGGCCGCCGTTTCGGGAATGAAGCGCACCTCGGCGCCCACCTGCAGGTGCTCGAACGGCAGGCCCGAGACGTTGTCGGGACCGAACCAGTATTCGTCGCCTTCCTCGGAGCGGATGAAGCCGAAGCGGCCTTCGCTGTCGAATCGAACCACCTCGCCCATGAGCTCGGGGGCGTGGGCTTTGGTTTGGCCCTGGATGCGCCGCACGCTGTCTTGCACCTGCCGCCGCATGTCGTCGAAGGCGTCGCGCAGCGCGACGTACACGTCCTCGTCCTGCACCCGATCGACGGTCAGCTCGCCGCCGGGCAGGGTGACGTCGATGCGCACCGCGAACTGGCGCCCCTGGTGCTTGTGCTTGTCCGCCAGCTCGATGGTGACGCGGCACGACATCAGGTCCGGGCGGAACTGGTCGAGCTTGGACGCCTTCTCTCGGGCCACGGTCTCGACGGCAGGCGAAGGTTCGAGGCCGATGAATCGAATCTGCAAGGGAAGTTTCATCACGAACTCCAGTCGAAGGCTCGAAGGGGAATCCATCCGGTGAGCGCAGACGAATCACGATGCGGCGGAGGACGGCCGCGGGTATTGCGTTGGCGCAATCGCAGGGCCGCGAGCAGGCCGCTTCGGCCGAGACAACACCGAGAAGACGCCGACGTCCACATTCGATGCATTTGATGGAACGCAATCGGCTGCGCCTGCGAGCACCTAAGCTCGAATCAAGCCACCGTGCTGGAGCGTTCGTCACCGCCGCGTTTGGGCCGCAGGCCCGGGGTCGATCCGTCGGCCGGTGTCGTCGCGGTGCGCAAGCACCGCGATTGCTGCCTGGAGGTGCTGGTGATCCTGTGCAAAGCAGGGCTTTCGGCGCGGTGGCCCCCGATGGCTTGGCAGCAGCTTCTCGGCTGTTGCGCCTTCCCGCCTCCTCCCCTCCCCCTCTGTCCTCCCTCCGTCTGGCTGCGCAGGTTCACTGCAACCAAGAAGCGCGACTCTGCCTCAGCGCGTGCGCGAACATCGGCACGCACGAGGCCACGGTGAGGCGCGCCCGCAGGGGGCTGGCCGCCGGCACCCGGAACGCGGGCACGCTGTCGCACACGACCACCCGGTCGAGGGCGGTGTCGGCCAGGGTGCGCTCGGCACCTTCGACGAAGAGGCCGTGCGCCGCGCAGGCGACGACACGGCGAGCGCCGGCCGCGCGCAGGGCGCGGGCCGCGCGCACGAGAGTGCCGCCGGTGGCGATCAGGTCGTCGAGCAGCAGGACGTCCGCCCCCTCCACGTCGCCCGCCACGAGCTCGGTGCCGCTCACCACACCGGCGCTGCGGCGCTTGTCCACCATCGCGAACCCGACCGGGCCGCCGCGCCGCCCCTCGAGGTGCTCCCGCCACAGCTGTGCGCGCTTCACGCCGCCCGGGTCGGGTGAGGCCACGGCCAGCGGCCCATCGCCCAGCTCATCGGCCACGGCATCGAAGGCCGGGTGCGCCTGGAGGTGCTGCACCGGGCAACGGAAAGCGTTGTCCAGTGCCGCGGGGTTGTGCGCTTCGAGCACGACGAGCTGCGTCATGCCGGCGGCCTCCAGCCATTGCGCGACGTAGCGAGAGGTGACCGGATCGAACGGTTTGGTGCGGCGGTCCTTGCGGGCATAGGCGAGGTAGGGCACTACGGCCGTGACCCGGGCGGCGCCGTGGTCGCGCAGCGTGGCGACGAACATCAGGAGGGCGCACAGCTTGTCATGGGGGCTTGCCCGGTCGTCGCCGTGCAGGCTCTGCACGACGTACACGTCCGCCCCGCGCGGATCGGCCAGGGGCCGCAGCTTGTACTCGCCGTCCTCGAAGGCGCGCGCCTCGTGTGCCGCGAGCGGGACGCCGAGCTCGGCCGCCAACGCGCGGTCGAACGACGCCTGGGTGTCGAGTCCGAAGAGGAGCATGGGGACCTCCGGGCAGAGCCTGCAAGCTTCGCAGGCCGGACGGGGCGGCGCATGATCTTGCGCAAGTCGCGGCTCGCCGGCGCGCCTAGATTGGGCGCATGGACACCCCCGACGAACGCCGGGCCGCCAGCGGATGCCGGTCCATCCTCGTGCACCTCGATGGCGGCGTGCATGCTGCCAGCCGGCTCGCCTGGGCCCGCGCGCTCGGTGCGCGGCTCGGCGCACGGGTCGAGGCGCTCTACGCGACCGTCCCCGGGCCGCCCGACATCGAGACCCAGCACCAACGCCAGGCACGCCTCACCTTCGACGCGGCGGCCTCGACCCCAGGCTGGCCGCTCGCGCTGCGCACCTCCGACGCGCAGGGGGGCCTGTCTGCCCTCTTTCACGCGGCCTTGACGGCCGACCTCGTGGTGGTGGGCCAGCGCGACCCGATGGACGCCAAGGCCTTCGACCTGCCCGCAGATCTGGCGGAGCGCCTGGCCCGGGACACGGGGTGTGCCACGGCCCTCGTGCCCTGGCGTGCGGGAAGGCCGCTGGATCGCCTGGAGGGCGCGCTGGTCGCGTGGCGGCCTGATCGGGTCTCCGCGGTCGCGCTGCGGGGCGCCCTGCCGCTGCTGGGGCTCGCCCGGCGCATTCATCTCGTGACCTGGAGCGCTGACGCCGCTTCCCGCGTGCAGGACCAGCAGCAGGTGGTGGATTACCTGCGCCTGCATGGGCTACACGCCATCGAGCGCCACGAAGGGCCGCCGCCCGACGACGCGGGCACCGCCTTGCTCACCCTGGCAGCCGCCGTGGAGGCCGATCTCCTCGTGATGGGATGCTACGGACACAGCCCGGGGCGTGAGCTGCTGTTCGGTGGCGCTACGGCCACGGTGCTGCAACACATGCACCTGCCCGTCCTGACGGCGCACTAGCAGCGATGGACCTGCTCGACACCTCGGCCAAGCTCCACTTCCTGATGTCGCCGGACGCACACGACGGCGATTGCAGCCCGTCGGAGCTGATCGAGACCCACATGTCGTGGGTCGTGCTGCATGGCGAGCGGGCGTTGAAACTCAAGAAGCCCGTGCGGTATCCGTTTCTGGACTTCTCGACGGTGGACGCACGAGAGGCCGACGCCCGCGAGGAGCTGCGGCTCAACCGGCGCCTCGCGCCGCAGGTGTACCTCGACGTGCTGGCGCTGAAGTGGCGCGACGGCCAGTTCGCCCTCGTGCCCTCCCATGCCCTGCCCGCACCGGGGACCACGGTGGATTGGATCGTGCTGATGCAGCGCCTGCCGGCCGAATCCATGCTCGACCGGCTCGTGGCCCGCGGTGCGGTGCAGGACTGGCAGATCGACCTGCTGGCCGTCACGCTCGCGCAGTTCTACCGCGACGCCCCCCGGGCCGCGGTGTGCGCCGAGGAACACCTCGCCCGCGTCCAGCGCGAACTGCGCACGGACCGTGAGGTGCTGCTGGACGGGCGGTTCGGCCTGGACGGCGCGCTGGAGGTGATGGACCGGCTGGACGATGCAGTGGCACGGCACGCCGGCTTGTTGCGCCAGCGAGTGCTCGAGGGCCGCATCGTCGAGGGCCACGGGGACCTCCGGCCTGAGCACGTGTGCATGCTCCAGCCCCCGGTGGTGATCGACTGCCTGGCCTTCGACCCGGCGCTGCGCGAGCTGGACCCGTTCGACGAGCTGGCGTTCCTGGGCATGGAATGCGCGCTGGAAGGCATGCCGTCGATCGGACCGCATCTGCGTGAACGCTGCGAGAAGGCTCTGGACGACTGGCCGCCGCCTGCGCTGCATGCGCTGTACACGGCAAGACGCGCCGTCCTGCGGGCGCGCCTGATGGCCGCCCACCTGCTCGATGCCCAACCGCGCGCGCCCGAGCGGTGGCTTCCGCGCGCGCGTCGCTACCTCGAGGCCGCTTCCCGGGCGCTCGCCGTCGCCGGGGTGTGAGGGCGCCGCCGCCCGGCGCCCTTCAGTGCCGGCCGAACTCGTCCAGGATCGCGACCACCTCCTCGTCGGAGGTCTGAGCGAAATCGCGGTAGTGCGAGCCCACCGCGCCGAAGAACTCCGGCGCCTGCAGGCACACGAGCTCGTCGACCTCGGCACGCAGCGAGGGCAGCTCCTGCGGCGGCGCCACGGGCACGGCCAGCACGATGCGCCGCGGCTGCCGCGCCCGCAAGGCGCGGATGGCGGCGCGCACGGTGGTCCCCGTGGCGATGCCGTCGTCCACCAGCACGGCGGTGCGGCCCTTCAGGTCGAGCGGCGCCCGCTCGCGCAGGTACAGCGCCCGGCGGCGCTCGATCTCCTTGAGCTGCACCGGCACTTCGTGTGCCACGTGCTCTCTGGGCGTGCCGCTGATGCGCAGCGTCGCCTCGTCGATCTGCAGCACCGGCTCTTCGGGCCCTTCGGCAATGGCCGCGACGGCGAGCTCGGGCTGCATCGGTGCGCCGATCTTGCGCACCAGCACGAGGTCCAGCGGGGCCTGGAGGGCCCGGGCCACCTCGCAGGCCACCGGCACGCCCCCGCGCGGCAGCGCCAGCACGACCGGGTCTTCCAGAGTCATCGTGCGCAGCCGGGCGGCCAGCTGTCTGCCCGCATCGGCCCGATCAGCAAACGACATGTGCATCTCCTGTCAGCAGCCTGCCGTGGGAAGCCTCCTCGGTGCGGGCGGCCAGTCCATCGACGACGGACAGTGGCCCCCACCTTGACACCGAGGCGCGCAATGGCGGTTGAGATTCCGCAACAGCGCCCGGGCGCGGCTGCGCGCGGGCCCCTCCTACTTCGGGGAGGCAAGCGCCACCACGCGTTTGACCTTGCCACTGCGCCCCCGCGGCGCGCGCTTGCCCGCACAGCAGTGGACGTGCACGCCGCGGGCGCCGAGGCGCGCCAGGCAACCCGACAGGGCGCGCTGCGCGCGCTCCAGTGCGGCCGTCGCCTCCTCGCCCTCCAAACCCGTGCTCAGCTGCAGCTCGCACGGCCCTTGTTGGAGCAGCTCGAAGTCGTAGAGGCCCGCCTCCTCTTCCAGCGCGGTGGACAGCGCCAAGGGCAGCACCCTCACGGCGGTCTCGCCGCGTCCCAGACAGAGGCTGTCGTCGTCGCGGCCTTCCACGTCGATCACCGGGAAGGGGCTGCCGCATGCGCAGGGCTCGGCCTCGATCGTGACGCGGTCGCCCAAGTCGTAGCGGATCAGCGGCTGAACCCGATTCGCCAGGTTGGTGAGCAGCGTCGTGTCTCCCGGCTCTCCCAGCGGCACCGCCCGCCCCTGGGCGTCGACCGGCTCCAGGATGACCCAGTCGCTGTTGAGATGCAGGCGGCCCTGCGCGCACTCGCTGGCCACCGGCAGGAACTCGGACGCCCCGTAACTGTTGACCACCGGGCACCCGAAGGCCTGCTGCACGAAGGCTCGCGTGCCCTCGGTGAGCATTTCGCCGCCCGTCCACACCTGAGCGCACACGAGGTGCAGCCGCCCTGCCAGTTGCTCCTCGGCCAAGAGCAGCGCGGCGCTGGGGTAGGTCGCCAGCACGGTCGGCGCGTAACGGTTCAGTTCCTCCACGAGCGAGGCCGTGGGCTGCAAGAACGAAATGGTCCGCAGGCTGGAGCCGATCATCGGGTTCAGCCTGCGCAAGCGCTCCAGCGCCACGACGCTGGCGAAGTGCCCGGTGGTGGCCCCGACGAAGGCGATCCGCGCGCCCCAGGGCCACGGCCCGGGAAGGTACTGCAGCGGAAGAGACGGACGCCGCAGCGCTTCGAGCGCGTCGTACACCGCCAGCGCGCCTGCGTCCTGCACGAAGATGCACGGCTCGCCGCTGCTGCCAGAGCTCTCCCACACCGTATAGCGGCCGAGGTAGGGCTCTGCGATGCGGCACGGGTCGGCGATGAAGCACCTGAGTTCGTCGAGGCGCAGCGCAGGGTCTGCCACCCAGTGCTCGAAGAAACGCATCAACTGCGTCTTGTGGACCACGGGCAGGTCTTGCAGCGCGAGGCGGGCGGGGTCGGCACCCCGCAGCCAATGGGCGTAGAGCGGCGACGCGTGCGCGGCGTGGGTGACGAGGTCGGTGAAGCGCCGCGCCTGCAGCGCTTGCAGGCCTGCCGGCGACAGTCGGCGCGCGCGCATCACTTCCGCCACCGAAACGGCGGTGCACCAGGGGTCGAAGGGCGGCAGCGGCATGGCGGCGCCTCGTGGGCGTCTGGCTTCGGAGTGCGAAAGAGCGATTCTTCGCCGCCCGACGCGCCGGGACTTGAGCGTCCTCAAACCGCCTCCCGCCCTCCCTGCGTTCGCGCACGGCGGGCGGGCTTCTGCGAAATCTCAAGTCCCTGCCCCCATCGCGCCCGAAGAATCGGATCGGAGTCGACGACGGCCAGGCCGTGGACACCCTACGCAAGCCCGGCGGTGGGTCCGCCAACATGCCGGACCTGGAGACCGAGCGCGAGCGCTTCCGCTGGGACGACGCTCGCGCCGCGCTGCTGGCTACCTGAGCAGGCATGCCAAGGTCCAAGGCCCGGCGCTCGGCCGCCCGGAGCCGGGCCGACACCCCCTCGGGGGGTGGGGCGCACGCCCCGGGGGTAAAGATACATGCCCGGCGCTCGGCCGCCCGGAGTCGGGCCGACACCCCCTCGGGGGGTGGGGCGCACGCCCCGGGGGTAAAGATACATGCCCGGCGCGCGGCCGCCCGGAGCCGGGCCGACACCCCCGCGGGGGGTGGGGCGCAAGCCCCGGGGGCAAACATATGAGCGGCACGCGCGCCGGCCGCCCACCGCGCACCGCAGGGGCTACCGCAAGCACGCCTTGGCGACGATGGCCCGGAACACGTCGTCGACGGTGATCACCACCGGCTGGAGCGGGAAGCCGCGCTGGCCGATGCAGCGGCGCGCGATGCGGTGGATGCAGCCCACCCAGCGGTCGAAAGCGGCCAGGCAGGACTGCGGGCCGCCGTCCTCCTCAGCGCCGAAGTACGCCACGAGCGCCGCGCGCGTCATGTAGCAGCGCAGGGTACGCTCACCCAGGCGGGCGAAGAACAGGACGGCATCGACCTCCTGGACGAAGCTGCGCGCCGTGTCGAAGCGCAGGACGGGGGTGTCGAGGACAGAGGTCTCGATCGTTGCGGTTTCCATAGGCGCGAAACTCTACGCAGCGAGGGCCGGGTCGGGATATGCCCGCCCTCCTGAAACGTCATTACCGGCAAACCGGGAGGGATGCCTTATGTTTGTGCCCCCGGGCGGCCGAGCGCCGGCATGTATCTTTGCCCCCGGGGCTTGCGCCCCACCCCCCGAGGGGGTGTCGGCCCGGCTCCGGGCGGCCGAGCGCCGGGCCTCAGGGCGAAACCATGCCTTCGCGGACCGCATAGCGCGTGAGCTCGGCCACCGTGTGCAGGCCCAGCTTGCGCATGATGTTGCGCCGGTGCACCTCCACCGTGGCCACCGAGATGTGCAGCTGCTCGGCGATGGCAGCCGACCGGTGACCCTCGGCAATGAGGCGCAGCACCTCGCGCTCGCGCCGCCCGAGTCGCGGTGTCTCGGCTTCACGGCCGCTGTTGCGCACCTCGGCCGCCAGCGCCGTGGCCACCTCGGGGCAGAAGTAGCTCTGCCCGGCCGCCACGCTGCGGATGGCGCGCACGAGCTCGGTGCCGGCGGCCGACTTGGTGATGTAGCCGGCAGCGCCCGCGCGCAGCATCTCGGTGACGAATCGCTTGTCGGTATAGGCCGAGAGCGCCACGACCTTCGCACGCGAGCCCGTGTCGCGCAGGCGCGCCGTCGTCTCGATGCCGTTCAGGTCCGGCAGCGCAATGTCCAGCACGATGACATCGGGCGTCAGCTCGCGCGCCTGTTCCAGGGCGCTTGCGGCGTCCCCGGCTTCCGCCACCACCTCGATGTCCGTTTCGCGCGCGAGCGTGTCGCGCAGCGCCTCGCGCACCATGCGGTGATCCTCCACCAGCAGCACTCGAATGGTCATGAATTGGTTCCCCCTTGTTTGTGCAGAGCCAGCGGCACGCGCAACACCGCCTCCACGCCGCGGCCGGGCAGACTGCGCAGCTCCAGCGCGCCGCCGATGAACGCCAGCCGCTCCTTCACGCTGCGCAGCCCCAGGCCTTGCGCCGGTGCTTCGCCGGGCGCTGCCGGTGCGAACCCGACACCGGCGTCCGCGACCCGCGCCAGCAGCATCGCGTCTTCTCGGCGCAGGGTGAGACTGGCCTTGTTCACCTGCGCGTGCTTGGCCACGTTGATGAGCAGTTCGCGCACGGCGCGGTACACGATCGAGCGGGCCTCCTGCGACAGCGGCTTGGGCTGCGCATCGTCGATCACGATCACCAACAGGTTGAACTGCCGGCCCATTTCCTCGGCCAGCCATTCCAAGGCGGGCAGCAGGCCCAGTTCGTACAACACGGGCGGCGCCAGCTGCGCCGCCAGCGAGCGCGTGAAGCGGTCGGCCTGGTCCACCAGTGCCGCAATCTCCCGCGCCTTCGCCCGCACGCCGGCCGGCGCGTCGTGGCACAGCTCCGCCAGCCGGATGCGTGCGGCGGCCAGCGTCTGCCCGAGGTCGTCGTGCAGGTCGCGTGCGATCTTGCGGCGTTCACGGCTCTCGGCCGCTTCCAGTTCGGCCGCCAAGGCCCGCAGCTGTTCGGTGCGCTTGGCGACGCGGCGCTCCAGTTCCTCGGCCATCTCCTCGGCCGCCTCCAGCCGCCTGCGGCGCTCGCTCACGTCGCGGGCGAAGGCGATCCAGCGGCCGTCCGGCAGCATGCGGGAACTCACCTCCACCGAGACGCGGCTGCCGTCGCCGCGCTGCATGGTCCACTCGCGGTCGTCGATGCCTCCGGCGAGCACCTCCGCCCGCGCGGCGGGCAGCCGGCCGGCTTCCTCGGGAGGCAGCATGTCGGCCATCGTGCGGCCGACGATCGCCTCGCGCGGGCGGCCCAGGAGAGCGCAACCTGCGTCGTTGACCTCGGTGTAGCGCCCTTCGCGGTCAGCGATGAAGATGCCCTCGGCCGCATGCGAGAACAGCGTGCGCCACGACTCCTCGCTGTGCCGTAGGGCCTCGGCAGCCTGCTTGTGGCGCACCAGCGCCCCCACCCGGGCGCGCAACTCCTCCACCGCGAACGGCTTGATGAGGTAGTCCTGCGCGCCCTCGCGCAGCAGCCGCAGCCGGGCCTCGGCGTCGGCCATCGCGGTGAGCACCACGATGGGCGTGAGGTCGAACTCCCGCCGCGACCGCAACGCCTGCACCAGCTGCTCGCCGCTCATGAAAGGCATCATCATGTCGGTGAGCACGAGGTCGGGTTTCAACGCGAGGGCCTGCTGCAAGCCCTGCTTCCCGTCGTAGGCCGCGGCCACCCGGTACTCGGCGCGCAGCGCCTCCCGGATGAAGGCGCTCATGTCGGCGTTGTCCTCCACCACGAGCACCAGCGGCCCTTCGCCGAGCGGTGGCGTGGCCTCGCGGGCCACCTCGGCTCGCAGCGCTCGCACGATGGTCTGCGCATCCTCGGCCAGGCCCGCCTGCTCAGGGGCGGCCTCGGCCACCGGCATGCCGGCCGGTGCGCACAAAGGCAGTTGCACCACGAACAGGGCCCCGCCCTCCGGCGCCTCGTCCACGCGGATGCTGCCTCCCATCAGGAGCACGAACTCGCGCGCGATGGCCAGGCCCAGCCCGGTGCTGCCGCTGCGGGCGTGGGCCCCCTCGTGCAGCCGACCATACCGCTCGAAGACGGCCTCGCGCCAGGCGGGCGGTATGCCGGGCCCGTTGTCCGCCACTTCGAACACCGCGTGGTCGCTCTCTTGCCGCAAGGCCAGCCGCACCGTCCCGCCGCGCGGCGCGAACTTGAACGCGTTGGACAGCAGGTTGATCAAGACCCGCTGCAGCTTCGAAGGGTCCACCAGCGCAGGCAGCGCGCTCGGCAGCAGGACGTGCCAGCGCAGGTCCTGCTCCTGGGCCGGCGAATCGAAGTGCGCGGCCACGAGGCGGGTCAGGCCCGCCAGGTCCACCTGCGCATAGGCCGGCCGCAGGGCCCGCTCTTCCAGCCGGGCCACGTCGAGCAGGTCGTTCACATGGTGCAGCAGCAGCTGCGCATTGGGCTCGACGCGCTCCAGCTCGGCCTGCCAGGCAGGCGGAGGCTGACTGGCGAGCAGGCGTCGCACCGGCCCGAGGATGAGCGTCAGAGGGGTGCGCAACTCGTGACTCACGTTCGCAAAAAACCGGCTCTTCAGCCGGTCGAGTTCGCGGGTCTTCTCGAGCAGGCGCGACACCTCGGCATTGGCCTCGCGCAGCCGCTCGTTGACCTGCTGGAGCTGCCTGGCGCGCAGGAACACGCCGGCCTCCATCGCCTCGGCGTGCTGCCTCAGCTCGTCGGTGAGCTTCTCGCGTTCGACGCCCTGCTGCTGCAGCCGCACGAACTCGGTCACGTCCTCCACCCGGTGGACGATGTAGGCGAGGTGCCCGTCCGGTCCGAAAACGGGCGAATTGAGCGGGCTCCACCACCGCTCCTCGAAGCCGCCGCCTTGCGCCTCGGGACGGCGCACGTCGTACTTCTGGACGGCCATCGCGTCGGCCGCGCCGGTGGCCCGCACGCGCTCCAGCGAGGCGCGCAGGTGGCGCACCCCCGTGGCCTCGGGATCACCCGGATTGTCCGGGAACACCTCGAACAAGCCGCGACCCACGATCTCGTCCGGCCGGGTCATCGTCGCCTGCGCATAGGCGTGGCTGACGGCGACGATGGTGTAGCGCGGGGCGTCCGGCAGCAGCGCGAGGTACAGCCCAGGGGAACACTCGAAGAGCCTGCGGAAATCGGGCGACTGCATATCGTCCCGCGAGTTCTGATGTGAGCCGACTATAGACATGCGCCACCTTTGGCGGATGAGGACTATCCAGACCCGTCTTCCTGCCGCGCGATACCGTCTTTCCGATACTGAAGTTTCCGGCGCCCGGGGATATTCGCGTTCGCCACGGCTGCCTAGAGTGCCCCTGAGAGTCGGTTGTGAGACGAGGTTGGAGATGGCCGTGGCCGAGAAGGGGTTCGACTTCGCAGAGGTGTTGGCCGATGCGGCGCGCAAGATGTTGTCCGCCGGCCGGCAGAAGGGTCTGGGCTTTGCGTTCGATACGTGCATGCCGTCGGGCGGCGTCCGCGGCGACCCGCTGGACTTGCAGTGCGGCCTGTACCGCCTGTTGCATGGCGCGCAGGATCTGCTCGCCAAGGGATTCGTCAGCTGCCACGCCCACGGGCGGCTGGGGCCGCGGCGACTGCAGGCCACCGTCGTCGTAGCCGGCGCCGGTGTGCCGGCAGCCCCCGGGGCGACCGACGAGGTGCTCGCGCGGCTGGCGCTCAAACGCATGCGGCTCGCCGAGGGTGAGCGGCTCGTGCGCGCGCGCGGTCGATGCCCGCGCACCGGCGCGGAGATCTCGTTCTCCGCGCTGGGCGGCGAGGCCTTCGTCATCAAGTTCCGCCACACCTTGCCTTTCGAGCGGGAGGGGCAGGAGCCGCCCGCGGTCGATGCCCGCCAGGCGGGAGCCTGGGTGATCGATGCGGACGAGGCCGCCGGCCATGTGCTCGCGCGCCGGCTGCAGCGTCTGGGCTGGGCCACCCGGACCTTCCCCTCGCCCGGGCAGGCGCTGGCGCGTCTGCGGCTGCTGCCGCCCGGCCATCCCCGCCCGGCGCTGGTGATCGGGATCGAGTCGACGAGTGTCGATGCAGCCTCTCTTTGTCAGCTCGTCGCGCTGCTGCCGCAGCCCAGCCGCTGCGTGCTGGGCGTGGTGGCAGGCTCCGCCTCGTTGTGTCAGTCGCGCGAGCGGTTGGGCGTCGAGACGCATCTGCTGCCCTTCAGCGCGGCCGATCTCGCGTGGCTGACGGCGGGGCTCTCCCCCTCGGCATGCACGGCCGAGTGCTCCCGGCCCGCCCCGCTGCTGCTGCACGAGCGGCCGCAGATGCTCGTGGTGGACGACGACGAGACCAACCGCGTGGTGGGCGCCGGGCTGGCGGAAACCCTGGGCTTCGAGGCCCGGGTGGTCGCCGATGCGAGACAAGCGCTGGACGCCTGCCTGAAGGCGCCGCCCGACATCGTGCTGATGGACCTGCGGATGCCCGGCGTGGACGGGCTCACGGCCGCCCGCCGGCTGCGCGAGCTGCAGCGCTGCGGCCAGACGCCGCCCTTCCCCATCCTCGCGGCCAGTGCCCACGCGGGGCCGGAGACCTGGCGGGACTGCCGCGAGGCCGGCATCGACGGCTGCCTGCCGAAGCCGCTGTTCAAAGAGGCGTTGAAGGCCGAATGTCGCCGCTTGCTGGGGCAGAGGGTCGCGCATGGATGAGGCCCCCGTCCCCCTCGTGCTCGCGCGCCTGGCGGACATCCTGCGGCACGTGTTGGACATGCGAACCCGGGTCTTGTTGAGCGCCGAGGACGGCTGTCCGCCGTGCCGGTGCGCCCCCGCTGCGCTCGAAGCAGCCTTGACCGAGATGGTGCGCCGGGTGCGCGACGCCACGCCTTCGCACGGCACGCTCCTGCTCGGCGCCCGGGCCTGCGAGAAGCCGCCGCGCCAGGCGGTGATCGCCCCCACCGCGGTCTCGGACCGCTGGGTGGCGATCAGCGTGGGCAGCGACAGCGCTGAAAGCCTGGATCTGGACTGGCGGCCGGTGGCCCCGCCCCACACCGATCTGGCCCTCTTCGCCCGCCGCTGGGGAGCGGCGCTGTCGTTGCAGCGCGCCGAGCGCGAGGGTCTGCATCTGGTGTTGCACCTGCCCTGCGCGGGCAGTGCCACGCGCAAGCCACAGGAGCACGCACGCAAGCACGCACACAACGAATGAGCCGGCCGGAGCAACTGAAACATGGGACTACACGATGCACGGCGGCGCATCCGGGCCGTTTGCGATCCCGCAAGGCCGCGAGCTCGCTGACATCTAGATTCACCTTGGCACGGCGGCGCTGCTCGCCGTTTCGAGTGGAATCTCTCCTGCCGTGATGAGAACGCGCAGGCACGCTGGGAGGCATACCGATGGAAGGAGCCCATTCACCGCCACGCCGAGTGCAGGTCGGAGCGCACGCACTGGAAGGCGATCTGACCCTGCCGCCGCAGGCTCGCGGCCTCGTCGTCTTCGCTCACGGCAGCGGCAGCACGCGCCGCAGCCCGCGCAACGTGCAAGTGGGCCAGTCGCTGCACGCCAGAGGGTTCGGCACGCTGCTGTTCGACCTGCTCACGCCCGAGGAAGCATCCGACCGCCACAACGTGTTCGACATCGCGCTGCTCGGCAGCCGCGTGGTCGAGACGATCGACTGGCTCGACCAACGCGCCGCCCTCGCCCGGCTGCCCGTGGGCCTGTTCGGGGCCAGCACGGGCGCTGCCGCCGCCCTCGTGGCCGCGGCCGAGCGGCCCGAGCGCATCTTCGCGGTCGTCTCGCGGGGCGGGCGGCCCGACCTGGCCAGCGAGGTGCTGCCCCGCGTGGCCGCGCCCACCCTGCTGATCGTCGGCGGCGACGACACCCAGGTGCTGGAGCTCAACCGCCTGGCGCTCAGGCAGCTGCCCCAGGGCGCCGAGCTCGCCGTGGTGCCGGGGGCGACACACCTGTTCGAGGAGCCGGGCGCGCTCGAGAAGGTCACGCACCTGGCCTGCGGCTGGTTCGCGGCGCACCTGCCGTTGGCGGCGAAAAGGTCGCCCCGTGGCTGACACGTTGGGGCGCGTCGCCGCCCCCGCGCCCGGGGGCGCGCCGATGCAGTACGTGCGCTGGTTCAGCGAGATCGGCGCGGCCGACGTGGGCGCTGTGGGCGGCAAGAACGCCTCGCTGGGCGAGATGTACCGGGAGCTGAGCGCCGAGGGCGTGCGGGTGCCGAACGGCTTCGCGGTGACCGCCCAGGCCTACCGCCACACGCTGGACCAGGCCGGCGCCTGGCCGCGCTTGCACGAAGTGCTCGACGCTCTGAACGCCGACGACGTGGACGACCTGGCGCAAAGGGCGCAGCAGGCGCGCGAGATCGTCTACGCCGCCCCGCTGCCGGCGGACCTCGCAGACGAGATCCGCCAGGCGCACCGACGGCTCGTCGCCGAGTACGGCGAACGCGCGAGCTTCGCGGTGCGAAGCTCGGCCACCGCCGAGGATCTGCCGGGCGCCAGCTTCGCCGGCCAGCACGAAACCTTCCTCAACATCGGCGGCGAGGCGCGCGTGCTCGACGCCGTGCGCCGCTGCTTCGCGAGCCTGTTCAAGGACCGCGCGATCGCCTACCGCGTCGAAAGAGGTTTCGACCACTTCAAGGTGCTGCAGTCGGTCGGCGTGATGAAGATGGTGCGCTCCGACCTGGCCGCCAGCGGCGTGATCTTCACGCTGGACACCGACAGCGGCTTCCGCGACGTGGTGTTCGTCACCGGCGCCTGGGGCCTGGGCGAAAACGTCGTGCAGGGCACGGTGGACCCGGACGAGTTCTACGTGTTCAAGCCCACGCTGCGCCAGGGCCGGCGCGCGGTGCTGCGGCGCAAGCTCGGCAGCAAGGAGGTGCGCATGGTCTACGCAGGCAGCGCCGGGCGCGAGACCACCCGCAACATGCCCGTCGCCCGCGAGGACCAACAGCGCTTCTGCCTGGACGACGAGGCGGTGCTGGCGCTGGCCGACGCCGCCGTGAAGATCGAGGACCACTACAGCCGCCGCGCGGGCCGCCCGACGCCGATGGACATCGAGTGGGCGCAAGACGGCCTGGACGGCGAGCTCTACATCGTGCAGGCGCGGCCCGAAACGGTGGCCTCGCAGAAGGTGCTGGGCATGGTGGACGAGTACCGGCTGCAGGCGCAAGGCGAACTGCGCGCCAGGGGCCGCGCGGTCGGCAGCGCCGTGGCCACCGGCCGCGCGCGGGTCGTGAGCGACGTCGCGCAGCTGAGCCAGTTCCAGCCCGGCGAAGTGCTGGTGGCCGACACCACCATGCCCGATTGGGGCACCGTGATGAAGCGCGCCGCGGCGGTCGTGACCAACCGCGGCGGGCGCACCTGCCATGCGGCCATCGTGGCGCGCGAGCTGGGCATTCCGGCGGTGGTGGGCTGCGAGGACGCGACAGCCACCATTCGCACCGGCGACGAGGTGACGGTGAGCTGCGCCGAAGGCACCGTGGGCCGCGTCTATGCGGGCCGCTTGCCCTTCAGCAAGACCAGCACCGACCTGCGCGCCCTGCCCCGGCCGCACACGCGGCTGATGGTGAACCTGGGCAACCCCGACAGCGCATTCCAGACCGCCCTGCTGCCCACCGACGGGGTGGGGCTGGCGCGCATGGAGTTCATCGTCGCCGAGCACATCAAGGCGCACCCGATGGCGCTGGTGCACCCCGAGCGCATCGGCGACGCGAAGGTGCGCACGCAGGTCGAGCGCCTGGCCCACGGCCACGCGAGCCCCGCCGACTACTTCGTGCGCGAGCTGGCCGAGGGCGTGGGCACCATCGCCGCGGCCTTCTACCCCAAGCCCGTGATCGTGCGCATGTCGGATTTCAAGACCAACGAGTACGCCAGCCTGCTGGGCGGCCGGTGGTTCGAGCCCGAGGAGGCCAACCCCACGATCGGCTTCCGCGGCGCGTCGCGCTATACCCACCCGGCCTATGCCGAGGGCTTCGCGCTGGAGTGCGCGGCCATGAAGCGTGTGCGCGACGGCATGGGGCTCACCAACGTGCGGCTGATGATCCCCTTCTGCCGTCGCGTGGCAGAGGCCCAGGCCGTGCTGCAGGCGATGGCCGAGCACGGGCTTTCGCGCGGCGAGAAGGGGCTGGAGATCTACGTGATGTGCGAGATCCCGAACAACGTGATTCAGATCGACGCCTTCGCGCGGCTGTTCGACGGCTTCTCGATCGGCTCCAACGATCTGACACAACTCACGCTCGGCGTGGACCGCGATTCGCAGATCGTCGCCTTCGACTTCGACGAGCGCGACGAGGGCGTGAAGACGCTGATCCGCCAGACCGTCGAAGGCGCGCACCGCAACGGGCGGCACGTGGGCATCTGCGGCCAGGCGCCGTCGGACTACCCCGAGATGGCCGAGTACCTGGTGGAGCTGGGCATCGACTCGATCAGCCTCGCGCCCGACACGCTGCTCACCACGCTGCGGCACGTGTGGACGGTCGAGCAGCGACTCGGCCGTCCGCTGCGCGAACCCGACGCGAACGAGGGCCGCGCCTCGCCGCTCGGCCCCTGAGGCCGGCGCTCGGCCGACCGGAGCCGGGCCGACACCCCCTCGGCGGGTGGGGCGCACGCCCGGGGGCAAAGATACAAGGCCCCCTGCCCAGCCTATCGAACGAGGTTGGCGGCCATGGCATAGCCCCCCTTGCCCGCCGCTTTGGCCCGGTACATCGCGGCGTCGGCCACGGCCAAGAGCTGCATCGCCGAGGTGCCGTCGGCGGGGCAGTTGGCAATGCCGATGCAGGCTGTCACGCGCAACCCGGTGCCCTGCACCGAGTACGGTGCCGACAAGCGTTCCGCCAGCGTGGCCGCGATCGCCTGCGCCTCGCCGGGCGACACGCCTTGCAGCAGCACCGCGAATTCGTCGCCGCCCAGGCGGGCGACGAGGTCCGTTCCTCGCACACCGGCCTTCAGGCGCGCCGCGAAGTCTCGCAACAGCTCGTCGCCCACGAGATGGCCGTAACGGTCGTTCACCGGCTTGAAGTCGTCGATGTCGACGAAGAACACCGCCAACCCCTCGTGGCGAGCAACGCACTCCTCCACCCGCGCCTCCAGTTCTTCGACGAAGCGGGCGCGGTTCGGCAAGCCCGTCAGCACGTCGTGCTCCGCCGCATGCCGCATGCGCGTGGCGTCCATGCGGGCAGCGGCAGTCGCGTCGTGCGCGGTGTCGCGCTCGAGCGTCCTCGCCTCCAACAGGTTCGACGACCGAAGGAGCGCCTGGGCGACCGCATCGACCTCCCGCAGCGACTGCCGAGGGGCGTCGATGGGCTCGCCCCGGCCCAGCGCGTCGGCCAGCTCCACCAGTGAGCGCATGGACCGCGCCAGCCGCGCGGCGATGCGCGAGGCGAGGACCGTCGCCACCGCCATCAACAACAGGCTGGCGGCCACCAGCCCGGCGACCCAACGCTGCAACTTCGCCAGCAGTGCCTCCTTCGGGATGCCCACGGCCACGGTCCACCCGGTCACGGGCGAGCGCGAGAAGGCCGCCAGCACCGTGACACCCTCCAGCGTTTCCGCCTCCACGAGGCCGGAGTCCGAGCGCTGCATGGCCTCGTCGAGAGCGGGCGAACCGCGCTGGCCGACGAAGCGCTCCGGGGCGTGCGTGCGGGCCACGATCGTCCCATGGCGGTCGAACACCGACACCACCCAATCGTCGTCCGGCCGCAGCCCGGAGACCAGGGCCTCAAAACGCTCCGGGAAGAACCCCATCGCCAGGCCGTAGGCCACACGACCGTCCACCTTCACCGGCACTTCCACCGCGACGAGCGGGCGCCGGGTGACGCCTCCGATGAACAGATCGGACACCTGCGGCTCCCCCGTGGCGATCACCCGTCGCAGGAGCGCCGGATCGCCGTGCATCGGCAGCGGCTCGCCGAAGCGCACGAGCGTGTTGAGCAGCTGTTGCCCGCCCGGAGCACTGAGTACGATGTTGTTGCCCCCGTGGAACGCAAGCGCGAGCGAGGCCTGGGCATGGAACGCCTGGAAGTCGGCCCGCGCGAGCGAGGGCGAAGTGGCCAGCAACTGCAACCCCGAGGCCGCGTAGCGCAGCTCGCCGTCGACCACGCCCATCATGGAGCGGGAACTGCTCAGCGCACGCTCGAAGAGGCTCGCACGGCCTTCCCGGTAGGCCTCGACGATCGCCAGGGCAGCACCCAGGGCGACGGGCAAGACGCAGGCCACGACCAGCAACAGCAAGCTGCCCCGCACCGAGGCCCGAACACCGTGCCACCACCCGATCATCCGGGCGGCGGGGTTGCCATCCATCAAGGCGCCGCCTCCGGTTCGTCTTCGTCGCGGTGCTCCACGTCGGGCCCGATCTCCAGTTCCTGCTCGGCTTCCTCGACCATCTCCGCCTGCTCGATCGCCGCCTCGCTGGGCTCGTCCATGTCGGCCAGCGCCTCCTCCAGCGTCGCAAAAGGGCCGAACTCCTGCCGCCCTTCGACGTCGATCCAGTGGTAGCCGTCGGGGCGCTGCGGAATGCGCGAGAGGCGCTCGTCGGAGGTTTCGTCCGCCGACAGCGCGGCCGGATGGCCCGTCAGGCGTTGGCGAGGAGTCATGGCCGTCCGGCGCCGCAGCGCCGCTCCGTCAGTTGGGTTACCGTTCCCACTCTAGAGAGGCCCCACGGGCCGCCCTTGCGATGGATCAATCCCACCGCCACTGCCGCGCGAGCGCCTCCACGTCCACCGGGCCGTCGGTGGCCACGACGACGGCATGGCCGCGCTCCCGGTCCGTGAGCGGCTCGTGGTGGCGCAGCTGCTGCTCGAGCACGGCGAGGTCGGCGTCCGAGACGTCGGCCCCGGCGGCCGCGCGTGCAGCCACCCGGCGCCGCAACACGGCCGGCTCAGCCTCGCAGGCGAAGACGCTGAACGCAACCGCCATCTCTCGGGCCAGCGCCTCGAAGGCCTCGCGCTCCTCGCGCCGCAGGAAGGCGGCATCCACGATCACCGCGTAGCCCGCTCGCAGAGCCTCGCGGGCGCACGAGGCGAGCCGCGCGTAGGTGGCCCGCGTGGCCTGGGGGGTGTAGAGATCGACGCCGCCAGGGGCGCCCCGCTGCGTCGCGGGCAGGCCGAACAGGCGCTTGCGCTCCGCGTCCGAACGCACCCTCACGGCCCCCGCCGCCTGCACCAGCTCCAGCGCGAGCGTGGACTTGCCCGAGCCCGACAGCCCGAACAGGATCGCCAGCCGCGGCCGACGCCGTGCCTGCGCGATCAGCCGCGCCGCGCAACGGAGGTAGTCCGGGCCATCGCCCCGAGCGCCGCCGCCCTCGCGCGCGATCCCCGCCACCAGCGCGCGCACGAGCGCCCGGTACACCTCGTAGAAGCGCAGCACGGCCAGTCCCCGGTAGTCGCCGCCCGCCTGCAGGTAGGCGTCCAGAAAGCGCCAGGCCAGATCGGGCCGCCCTCGTGCGTGCAGGTCCATGGTCAGGAACGCGATGTCGCTCATCGAGTCGATCCAGCGCAAGGCCGGGTCGAACTCGATGCAGTCGAAGGCGGTGACCTCGCCGTCCAGCGCCACGGCGTTCGCCAGGTGCAAGTCGCCATGGCCCTCGCGCACGAAGCCCGCCGCAAGCCGCTCGCGCCACACCGGCGCGAGCCGCCTCGCCTGCTCCTCCACCCACGCGTCCACCTCCGGTGGCAGCGCCCCTCGCGAGGCCAGCTGCTCCAGCACCGCACGCACAGCCCCTTCGATGCGCTCGGGCGTGCCGAACCGCCCGCCGGCGGCAGCCACCGGCGCGGTGCGATGGAAGTCCGCCAAGCGCAACGCCAGGCGCTCCAACTCCTGCGGGCGCAGCCGCCCGGCGGCCATCCGCTCGGACAGCAAAGCCCCGTCGGGAAAACGTTTCATGCACAGCAACCAATCGACCGGCTCGTCGTCGCCGCCGAAGTGCGGCGATACGGGATGCCCGCGCACCGCCAGCACGGCGCGGTACAGGGCCGGCGCGAGGCGACGATTCAGACGCAGCTCCTCCTCGCAGAAGCGATGCCTGCGCTCGGGCGTGCTGAAGTCGAGGAACGGCAACTGCACCGGCTTCTTCAGCTTGAAGGCCATGCGCGGCGTGAGCAGCACCCAGGAGATGTGCGTCTCCTTCAAGGCGACCGGGGCGCCCGTGCGCTCGGCCAGCAACGAGCGCAGGGCGTGCACCAGCGTGGCATCCGATTGGGCAGGGGGATGGTCGGGCATGGCCTGCAGTGTGGCTCGCCCACGCGCCCCTTGCTTGCGCCACCGCAACCGTGCCGCCCTCGAGCGCCGTTGAGCAAACGCAACGGGCCGGCCCGACGGTTTCCTAGAGTGGGTTGCATGCCTGTGGTCAACGCCGATGTCGCCGCGGTCTTCGACGAGATCGCCGATCTGCTCGAAGTGCAGGACGCCAACGCGTTTCGCGTGCGCGCCTACCGGAACGCGGCCCGCATGCTCGGTGAGCTGGGGCGCGACCTCGAGCCGATGGTGGAACGCGGCGAGGATCTGGACGCCCTGCCGGGCATCGGCCCCGACTTGCGCGGCGACTTGCACACGCACACGCGCGACAGCGACGGCCAAGACGATCTGGAAGTGCTGGCCGAAGCGGCGCGCTCGACAACCTGCGCTTCGGCATCGGCCAGGCCCGCCGGGGATGGCTGGGCGTCGCCGACGTGCTGAACACGCTCACCCTGCCCGGGTTGCGCCTGTTGCTGGCGCGCACGATGGGCTGCGGCACCCCGGCAGCGCCGACCACCGCGGCCGGGCACGAGCCGCTCGGCGAGCCTCTTGCGCTCGCCCGCGCATCGCACGGACGCTGAGACGGAAAACCCCGCCGACACGCGGCGTTCACCGGACATTCACCCAGCGTTACCGAGCGATGTGCGCTATTGCGCAGAAGTTCACGCGCACTGCCTAAGCTCGTTCGTCCAGCAGTTCAGATTGATTCAGGGAGTCGATGCCATGAACCTCTCGACCTCCGCCCTGGAGGAGAGGCGTCCAAGCCTCCAGGCCTACGCCACCGCGCAGCGCGAGCGCACCCCCTACGCCCTGTCCATTGCCGCCATGCTGCGGCTCGTGCAAGAGCATCTGCCCATCCAGCGGCGCATCGTGCACGCCGACGACGTGATCTACCAGGCGGGCCAGCGCTGCACGCACCTCTACATCGCCAACTCGGGCTTCTTCAAGCTGATGAACGGGGCGGCCGACGGCCGCGAGCAGGTGGTCGCGCTCCATTTCAAGGGCGACTGGCTGGGGTTCGACGGTCTCGCCACTGGCCAGTACTGCTGCGATGCCATCGCCATGGACATCGGCGAGGTCTGGTCGGTGCGCTACGCGACCCTGGTCGAGCGCTGCACCGAAGTGCCGGCTCTGATGAACCTGCTGCACGCGGCCATGAGCCAGGAGATGGCGCGCGACCGCGACTTCCAGCTCAACCTGTGCACGCTTCCGGCAGACGCCCGCGTCGCCGAGTTCCTGCGCTCGCTGGTGGTGGCGCTCGAGCGCCGCGACCTGCGCACCGACAGGATCACGCTGCGCATGAGCCGGGCCGAGATCGGCAGCTACCTCGGCATGACGTTGGAGAGCGCCAGCCGGGCCCTGTCGCGCTTGGCGCGCGAGCAGGTCATCCGCTTCGCCGGCAGCGGCCGGCGCGAGGTGCAGATCCCCGACGTCAAGGCCTTGTCCGACTTCGTCCAGCGCAGCGTGAGCCCCAGCAGCGAGCGGCATTGAGGCTGGCGGTCCGCCCCTTGCGCCATCGCAAGCGCACCGGGGGCGGCGTTCCTACAGTGGGGAATCTCACCTGTCCGAAGGAACCGCAATGAGCATTGATTCGATCGCACAACGCGACGTGGTCGTCATCGACGCCCACGCCACTCTCGAAGAAGCCGCGCAGCTGATGCGCGACCGCCACATCGGCTCGCTGGTCGTCACCCGCGGCGACGCGGGCGAAGCGCAGATGGTCGGCATCGTCACCGACCGCGATCTCGCCTTGCGAGTCGTCGCGGACGGCGTGGACCCTCAGTCGCCGGTGGAAGACGTGTGCAGCGACTCCGTGGTGGCCGTGCTCGACACCGCCAGCATGGCCGAAGCGGCGCAGGCCATGCACGAAGCGGGCGTGCGACGGCTGGTGCTGGTCGACCGCGACCGCCGGCTCCGGGGCATCGTCACGCTGGACGATCTGATCGCCTCCTACGCGGAGCAACTCGGCGACCTCGCCGGCGCCCTGGACCGCGGCCGCGAGCAGGAGGCCGAGGCCGACACCGACGCGGGGCAGCCGCTGGGGCCCGTCCTGGTGCCCTCGGACATCGCCACCACCTGGCGCCGCATGATGGAGCCCTAGGCCAAGGCGCCCGCCCCCTGCGCATGAACCCGATCCGCCTCTTTGTCATCGCAGCGCTTGCAGCCGCTGGCGCCGTCGCCGTCGCGCAGCCGGTCTCGGGCCGGGACACGGGGCCCTGCCCCATGCACCCGGGCGCGCGGGCCATGGACCATTGCACCCCCGGCATGATGGACGGCGTCGGGCGGCATGCCCGCTGGGGCAGCGACTACACGCCCGGCTGGTCGATGATGAGCCCCGAGGAGCGGCGGATGCACCGCGAACGGCTCGCCTCCTTGCGAACCTACGAGGAATGCAAGGCCTACATGGACAAGCATCGCGAGGAGATGGCCGAGCGCGCCCGGCTGCGCGGTCTCCCGATGCCCAGGCCGCCGCGTCGCGACGCCTGCGCCAGCCTCTAGGAGTCTGGGCGGCAGAAGGAAAGCCCTGACTGCGCATGAAGGTACGTTTCGTGGCCATGGCCGCGAACGACCTTCCCTATGACTCGCGGCAGATGCTGCTGCCGGAGGCGATCCGATCCAGGACGGTCTGCCCGGAGGGTACCCAGTCGCCCACGATGCTGCAGGCGGTCAAGGACCACCTGGCGTGCTGTCCGAACAAGCACGACGGTGCCAGCCCAGGGCGGTGGGGCGCGCAGGCGCCGGACATCAAGGAGCAGGCGGCGGCCACCGGCCGGCGCCGGGGGACAGTCCGGCGACTGCGTGCCCCGCCGCCCTGGGCTCGCTCGATCTTTGATCGGGCCCCGTACGCTCTGCCGCCCGGACTCCTGGCTGTGAAGTGTCGAACGCGCCAGCTGCGCCCCTCCCCCGCCTCCCCAGGCCGGTCAACGAAAGCGCTTCTGGGTGTAGCGCAATTGCGCTACAGTGCAGGCATGAAGACCGCACAACTGCCCGCTGTCCGGGTCACCCCGGCCGTCCGCGAGGAGATCGAGGGCGCCTTGCGCGAAGGCGAAAGCCTGTCCGAGTTCGTCGAGGCCTCGGCCCTGAAGGAAGCCCGGCGCCGGCGCGCGCAAGAGGAGTTCCTGGCGCGGGGGCGCGCCTCCTTCGAGCAGGCCATGCGCAGCGGCGTCACCCACCCCGCTGACGAGGCGCTGGCGAAGATGCGCGCGCAGGTGAAAGCCTCGATGGACGAGCTGCGCCGCAAGCTCGCGGCCGGTCGCCGGTGAGCTACCGGGTCGAGTTCACGCAGGAGGCGCTGGAAGACCTGGCCCACCTGTGCAGCTTCCTCGAACACCAAGCGTGGGAGCGGGGCGACCCGGATCTGCCCGAGCGCGCGCTCGATGCGATCGCCGCCGGCGTGGCCCTGCTGGCGGTCAACCCGTACACATGCCGCAAGGCCGACGACGACCCGCTCGAGCGCGAGCTCATCATCCCGTTCGGGGCGGCGGGCTACGTCGCCTTGTTCCGGATCGCGAGCCAGGAGCTGGTCGCGATCTCGGCGCTCCGTCACCAGCGTGAGGACGACTACCACTGAGAGCAATGGTCACTGCTGGCTTCATCGCCTCGCCGCATCGACCCAGGCCCTGGAGCTCCGGCCGTCAGCGCCAGCGGGGCCTGCGAAGCCAGTGCGTGCCGAGCGGCCGCCGCAGCAGGCCCCACGCGCCCAGGGCGGCGGGCACCAGCAACCACGCCGCGGGCACCTCGGCCGGCAGTCCGAACAACGGGCCCGCCCCCGGCACCGCGAGCAGTATCAGCCACACCAGGGCGATGCCCACCAGCAGCGCATTGAACGCCGGGTTGGTGTGATCGTGGTCGGGCCTGAGCCCTCTGAACCACATCAGCATCAGCAGGTTGCCCGCCACGATGCCGCCCAAGCTCGCCAACCTCAGCATGTCGGTCGAGGCCTCCATGCTGCGCAACAGCCACTGCAGCAATGCCACCCCCACCAGCGCCGTGCCCCCGACGGCCAGCGCACGCGCCGCGTCGGCCACCGAGAACAACCGCGACTGCGCCGGGCGGGGAGGCACCCGCATGCAGTCGTCGGGCTCCGGCTCGGCCTCGAACACCAGCGAGCAGGCCGGATCGATGATCAGCTCCAGCAACACCACGTGCAGCGGCAGGAGCAGCACGGGGCCGCCCAGCACCACCGGCATCAGCGAGACGCCCACGATCGGCACGTGCACCGCGAACAGATACCCCAGCGCCTTGCGCAGGTTGATGAAGATGCGCCGGCCCCCACGCACTGCCTGCACGAGCGACGCGAAGTTGTCGTCCAGCAGCACCAGGGCCGCCGCCTCGCGCGCCACGTCGGTGCCCCGCTGGCCCATGGCGACGCCGATGTCCGCCGCCCGCAGCGCGGGCGCATCGTTCACGCCGTCGCCGGTCATCGCCACCACCTCGCCGAGCTGCTGCAACGCCTGGACGATGCGCAGCTTCTGCGCCGGGTCCACGCGCGCGAAGACCCGCACCTCGCGCAGCGCCTGCTGCAGTTGAAGGTCCGTCAGGGCCGCGAGTTGCGCGCCGGTGAGCACAGGGCCGCCCTCGGCCGGCAGCAATCCGGCCCGCTCGGCGATGGCCCACGCGGTCACCGCCGAGTCGCCGGTGATCATGATCACGCGCACACCCGCCTGCCGGCATTGCTCCACGGCCGCGGGCACCTCCTCGCGCAGCGGGTCCATGAAGCCCAGCAGCCCCTGCGCGCGCAGAGCGGTGTTCGGCGGCAAGCCGCCATCGGCCGGCACCGGGTCGCAGGCACCTTCGGCCACCGCCAGCACGCGCAAGCCCTGCGCGCTCCATCGCTCGGCCTCGGCCAGCAGCGCCTCACGGCGCCGGGCCTCGTCGGCACAGCGCCCGATCACCACTTCCGGCGCCCCTTTCACCAGCACCCGCGCCCGGCCGTCGCCGTCGCGCCCCCAGTGGCTCACATACGGCCGCCCGTCGCGCACCCCTTGCCTGGGCCCGGCCACCCACCCTCCCGGCACGGCGCCGTCCCGCCCCAAGGCCGCGAAGATCGCCTTGTCCATCGGCTCGATGCCGTTCGGCAGGCTCGCCAGCGCCGCGGCCTGGAGCAGCCGGGCACTGCCATCGCTTTCGCCCGGTGCACGTTCGCACTCCCCATCGTGCAGGCGCACCAGCGTCATGCGGTTGTGCGTCAGCGTGCCGGTCTTGTCCACGCACAGCACCGTCACCGTGCCCAGCGCCTCGATCGCCTGGGGCTGGCGCGTGAGCACCTGCCGCTGCGCCAGACGCCAGGCCCCGAGCGCCAGCATCACCGTCCACACGACCGCGAACTCCTCGGGGATCAACGACATCGCCAGCGTCAGCCCCACCAGGAGGCCCGCCGTCCACGAGCCCTCGCGCACGGCATAGACCGCGGTGGCGATCACGCACGTCAGCAGCGCCAGCACCGCCACGGCTTGCACCAGGCGCTTGAGCTCCTGCTGCAACCGGCTGGGGCGCGGTTGCAGCCGCTGCAGCGAGCCGCCGATGCGGCCCAAAGCCGTTCGCGCGCCCGTCGCGGTGACGATCGCCACGCCGTCGCCTTGCACCACCAGGCTGCCGGCGTGCAACTGCGCGGCCTCCTCGGCCCCACCCGCGCGCTTGGGCACCGGCACCGATTCCCCGGTGAGCAGCGACTCGTCCACCTGCAAGCCGCTGCTTTCCACGAGCCGTGCATCGGCGGCCAGCCGGTCGCCCTCGTCCACCACCAGGCGGTCGCCGCGCACCAGCTCCTTGCTGCCGATACGCACCGCAACCCCGTTGCGCACCACGGTGCAGCGCGGGCTGGAGAGATCCTTCAGCGCGCGCAGGACGCGCTCCGTGCGGTGCTCCTGGTAGATCGACAGCGCGCCTACCGCCATGACGGACAGCAGCAGAGCCGCAGCATCGGCCAGATCGCCCAGCAGGGCATACACCGTCGCAGTGGCCAGCAGCAGCAGGAACATCGGCTGCGTGAACGCACCCCAGGCGATGCGCCACAGGCTTCTCGGCTGCGCCTCGGGCAGCCGATTGGGGCCGTCCAGCCGGCGCTGCGCGAGCACCTGCTCATCGGTCAGGCCACGGGTGGGAGCGCTGGGAACGGTCTCGCTGGTCATGCGGCTGTATCGCCTGCCCCACCGGCCCCGGAGTTGACGCCGCGCAAGCAGGTGCCCAAGTCCAATCCTAGACTGGCTCTGTCCGGCCCTGTCGGCAATCGATGGACCGGCTGTCCGACGGAGGCGCACATGGGCAAGGTTCTGGTCGTCAGTTACTCCTACACCGGCACCAGCCGGCAGGTGGCCACCACCCTGGCTGGACTGCAGGGCTGGGCCACCGGCGAGATCTCGGAGGAACGGCCGGGCCGCGGCGACGGGCGTTGCGTGCTCGACTCGCTGCTGCGTCGGCAGCCGCCGATCCGCTACGAGGGGCCGCCGCCCGAGCAATTCGCCGCGGTGGTGCTGGTCGCGCCCATCTGGTTGTACCGCCTGGCCGGCCCGATGCGCACCTTCGTCGCGCGCTACCGCGAGCGCCTGCCCGCGGTCGCCGTCGTCTCGGCCATGGGCGGCCGCGGCGCCCCGAATGCAGTGGCCGAGATCGGGCGTCTGCTGGGGCGCTCGCCGATCCTGAGCACAGCCTTCCTCTCGCGCGAAGTGGAGGACGGCAGCTACGGCTCCCGTCTGCGGGCCTTCGGCGAGGCGGTGGACAAGGCCGTGGAGGGCACCGAGGTGTTGCGGCCTTCGACCCTCTCGCCCAAGACCGCCTGAGTGAACCGGGAGGCGAGATGAACCACGTCAAGACCGTGCTCGTGCACATCGACGCCGGGCCGTACGGCCCGGCGCGACTGCGCACGGCGCGGCAGGTCGCGTCGCAATTCGGCGCGCGATTGCACGCGCTCTATGCCGTGACCCCCGCCTACGCGGCCTTGGCGATCGACTTGGCGGCCGGAGCCGCCTCGGGCACGGTGGGGCAGGCGATCGACGACGACCGCCTCGAGGCCGCGCGAAAGCTCAAGCAGCATGTGGCGGCCGAGCCCGGCGCCGCCTTCGAGTGGCATGAGGCGCGCACCCTGCCGTACAGCGCCGTCACGCGGCAGGCTCGCTACGCCGACCTGCTGGTGCTCGGGCAGTACGATCCCCAAGAGCCCAGCCCCGGGGTGCCGCCCGACTTCGTCGAATCGGTCCTCATCGCCAGCGGTCGTCCGGCCCTGGTGCTGCCTTACGTGAACACCGGCAAGACGATGGCCACGCGGGTGCTCGTGGCCTGGAAGGAGACGGCCGAAGCCGCCCGGGCCGTGAGCGCCGCCCTGCCCTTCTTGCAGCGCGCCGAGCGCGTCCACGTGGCGCACTGGGGCGATGAAGAGCCCGACGACGTCTCGCAACCGCTCGACATCCTCGCCTACCTCCACGCCCATGGCGTGCGGGCGGAGATGCACCGCCACGCCGCCGCCGGCGCCGAGGTGGGCGACCTCATGCAATCGCTCGCGGCCGACCTGTCGGCCGACCTCCTGGTGATGGGCTGCTACGGCCACGCGCGGGCGCGCGAATGGGTGCTGGGCGGGGCCTCGCGCACGGTGCTGCGCTCGATGACCCTGCCGGTGCTGATGGCTCATTGACTTCATCCAGCCTCGTCCCGACGCGCAGCGCGGGCCCGCCCGGGCCCGTCTTCACCGGCTCCGGCGCGTCCTCGCGGCCACACACCGTTACAGAGTCCGAGAGTCCCCACGAGGATGATGGGACTTCGTTCCAGTCCGCAGGGTGTTGCGTGTTCCGCTCCCGCCAGACGGAATGGAACGGCAAGCCGCTGCGCCCGCGTCCGCCATGACCCACCATCTGGCTGTGCTCGACGACGAACCGGAGATCACGCTCTTGCTGGCCAACTACCTCCAAGGGCAGGGCTTTCGCGTCACCCAGTTGCACAGCGGCCGGGAGCTCCTGGCCCTCATGGCCGCCGACAAGCCGGAGCTCGTGCTGCTGGACCTCGGATTGCCCGGCGAAGAAGGCTTTGCGATTGCCCGGCAGTTGCGCGAGCACTGGCGCTGCGGCCTCGTCATCGTCACGGGCCGAGGAGACCCCGTCGACAAGATCGTCGGCCTGGAGATCGGCGCGGACGACTATGTCACCAAACCCTTCGACCTGCGCGAACTGCTGGCGCGCATCAAGGCGGTGCTGCGCCGCCTCGGCCCCGAGGAGCCCGCGCCGCCCGCGCCCTCCCCCGCGCGCCAGCAGTTGCGCTTCGCAGGGTGGACGCTGGACATGGCATCGCCCCGGCTGCTGGATGCGGCCGGGCGTGAAGTGGCGCTGACCGCCGGCGAGTTCGACCTCCTCGCGGTCTTCGTGCGCCACCCGGGTCGCGTGCTCTCGCGCGACTTCCTGCTCGAGCAGACCCGCGGGCGCGGGGCGGGCCCCTTCGACCGCACGATCGACGTGCAGGTGAGCCGCCTGCGCAAGAAGCTGGACGACGATCCCGAGACCCCGCAGTTGATCAAGTCGGTACGCGGCGCCGGCTACCTCTTCGTGCCCGTGCCGGAGGCCGCATGAGCCCGCCCGGTGACGAGACTTCCCTCTACCGCTCGCTGTTCGCGGCCTATCCCGACGGCCTGCTGCTGGTGGACCTGGAAGGCCGCATCGTGCTCGCCAACGCGGCGGCCGCGCGCCTGCTCGGCTACCCGATCGAGGAGCTGACCGGCCTGCAGGTCGACGAGCTGGTGCCCGACGCCATCCGCTCCCGCCACGCCGCCTATCGGGACGCCTATGGGCGCGCCCCTCGCCCCCGGCCCATGGGGCTTCAGATGGACCTGGTCGCCAAGCGGCGCGACGGCAGCGAGGTGATGGTGGAGATCGCCCTCAGCCCGCTGCAGGACCAGGGGCTGCCCTACGTGGTGGCGGCCATCCGCGACGTGGGGGCTTACCCGCGCGTGCGGCAGGCCCTGCGTCGCGCCCGCTATGCCGAACACATCGCACAGATGAGCCGCCTCGCCGTCCAGGAGCCGGACCCGGAGCTTCTGTTGCACCAGGTGCCCGCAGCCGCCGCCGACGCCTTGCAAGTGGAACTGGTGCAGGTCTACCTTCTGGAGCCCGACGCCCAGTCCTTCCGGCTGGCCAGCGGCGTGGGGCTGCTGCCAGAAGAGCCGCTCGGCGCACTGCTGCCCAACCGCCCCGACACCCTGATCGGCTTTCTCGCTGCGCAGGACGGCCAGCCCGTGACAGTGCACGACCACGCGACCGAGGCCCGGTTCCGCCCGCCGCAGGCCTGCCTGCGCCACGGCCTCGTCAGTGCGCTCGGCGTCCCCCTGTTCGACAAGGGCCGGGTCATGGGTGTGCTCTTGGCCGGTTCTCGGCAGCCCGATCGCTTCGGCGACGACGAGCGGCGCTTCCTCGAATCGCTCGCCAACCTGCTCACCACCCTCTTGCTTCGGGCGCAAAGCGAGGAAGCCTTGCGCCACGCCCAACGACTGGAGAGCGTAGGGCAGCTGACCGGCGGCATCGCACACGACTTCAACAACCTGCTGACGGTCATCCAGGGCAACCTGCAGGTCCTGGAGGCGCTGCCCGAGATCGAAGCGGCCGAGCACGGGCAGCAGCCGCTGGCCTCCGCCATGCGCGCGACCCGGCGCGCCGCGGAGCTCACCGGCAAGCTGCTCGCCTTCTCGCGCAGGCAGATGCTGCAGCCCAGCCCGGTCCACCTGCCGGCCCTGCTGCAGTCGCTGTCCGACATGCTGGCGCGCACGCTCGATCAGCGCATCCGCATCCGCGTGCAGGTCGCGCCCGAGTGCCCCGCCTGCCTGGCCGACCCCGGCCAGCTCGAATCGGCGCTCCTGAACATCGCCATCAATGCGCGCGACGCCATGCCGCAGGGCGGCGAACTGATCTTCAGTGCCCGCCCCTGCGAGAGGCTGCCGGCGCCCCTGCACCAGGAGTTGAGCGAAAGCCTCGGCACGCCGCCCCGGCACGAGAACTACGTGGCCGTGTCGATCAGCGACACCGGCACCGGCATGCCGGAGGCCGTCAGGAAGCGCGCCTTCGAACCCTTCTTCACCACCAAGGAGGCCGGCCGCGGCACGGGCCTCGGGTTGAGCACCGTGTACGGCTTCGTGAAGCAGTCCAAGGGCGGTGTCACGATCGACAGCACCCCGGGCGATGGCACCACCGTCACGCTCTACCTTCCCCGCGTGCCGACGGCCCCGCAGGCACCCGCGGCCCACGGGACGGCCACGCACATCACACCAGGCCTCAAGGTCCTCGCGGTCGAAGACGAGCCCGAAGTGCTGCGGGTGGTGCAGGCCTTCCTCGCCGGGTGGGGGTGCGAGGTGACCCCGGCGCGCAACGCCGAACAGGCGCTCGGCTTGCTTCAGGCCCAGGGCGCCTCGTTCGACCTGCTGCTCACCGACCTCGTCCTCGGCCCCGGCCCCAGCATGCCCGGCACGCAGCTCGCCGCCCGCGCGCGCCAACTGCACCCGGGCCTTGCCGTGGTGCTGATGTCGGGCTACGCATCGGACCTCCTGGCCAGCGCCTCGCAGGGCGAGCCGCAGCAGCCGGAGCTGCTGCACAAGCCCTTCACGAGGGAGGAGTTGGCCGCCGCCATTGCGAAGGCCATGCGCCGGTGACGGTGCGGCGGCCCGGCCGTCCCTGGCGGCCCGTGCCCTCCCGCCACCCTGGGCTGGGGGAGTGAGGCGCTTGCGCGACAACCGGGGCGGCCCCGGGATTGATGCGGCGCAAGTGACGTGCCTTCCCAGCTCTTAGTCTTCCTAGACTTAAGCCCCCTGTCACCGTCCTGTCACAGCGCTTGGCATGAAGCACAGCCTCCATTACCGACTGCTGTCCCCGAGAGGCTTGTCGGCCGCCGATGCCACCGCATTGGTGGCGACTGCCCTCGGATTGAAACGGGCGGCGGCACAGGGCTTGGCGCCAACGCTCCTGCGGGGCAAGCATCTCGCGGTGTTCGCCGACGACCCCGCGTGCGAGGCCGCCCTGGCCTTCGAGCGGGCGGCCAGCCGATTGGGCGCGCGCGTGTCTCATGTGCGAGCGCACGAGGAGCTGCTGCGGGCCGACGGCTCCCACGTCATCGTGCTCGCCCGCCTGTACGACGCGATCGAGTGGGAAGGCTTGTCGCCCGAAGCCGCGCTGCGTCTGCAGGACAGGATCGGCATTCCCGTCTTCTACGGGCTCGCAGAACCGGGCCATCCGCTCGCCGGCCTGTTGTCCCGCATGCCCGAGCCCGTGTCCGAAGAAGACATCCTCTACCTGGCCCAAGCGGTCCTGATGAACTCCATCAACTGAAACAGCCGTGCCCAAGCGCCGTCCTTTGTGGGCCGGCGCCGGGGGAGAGTCCGGCGACTGCGCGCCCCGCCGTCCTGGGCCCGCTCGACCTTCGCTCGAGCCTCGGACGCTCTGCCGCCCAGACTCCTAACAGGCCGACGTTCCTTCTTCTTCGAGCCCTGCTGCCTCACCGCGCGCCACGCTGAGGCGGCGGGCGCCCAGGCAACTGCGCTGCGCCCGCAGGACGTGTTCGAGCTGCCGGCAAATGCCCTCGAAGGCATCCCACAACGCCGCATCGACGTCATCGTGTCGCAGCCGACTGACCGTCAGCTCGTGCCGGGGCAGCCGCAGATCGATCCGCACCAGGTACGGCATTCCGTGGCGAAGCTGCTTGTGCTGAAGTTCGATTTCCACCCTGCACGCGATGAGGTCCGCACACCGCAGGACCAGCGTTTCCATCTTCTCGCGAACTGCGAGTTCGACCGTCCGTGAGGCCTCCATCCCGTGGAAGCGAATCTCGAATCGTTGTTTCATTCTTGAGCCTCCGCATAGGCGGCACCACCCAGACGTTGCGACGGTCTGCAAGAGCGTGGTGGGTGGCACCGTCGAATGGGCGGTTCGCCGGCGGCGCGGTGGCATCGAGCCCGATGTGGGCCGTGCCCCATGCGTCGCCAAGACCTGCCCTGAACGCGAAGATGCCGTGCAGGTGCACATGCGCACCTGCGATTCCTCAATTCGGCGACGCCTCGCGTTGTGAAACGTACTGCGCGCGCTCACGCACCCGATCGGCGCCAAAAAGGGGCGGCTTCCCTTGTGAGTCAGGCCGAGACGGCGTGCAGAGCGCATGAATACAGGGGCCGTGCGTGCACGCCGACGCGGCAGGGCGTCCAGAGCCGCTTCCCAACGCGCGCACCTCCTCCTCGAAGACAGACCGGGGCACCCTCGATCGGCTGAACACGATCTGAATGCGACCGTGTGTTTCCTCTTTCACCGGGACAGGGAGGGCCGCACCACCTGGTCAGGGCATACGCAGTGGCGCAATTGAGAACTCGCAAACGCCGAGATCCGAACAGGGAGATGCTGCACGACGCAAGAAGCAAGAACCCCTTCCTCAACCCCTGGAGACCTCGCGATGAAGACCGTCCTCAAGACTGTGGCGATCGGCGCAGCCTGCGCCGCATTCATGGGCTCACCCTTGGCCCAGAAGATCGAGCGGATCGACTTCGGCAAGCGCGAGTTCGACGCCAACTGCGCCTCCTGCCACGGCATCAGCGGCAAGGGCAACGGCCCTCTGGCCGCGGTCCTGACCACACGCCCCACCGACCTGACGCAGCTGGCCAAGCGCAACGACGGCGTCCTGCCGATGGCGCGGCTGTACGAGGTGATCGACGGCGCCAACGTGCCGCTGCACGGCACCCGCGAAATGCCGGTTTGGGGCCGGGACTACAAGGTGGAGGCCGCGAACTACTACTTCGAGGTGCCCTACGACCCCGAGGCCTACGTCCGCACGCGCATCCTCGCCCTCTTGGAGTACATCTCCCGCTTGCAGGCGAAGTGAGGCAGGCGAAGTGAGGCAGGCGAAGTGATGCAGGCCCACTGATGCATCGGGCCGCGCCGGTCCGATTCAGCAAGCGCGACGGCCCGTCGCTCAGTCCCGGCTGCGCCCGAGGGCCGGGCCGTCACCCCCTTGGGAGGCGGGGCGCACGCCCCGGGGGCAAAGGCACAAGCCTCAGGGGCGTGTGGCCGGAGCCGTACCAGGCACACGACGCTCTGCCAGCGCCGCCGCGCGGCGCTCGATCTCCTGCGCCAATGTCTCGCGCTCGGCGGCTCGTGCGAAGTCCGCGGCGCCCAGCCCCCGCTCGTTCCTGAGCGTCGGGTCGGCGCCCTCGTCGAGCAGATGCCGCGCGATCTCCTCGCTGCCGTAGCGGGCGGCCATCATCAACGGGGTCGTCTTGTTCGGCGATTCGGCGTCGATGTAGGCGTGATGGTCCAGCAGCAGGCGCACGATCCGCACGTCCTCCTGCGACGCCGCGTAGTGCAACGGCGTCCAGCCGATCTTGTTGACGTCCGCCCCACGGCTGATGAGCTTCTCGCACCACCCCAGATGGCCGCGCAGCGCCGCGAGCATGAGCGCCGATTCGCCCACGGGGCTCAGCCGATTCACGTCCACCCCCGGGTGCGCCAAGAGCACCTCGGCCACTTGCAGGGAGCCGTGGTCGAGTGCAGCCGTGAGCGCCGGCCGGGCGCGGGGGTCCACCGTGTTCGGGTCCAGCCCCCGTCGCAGGAGCTGCACCATCGCGGGCGCGTCATCCAGCTGCAAGGCGCGCAGGAAGTCCTCGTACGCCCCGGCCCAGGCGCTGCCAGCACCCCACCCCAGCAGCACCAGGGCCAACTTCAAGTACCACTTGAAGTGCGATCTTCTTGCTTTACGGTCAAGCACTTGCTGCCAATTCTTCAAGTTCCACCTTCGCTGCCAGGCTCCAGCTTGAAGAGCCGCTCGAAGTTGGCGGAGGTCGCTCGGGCCACCTCCTCGACCGCAAGCCTCTTCAGTTCGGCCAGTTGTCGCGCCACCAGAGGCACGAGCGACGGGTCGTTCACCTTGCCGCGGTGGGGGACGGGAGCCAGGTAGGGGCTGTCCGTCTCGATCAGGCAGCGATCGAGGGGAACGCGGCGCGCCACCTCCCGCAACTCGGCCGCGTTCTTGAACGTCAGGATGCCCGAGAACGAAATGTAGAAGCCGAGGTCCAGGGCCGCGTCGGCCACCGCCTGCGTCTCGGTGAAGCAATGGAACACGCCGCCCACCTGGCCCTGACCTTCCTCGCGCAGTATGGCCAGCGTGTCGGCCGACGCGCTGCGGGTGTGGACGACCAGCGGCAGCCCCGTGCGGCGTGCCGCGCGAACGTGGACGCGAAAGCGCTCGCGCTGCCACTCCATCTCGGCCAGCGTGCGCTCGCCCAGCCGGTAGTAATCGAGCCCCGTCTCGCCGAGGGCCACCACCTTCGGCGTGTCGGCCAGTGCGACGAGCCGCTCGACGCTCGGCTCCTCCACACCCTCGTTGTCGGGGTGCACGCCCACGCTGCACCAGAAGTTCTCGTGGCTTTGCGCCAGCGCCGCGACCCGCTCGAACTCCTCGAGCGTCGTGCAGATGCACAACGCGCGGTCCACCCGTTCGCGTCGCATCGCGGCACGGATCTCCTCCAGCCGCTGCGACAGTTCAGGAAAGGTGAGATGGCAATGGGAATCGACGTACATGGGGAACTGCCGACGCGAGCGCACCCCGCGCCGGCGACAGCACCAAAGAAAACCCGCAAGCCTACACGCAAGGCAATGGCCTTGCGCAGCGTGCGCCGTGCGGCGACGTCAGATGGTTTGCGTCGGTTTGGCCGACTGGACCGCCGTGCCCAGCAACTCCTCGATCTTGATCTTCAGACCGCGCGACTTCTCATCGCTCGGGAAGCGCACGCCCACGCCCTGGGTCCGGCCGCCGGAGGCGTTGGCCGGGGTGATCCACGCGACTTTGCCCGCCACCGGGTAGCGCTGCGGATCGTCCGGCAGCGACAGCAGCAGGTAGATGTCCTCCCCCAGCCGGTAGTCGCGGGTGGTGGGCACGAAAAGGCCGCCGTCGCTGAAGGCCGAGATGTAGGCTGCGTACAGCGCGCCCTTCTCGCGGAACACGAGCTGGATCACGCTGGGACGCGCAGGGTTGCCGGTCGCAGCATGCGCAGCGGCGCCGGGGCGAGCAGTCGTCTCACTCATTGCGGGGAGTTTAAGTGGCGCTTCGCTTGCGCCACAAGCGCGTCGGCCAGCAACGCCGCATGCCACGGATGGTCTTCGTGACGTGCGACACGCGAGAGCTCGCGCGCCCAGGCCGAGAGCGCGGAGATGTCGCCTCGCAGGCCCTCGAACGACGCGGATGGGAAGTACCTCGGCGAGCCGCCCACAGCGATCGCCATCGCGTCGTGGCAGAGCTTTTGCAGCGTCTGCACGAGCAGGGGCGCCGGCCACCCGGCCACCGCCTGCCCCTCGCCGCGAGCGAGCCGCTGCGGCAGCGCCGCCCACTGGGAGGCGTCCACGCCCGCCTCGACGAGCGCCAACGCTGCATACGGCTGCCCTCCGGCCGCCGCCAGCAGCACTTGGCCCTCGCGCACGCCGCGCGCTTCGAGCCAATGGCGGGCCATGCCGGGCTCGGGCGGGTGCAGCGCCACCATCTGGCAGCGGCTGCGGATCGTGGGCAGCAAGGCATCGACGCCTTCGGTGCACAAGACGAAGCGCGCCTCGCCCGGAGGCTCCTCCAGCGTCTTCAGCAGCGTGTTGGCCGAGATGGCGTTCATGCGCTCCGCGGGGAAGATCACCACCACCTTGGCGCGTCCCCGCGAGCTGGTCTGCTGCGCGAACTCCACCGCCCGCCGCAGCGCCTCCACTTTGATCTCGCGACTCGGCTTGGCCTTGCTCGCCTTGGCCTCACCGTCCTCCGTCGCCAGCCAGCCCAGCGCCTCCTGCAAGGCTTCGGGCACCAGCACGAGCAAGTCGGGGTGCGTGTGCGCCTGCACCAGCCGGCAGCTGGCGCACGCCCCGCAGGCCGGCATGTCGGCGGCGCGTGCTTCGCACAGCCAGCTTTGGGCGACGGCGAGGCCCAGGTCCAGCAGGCCGACGCCCGGCGAGGCGGCGAGAAGCACGGCGTGCCCGCGCTGCCGCCGCAGCAGATCGGCCAGGGGCTGCTCGAGCCACGGCGGCAGAGGCATGGGCTCGTCGCGGGCTGCGATGGCCGCGCTCATAGGCCGCGGGCCTCCAGCGCCTCGGCCAGCCGCGCGGCCACCTCCTCGCGCTCGCCTTGCCCGTCGATGATGACGAAGCGCCCGGGGTCCGCCTCGGCCCGGCGCGCATACCCGGCATCCACGCGCTGGAAGAACTCGAGCGGCTGCTGCTCGAAGCGGTCGGGGGCCCGGGCCTCCGCCAGCCGGCGCGCCGCGACTTCAGGCGGCACCCGGAACCACACCGTCAGGTCGGGCTGCCGCCCCTCTTGCACCCAGCGCTCGAGCTGGGCCAGCACACCCAGGTCGAAGCCCCGGCCCGCGCCCTGATAGGCAAAGGTCGCGTCGGTGAAGCGATCGCACAGCACCGTGCGTCCGGACTGCAGCGCCGGCACGATGACCTCGCGCAGATGATCGCGCCGCGCGGCGAAGACGAGCAGCGCCTCGGTCAGCGGGTCCATCGGCCGCTGCAACAGCAACTCGCGCAGCGACTCGGCCAGCGCGGTGCCGCCCGGCTCGCGCGTCTGGACCACGTCGCGGCCGGCGCGCCGCAGCCGGTCGGCCACCGAGGCGAGGTGGGTGGACTTGCCGGCACCGTCGATGCCTTCGAACGTGATGAAAAGGCCGCTCATCGAGCCGAGGAGGCGCCCTGGCGGCGCTGGTACTTGTCGACCGCCCGATTATGCTCGGCCAGACTCTCGCTGAAGACGCTGCTGCCGTCGCCCCGCGCCACGAAGTACAGCGCCTTGGTGCGCTGCGGCTGCACGGCCGCCATCAGCGAGTCCTTGCCGGGCATCGCGATGGGCGTGGGTGGCAGACCCGGACGGGTGTAGGTGTTGTAGGGCGTGTCGGTTTGCAGGTCGCGCTTGCGCAGGTTGCCGTCGAACGCCTCGCCGAGCCCGTAGATGACGCTCGGGTCGGTCTGCAAGGGCATACCGATGCGCAGGCGATTGACGAACACGCCCGCCACCTGGGGGCGGTCCGACGCCAGGCCCGTTTCCTTCTCGACGATCGAGGCCAGGATCAGGGCTTCGTCCGGGCTGCGCAGCGGCAAGTCGGGATGGCGCCGGGCCCAGGCTTCGTCGAGCCGCTTGGCCATCGCCCGGTAGGCCCGCTGCAGGACGGCCAGGTCGGTGCTGCCGCGACTGTATGCATAGGTGTCGGGAAAGAACCGTCCCTCGGGGTGCCGGCCCGGCGCGCCCAAGGCGGCCATCACCTCGGCATCGCTCATCCCGGTGATGGTGGGCTTGAGCCCTTCGGCCCCGGCCAGTGCGGCCCGCACCTGCCGGAAGGTCCAGCCCTCGATGAAGCGCACCGTGGCCAAGGACTCGTCGCCCAGCACCATCTTGCGCAGCAAGTCCCGCGGGGTGGCGCCGGTGCGGATCTCGTAGCTGCCGGCCCGGATGCGCCGCGCGTCGCCGGACCAGCGGAACCACTCGTACAAGACGAGCGGCGAAGTGCGCACCCCGGCATCGACCCAGCCTTGCGCGATCTGCCGCGGCGACATGCCCGGCTCGACCGAGAACTCGACACTCGGCGCGGCCAGCTCCAACGGCCTGTGCAGCCACCACAAGGCGGCGGCCCCTGCCACGAGGGCCAGCAAGACGAATGCGCCGAGCAGGCGCCGCAACCAACGCATGGTGTGGACGAACGCAGGTGACCCTGGCAGGACTCTGTGAACGGGCGCTGATCATAATGGAGGCATGAGTGACGATCGCCTTCAAGCCACCATGGCCGCATCGCCGACGCGGGCCGCCGACCTCCCGACGGCGTCGCTCGGCGGTGCGCTCGACCTCACCGACTGGGGACTGATCGCGGCCGAGGGCCCCGAGGCCGCGCAGTTCCTGCATGGCCAGCTCACGCAGGACGTGATGCTGCTCGGCACGCACGAAGCGAGGATGGCCGGCTACTGCTCGCCCAAGGGGCGGTTGCTCGCCACCTTCGTCCTCTGGAAGACGTCGCCCGAGCGAGTCCTGCTGGCCTGCAGCGCCGACGTGCTGCCCGCCACCCTGAAGCGCCTGTCCATGTTCGTGCTGCGCGCCAAGGTGAAGCTCTCCGACGCCTCGGCTCAATGGCGTCTGGTGGGCTTGGCCGGCGCTCAGGCTGCCGAAGCGCTGGGCGCGCACGCCCCTTCCGCCCCGTGGGCGCGCGCCGGCCTGGGAGCGGCCTGCGTGTTGCGCCTGCCCGATGCCGCCCGCGTGCCGCGCTGGCTGTGGGCCGCGCCCCGCGATGCCGAGCAGCCCCCTGCGCTGCCCCCTCTGCCAGAAGCGCACTGGCGCTGGCTCGAAGTGATGAGCGCCGTGCCGCGGATCACCGCCCCGACGGTGGATCAGTTCGTGCCTCAGATGGTGAACCTGGAAGCCGTGGGCGGCGTCAACTTCAAGAAGGGCTGCTATCCGGGGCAGGAGGTCGTCGCCCGCAGTCAGTACCGCGGGACGCTCAAGCGCCGGGGCTTCCTCCTCGCCGCACCGGTCGAAGCGCGCGCGGGCCAGGAGGTCTTCCACAGCGAGGACCCCTCGCAGCCTTGCGGCATGGTGGTGCTCGCCGCCCCCGATGCGCGCGACGAAGGGCGATGGAGCCTCTTTGCCGAACTGAAGATCGCCGCCACCGGCAGCGGCTCGCTGCACCTCGGCGCGGCCGACGGCCCTGCCCTCGCGCTGGAACCCCTGCCGTACGAGCTGCCGCCTCAGGATTGACCGGGGCGGCGCCCGGCGGCCCTTGTTGCAGACTGCGCTGATGCGTGCCCTGTTCATCTACTACAGCGTGCCTGCCGCGGATGCGCCGGCCGCCGAGCCTCACATCCGCGCCGCGCAGTCGCGGCTGGTCGCCGCCCACCCGTCGCTCATGGCCGAGCTGTGGCGCCGCCCGGAAGAAAAGGACGGCCTGCAGACCTGGATGGAGGTGTACCGGCATCCCTGCGGCGTGAGCGAGGCGCTCCAGGCGGAGATCGAACGGGCCGTGGGGGCGGCAACGCGGTGGATCGTCGGCGAGCGCCATGTCGAGGTGTTCGTGCCATGTGCCTCGTAGCCCTCGCGTTCGAAGCGCATCCGCGCTTTCCCCTGGTCGTCGCCGCCAACCGGGACGAGTTCTTCGACCGCGCGGCCGCGCCGCTGCATTGGTGGCCACCCCGCCCTGACACCCCCCAAATCCTCGCCGGTCGGGATCTCCAGGCAGGGGGCACCTGGATGGGCGTGAGCCCCGCGGGCCGCCTGGCACTGCTCACCAATGTGCGCGACCCCGCCCGCATGAACCCGGCCGCGCCCTCGCGCGGAACGCTCGTCACCGAGTGGCTGGTCGGCGGGCACAGCTTCGACGCCTTCGTCGAGGCCCACGCGAGCGTCCCCTACAACGGCTTCAACCTTCTGGCGGCCGACTGGGGAGCCGGCGAACTGCGGTGGTGGTCCAACCACCCCTGTGCGCGGGGGGCATCCCCTGCTGCGGCCGGCGGCTCCGCGCTGGCGCATGCGGCCCTCCTGCCACCCGTGCGCCTCACGCCGGGCCTGTACGGGCTGTCGAACGCGCTGCTGGACACGCCGTGGCCCAAAGTCCGCCGCCTCAAGCAGCGCTTGGC
This sequence comes from Schlegelella aquatica, assembly GCF_026013905.1. Lineage (NCBI taxonomy): Bacteria > Pseudomonadati > Pseudomonadota > Betaproteobacteria > Burkholderiales > Sphaerotilaceae > Caldimonas > Caldimonas aquatica. The sequence continues at coordinate 1,730,135 of NZ_CP110257.1, forward strand.
CGAAACCCTGGCGTCCGCCCACTCCACCGAGCAACTGATCGAGCGGCTTCTCGATGCCCTGTCGGACCCGACTCCGGCGCCGGACGAGGAACTGCCGCGCACCGGTGTGCCGCTGGAGTGGGAGCGGTGGCTCTCGTCCGCCTACATCCGCACGCCGGACGGCCGCTACGGCACGCGTTGCTCGACGGTGCTGGTGGTCGAGCGCGAGGGCGGTGCCGAGCGCGCACTCGTCGTCGAGCGCACCCACCCCGGCCCGGGCGCCGAGCGCGCCGGGGAGCGGCGCGAGCATCTGCGCCAATGGCCGAGAGCCGGTCTCACAAGGTCTTGACCATCTCCACGTGGGGGATGCCCACCTCGTCGAATTCGGGGCCTCGCGGCACGAAGCCTGCGCGCGCGTAGAAGCCCGCCGCGGAGGTCTGCGCGTGCAGCACCGCCTCGTGATAGCCGCCCGCCCGCGCGGCCTGCATCAGCGCCTCCAGCACGGCGCGTCCCACGCCGCCGCCGCGCAGCGTGCGCCGGGCGGCCATGCGGCCGATCTTCGCCACACCGGGGACGTGCTCGAGCAGCCGGCCCGTGGCCAAGGGCATCCCGAAGCGGTTGTAGGCCACGGCGTGCACGCAACTGCGGTCGGCATCGTCCCACTCCATCTCCTCGGGGATGCGCTGCTCCTGGATGAAGACCTCCGTGCGCACGAGCCGGGCGTCCTCGCCCAGCTCGTCCCATCCGCCGACCTTGACGTGCACCATGGACTGGCCCTGCTCGTAGGCGGTGAGCACCTCGCGCAACTCCGGCGGCACGGGCATGGACTTGTGCACCTTCGGGTCCGCATAGACGTAGACCACCTCCCCGGTGATGAGCAGCTCGTCTTGCCGGAAGATGCCGATCCTGAACGTCATCGAGGAGGTGCCGACCCGCTCGCAGCGGATGCCGATCTCGAGCTGGTCGTCGTAGCGGGCGGGCGCGTGGTACTCGATCGTGGCCTTCTTGACGAACAGGTCGCCGCCGAACTGCTCCAGCGCCTCGGGGTAAGGCAGCGCCAAGGCCCGCCAGTAGTCGGTGATCGCGGTGTCCACGTACGTCAGGTAGTGGCCGTTGAAGACGATCTTCTGCGCGTCCACCTCGGCCCAACGCACCCGCAGGCGGTAGAGGAAACGGAAGTTGTTGCGCTTGAGCTGGGTCATGACGAAAAGGCCTCCTTCAGTACGGCAGCGCCTGCGGCTTGCGCCTCCTGGGCTTCGGGGATCGCCCGGCCCATCTTGATGAAATCGTGCGTCACTCCGCGATACACGTCGAGCTCCACCGCCACGCCCGCCATGCGCAGGCGGTCGGCGTAGGCGATGCCCTCGTCGGCCAGGGGGTCGCATTCGGCGACGCAGACCCATGCCGGAGCCACGCCTTCCAGGTCGTCCGCGTTCAGCGGCGCGAACCGCCAGTCGTTGCGGTGGTGGTGACCGATGTAATGATCGAAGAACCAGTCGATCGCCGCACGCTCCAACACGAACCCCTGCGCGAAGAGCCGATGCGATCCGGTGTCCTGGTGCGCGCAGGTGCCTGGCGTGATGAGCAGTTGCGCGGCCAGCCCAAGGCCATGGTCTCGCGCCAGGATCGCGCACACCGCGGCGAGCGTGCCGCCCGCGCTGTCGCCCCCCACCGCGAGCCGGCCGCCGTCGAGCCCCCACTCGGCGGCCGCGGGCCCGAGCGCGCGCAACGCCGCCCAGCAGTCCTCCACCGCGGTCGGAAAGCGATGCTCCGGCGCCAGGCGGTACTCGTAGGACACCACCGCACAACCCGCGCGCAACGCCAGCTGCCGGCACAGGCTGTCGTGCGTCTCGATGCTGCCGATCGTGAAACCTCCGCCGTGGAAGTACAGCAGCACGGGCAGCCGCTCGTGCGAGGGTGCATACAGGCGGGCGCGTCGCAGGCTGCCGTCGGCCGCGGGCAAGTGCAGGTTCTCCACGCGCGGCAGCGGCGCACGGGGCAGGTCCAGGATCTCGGCGGCCGCCTCATAGGCGGCGCGCGCCTGCTCGACCGGCAACTGGTGATACGGCGTGTGGTTGGCGCGGCGGATGCGGTCGAGCACGCCGCGCATCTTCGGGGTGAGCAGACTCTGGCTCATGGCTCCTCTCGGCGACGGCCCTGGTGGGCAGGGATTGCGTGTGTTCCCAGGGACGCGCGCCGCAAGCATACTGGCCCTTGCGCACCGACGCGCGAGCCGAGCCCCGCGCCGGTGCACCGACGACTGCGCGCCACGGTGTCGCGCAGGTGACAACGATGCAGGGTGCGACATGGCGTTGATCTACTACCTCACGCAGATCCAGTTCGACTTCGGGGCGATTGCCCTGCTGCCGCAGGAGTGCGAGCGCATCGGCATACGACGCCCGTTGGTGGTGACGGATGCCGGCGTGCGTGCCGCCGGCGTCTTGGACCGCGCACTCGCGGCCCTGCCCGGATGGCCCGTCGCCGTCTTCGATCAGACGCCGCCCAATCCCACCGAGGCGGCCGTGCGCGCGGCCGAGGCGGTGTTCGCGGCCGCTGGCTGCGACGGGCTGATCGCGGTGGGCGGCGGCTCCAGCATCGACCTCGCCAAGGGCGTGGCGATCGCGGCCCGGCACCCGGGCCCCCTCAAGACCTACGCGACGATCGAAGGAGGCAGCCCCCGGATCACCGAGCGTGCGGCGCCCCTCGTCGCCGTCCCGACGACTGCGGGCACCGGCAGCGAGGTGGCCCGCGGCGCGATCATCATCGTCGACGACGGCCGCAAGCTCGGCTTTCACTCCTGGCACCTGCTGCCCAAGGCGGCGATCTGCGATCCCGACCTGACGCTCGGCCTGCCGGCCGGCTTGACCGCCGCCACCGGAATGGACGCGATCGCCCATTGCGTGGAAACCTTCATGTCCGCGGCCTTCAACCCGCCCGCCGACGGCATCGCGCTCGACGGGCTCGAACGCGGCTGGGCCCATATCGAGCGGGCCACCCGCAACGGCCAGGACCGGGAGGCGCGCCGACAGATGATGAGCGCCTCGATGCAAGGGGCGATGGCCTTCCAGAAGGGCCTGGGCTGCGTGCACAGCCTGAGTCACAGCCTGGGCGGCGTGAACCCGAAGCTGCACCACGGCACGCTCAATGCGATCTTCCTGCCCGCGGTGGTGCGCTTCAATGCCGACGCCGAATCGGTCCGCGCCGAACGCCGTCTGGAGCGCATGGCTCACGCGATGGGGCTGCGCTCAGCCAGCGAGGTGCCGGATGCGATCCGCACGATGACGGCGCGGCTCGGCCTGCCCACCGGGCTGCGGCAACTGGGCGTGGAGCCCGGCTGGTTCGATCGCATCATTCAGGGCGCGATGGCCGACCATTGCCACAAGACCAATCCACGGCCGGCGAGCGAAGACGACTACCGCGCGATGTTGGAAGCCTCGATGTAGGCGCTTCACAAGGGCTGCACCCGGTCGGCCGGACACCCGGCCTCCAGCCACTGCGCCCACTCGTCGGCAAGCCGGCGGCTTTCCTCCACCGCCCGGCTCCAGACCGCGATGCGCCCGTCGAAGTCGAAGCCGTAGCGCTTGAAGTCGGTGCGGTCGGGCAGTTTGCCGTTGGGCAGCGTGCGGATCCACTCGGGGTTGGGCGCCAGCACGATGAGATTGTCGAGATGCGGCGTCGGCCGGTGGCGGCCCTTCCACATCTTGTCGAGCCACCCGGGCACGAGCGAGCGCTGGAAATGCGGGTACAGCGCCAGGCCCCCTCGGCACTCCGCCTGTGCCTCGGCCTCCGCCGCGATGGAGCTGTAGTTCCAGTGCAGGTGGTAGTCGGTGATGCCGCCATCCCAATAGGCGCCGGGCGGCGCGCCGGGAATGTCGTGGACGGCCTGCAGCACGAAGGGAATCGAGCACGAAGCCAGCAGCGCGGGCTTGAAGTTGTGCTCGCTCAGCGGCACGCCCCGGTACGGCAGATCGTGCAGTTGCAGGGGCAGCCGCGATCCCGGGCTCGAGAAGACCACGCGCTCCAGCCACCACCCCAGCCCGCGGCGGCTCGCGCTGTTGCACAGGACGGCCCCGAGATAGCCCAGCGGGGTCCGGACCTTGCCTTCGCGCGAGAGGATGTGACGCCCGCGTGAAGTGACGATGTGCAAGGTGTAGCGCGGATGGGCGATCACCTCCGCGATGCGACCGTCGAAGAAGGCATCCAGAGCCGCCGAGAACCGGCGGCTGACCTGCGCGGCGCTCGGCGTGCGTCGTCCGGGCTCGGGCTCGTAGCGCTCGTGGATGTAGTCGTGCGCCAAGCGGCGGAACTGCCGCGCCGCGTCGTGCATCGCCCCGGTGGCCATGCGCCATGCCCCGATCGAGGCCCCGATCAGATGCACCGGGTGCGCGCTGGCCGCCAGCCACGTCCCGAAGATGTGTTCGTCCAGCGGGCCGAGGATCAGCCCCTTGGGCCCGCCCGCGGCGCCGGCGACGATGCGAATGTCCTCCGGGCTCAGCCCGTGACGGCGGATGTGCTCCCGGGCGCGCGGCCCGGCATGGATGTGTAGTGCGTGCATCGGAAACGACAGCGCGCCCGCCCGCGAGGGCACGGCGCGCACGACGGGGGCGGTCTCGCCCGCAGCGGGCGGCGGGACCGGCATCAGGACTTCTGGATCACGGCGCACGCCAGCCGCCCGCCCGCGTTGCCGGTGGGCTGGCTGGTGTAGTCGTCCGGGTTGACGTGGACGATGAGGCCCTTGCCCACGATGTCGGTGGCGCCTCCGGTGCCCACTTCCATGCCGGTCATCATGAAGCGCGTCTCGGCCACACCGTTCGCATCGGCGCGAAGGTTCGGCATGTCGCCCGCGTGCCGCTCGGTGCCCGAGAAATGCCCGTGCGGCTTGCCCGTCGGGTTGAAGTGCCCGCCGGCGCTCATGCCGTCGGGGCTGGAGCAGTCACCCTTTTCGTGGACGTGGAAGCCGTGTTCCTGGTTGGGCTTGAGGCCGGTGACACGAGCGAACACCATCACCGCGTGCCGGTGCTGCTCGAAGCGCACCGTACCCGCCGTGGCATTCCCTTGGGTGGGCTGAAGCATGGCGACGGCTTGCGCGCCCGGGTACATCGGCCCGGCGCCGGGCCCCGGCCCCGGGCCGGGCCCCATCCCGGGGCCGGGCCCCATCCCAGGGCCGGGCCCCATCCCAGGGCCGCGACCCTGGCCGTACATGCCATGGCCACAGGCGCTCAGCAGGGCGAGTGCCGCGACGGGTGCGAGTGTGCGTAGTCTGAGCATGTGGTGTCTCCTTGTGAGGACGCGAACGGGACAAGGGCCCGGGTTGAGCCTCCCCGGCCCCGAGCCTCACGCATCTTCGTCCGAGCCGGCGTCTCCCACAAGTCGGGCCGGTAACAGCATGCCTCCAAGCAGCGGCCGCGCCGGCCGGTCGCCGTTCGACCGCCGGCTCGGCGGCGCGCTCATCGCTTCTGGCCGGCTTGCAGCTTGGCGAACGCGGCCGCCATCGCCGACTGCGGCGCCGCCTGGCTGCCCTTGTGCCCGCCGTAGCGCTCCTGCCGTCCGGCCGGACGGAAGGCGTTGTCGCCTGCGCGTGCCCCGCCCTTCGGCACGCTGGAGTCGAGCTTCATGGTCAGCGAGATCCGGTTGCGGGCGAGATCCACCTCCAGCACCTTGACCTTGACGATGTCGCCGGCCTTGACCACCTCGCGCGCGTCGTTGACGAACTTGTGCGACAGCTGGCTCACGTGCACCAGGCCGTCCTGGTGCACGCCCAGGTCCACGAAGGCGCCGAACGCGGCCACGTTGCTCACCGTGCCTTCGAGAACCATGCCGGGCTGCAGGTCCTTGATGTCCTCGACCCCTTCGTTGAAGCGAGCCACCTTGAAGTCCGGGCGCGGGTCGCGGCCGGGCTTTTCCAGCTCCGCCAGGATGTCCTTGACGGTGATCGCGCCGAACTTTTCGTCGGCGAAGGCCTCGGGCTTGAGGCTGCGGATCACGTCCGCGCGGCCCATCACTTCCTGGATGGGCTTGCCCAGCGCGTCCAGCATCCGCTGGACGATCGGGTAGGTCTCGGGATGCACCCCCGACATGTCGAGGGGGTTGTCGCCGTCACGGATGCGCAGGAAGCCCGCGGCCTGCTCGAACGTCTTGGGGCCCAGCCCGGACACTTCCAGCAGCTGCTGCCGATTGCGAAAGGCACCGTGGGCATCACGCCAGCGCACGATGCTGGCCGCCACCGAGGGGCTCAGGCCCGAAACGCGCGCCAAGAGCGGCGCCGAGGCGGTGTTGAGGTCCACGCCCACCGAGTTGACGCAGTCCTCGACCACCGCATCGAGCGTGCGCGCCAGCTCGCTCTGGTTCACGTCGTGCTGGTACTGGCCCACGCCGATGCTCTTCGGGTCGATCTTGACGAGTTCGGCCAGCGGGTCCTGCACTCGCCGGGCGATGCTCACGGCCCCGCGCAGGCTCACATCGAGGTCGGGCAGTTCCTTGCTGGCGTACTCGCTGGCCGAGTAGACCGACGCGCCCGCCTCGCTCACCACCACCTTCTCGATGGGGGTGCCCGGCGCCAACTGCTGGATGCGCTTGATGAGATCGGCCGCGAGCTTGTCGGTCTCGCGGCTCGCAGTGCCGTTGCCGATGGCGATCAGGTTCACGCCGTGGGTCGCGCACAGGCGGCCGAGGGTGTGGATGGAGCCTTCCCAGTCGTTGCGCGGCTCGTGCGGGTAGACGGTGGCCGTGTCCACCACCTTGCCGGTCTCGTTCACGACGGCCACCTTCACGCCGGTGCGGATGCCCGGGTCCAGGCCCATCACCACGCGCCGGCCGGCCGGCGCGGCCAGCAGCAGGTCGCGCAGATTCTCGGCGAACACCTTGATCGCGACCTTCTCGGCTTCCTCGCGCAGCCTGGAGAACAGGTCGCGCTCCAGGCTCAACGAGAGCTTGACCTTCCAGGTCCAGGCGATCGTCTTGCGGATCAGTTCATCGGCCGGGCGCTTGGCGTGACTCCAGCCGAGGTGCCGGGCGATGCGGCCCTCGGCCAGCGTGGGCTTGCCGGGCGCGACCTCCTCGTCCAGCACGAGCTTGGCGTCCAGGATCTCCTGTGCGCGGCCGCGGAACACGGCGAGCGCGCGGTGCGAGGGCACGGTCTTGATCGGCTCGGCGTAGTCGAAGTAGTCGCGGAACTTGGCGACGTCGGGATTGTTCGGGTCCTTGCCGTCCATCAGCTTGGACTGGAAGAGCCCCTCCTCCCAGAGCCATTCGCGCAGCTTGCCCACCAGCGCGGCATCTTCCGCCCAGCGCTCGGAGAGGAGGTCGCGCACACCGTCGAGCACCGCGAACGCGTCGGCAAAGCCCGCGTCGGCGTTGATGAAGACCTGTGCCTCGGCCACCGGGTCCAACGTCGGGTCGGCGAAAAGCTTGTCGGCCAGCGGCTCGAGGCCGGCCTCGCGGGCGATCATGCCCTTGGTGCGGCGCTTGGGCTTGTACGGCAGGTACAGGTCTTCCAGCTCCTGCTTCGTGGGCGCGGCCTCGATCGCCGCGCGCAGCTCGGGCGTCAGCTTGCCCTGCTCCTCGATGCTCTTGAGCACCGCCTGGCGGCGCTCTTCCAGCTCGCGCAGGTACGCCAGGCGCGTCTCGAGCTCGCGCAGCTGGGCGTCGTCGAGGCCGCCCGTGGCCTCCTTGCGGTAGCGGGCGATGAAAGGCACGGTCGAGCCGCCGTCGAGCAGCTCCACCGCGGCGTTGACCTGGGCCGGGCGGACGTTCAGTTCCGCCGCGATCTGGAGAAGGATCTTGTCCAACACTGCCAACCGGTAAGGGTTCGGAAAGCCGCGCAGTTTGCCATAGGGGGCGAGGCCACCGGCCGCGCTCGCAGGCAGGGGCTCCTTGCCTTATGGCTCAGGACCCCCTGGCCTGCCGCAGGGCCGCGCGCAGCTGTTGGCCGAGTTCGGGCCTGGCGGCGAAGGGATCGCTGGGGTTGCGGCCCATGACCACGTCTTCCAGGCGCGTTTGCACGTTGCCCAGTGCCTGCGGATGGCTGTAGATGTAAAAGCGCTGGTCGCGCACCGCATCGAGCACTTTCTGGGCCACCTCGGCGGCCGTGACCTTGCCCGAGGTGACGGCCTTCGCGCTCATGGCCTGGGCGATCATCTGGCTGGGGGTGGGTTTCGTCGCTGCCGCGAGCTCCGGCGGGCGATTGCGGTGGGACTCGTGGATGCCCGTCGGCACGAAGTAGGGGCACAGCACGGAGCAGTCCACCTGGTCGGTGACGAGGTGCAGGTCCTGGTACAGCGTCTCCGTCAGGCTCACGACCGCGTGCTTGCTCACGTTGTACACGCCCATGTTGGGCGCATTCAGCAGCCCGGCCATGGAGGCCGTGTTGACGATGTGCCCCTCGTAGTCCGGGTCGTTGCCGGCGGCCTCCAGCATCAAGGGCGTGAAGACGCGCACCCCGTGGATCACGCCCCAGAGGTTGACCCCCAGCACCCACTCCCAGTCCTTGACGCTGCTTTCCCAGATCAGACCGCCGCCGCCGACCCCGGCGTTGTTGAAGACCAGATGAGGCACGCCGAAGCGCTGCGTCGTGGCCTCGGCCAGGGCTTCGACGTCGCCGGCCTTGGAGACGTCCGTGCGCCGGGCGAGCACCTGCGCGCCCGCATCGCGCACCTCCTCGGCCGCGCGTTCGAGCGCGTCGGTCTGCACGTCGGCCATCACCACGTTCATGCCGGCCCGCGCGGCCAGTCGCGAGAGTTCCAACCCGAAGCCGGAGGCCGCCCCCGTCACTACTGCCGTCTTGCCGTGAAAGCTCTTCATCTGCTCGTCCTTTCGATCCGTGTGCGTGGTGAGAAATGCCTGCGACGTGCCACCGGCCGGCCTCCGGATGCACCGGACCGGGCGTTCGGCGCCTTGCCTGGGCGCTTCAGACGGGCATGGCCCGGGCCAGGATGCCCTCGAAGTCGGTGGCCGCAGGCAGCGTGCCGAAGGCCTGGCCCCAGTCGGCCTCCAGACGCGAGGCGCAGAAGGCCTCGAAGACCGGCTCCGGCGCATGGCGGCGCAGCAGGCAGGCCTGGGTGACCAGCGCCACGTCCTGCGCCAAGCGGCGCGCCTCGACCTCCTCGACACCGTCTTCGAGGCGCTGCAGCACCTGCGCCGCCCGCCGGTCGATGCGGGCGTCCGCACTGCGCCCGGCGGCCCATTCGGCGGCCAGGGCGTCGACCACGTCGGCGCCCGTGCCCGTCCGCTTGCGCAAGGCGCGCAACAGATCCAGCGCCATCACGTTGCCCGCGCCTTCCCAAATGGAGTTGACCGGCATCTCGCGGTAGATGCGGGCCATCACGCCCTCGCCGCGTTCCTCGACGTAGCCGTTGCCGCCCAGGCATTCCATCGCCTCCTGCGCGAAGGCGCTGCCGCGCTTGCAGATCCAGTACTTGGCCACCGGCGTCAGCACACGGCGCATCGCTGCCTCGTGGGGGTCGCCCTCGGCGTCGAAGGCATGGGCGAGCCGCAGCGCAAGCGCGATGGCGGCCTCGACTTCCACGGCCAGGTCGGCCAGCACGTTGCGCATCAACGGGTGGGCGATCAGCGGCCTGCCGAACGCCTCGCGCTGCGCCGTGTGATGCAGCGCCAGGGCGAGCGCATGGCGCATCAGCCCCGCCGTGCCCAGGGCGCAGTCCAGGCGCGTGTGAGTGCCCATCTCGAGGATCTGGGGCACGCCCCGGCCCTCCTCTCCCACCAGCCAGGCCTGCGCGCCGAGGAACTCCACCTCCGAGCTCGCGTTCGCTTTGTTGCCCAGCTTGTCCTTCAGCCGTTGGATGTGCAGTGCATTGACCGTGCCGTCTGGCAGCCAGCGCGGCAGGAAGAAGCAGCTGAGCCCGCCGGGCGCCTGGGCCAGCACGAGAAAGGCGTCGCACATGGGCGCCGAGAAGAACCACTTGTGTCCGGCCAGGCGATAGCACCGTCCCCAGGGGGTGTCTTGCTCGTACACGGCCTGGGTCGTGTTGGCGCGCACGTCGGAGCCGCCCTGCTTCTCGGTCATGCCCATGCCCATCGTGACGCCGGATTTGCGGTCCGCGGGGATGAAGCGCGGGTCGTACACCGTGCTCGCGAGCTTGGGAAACCACGCGGCGTGCAGCGCAGGGTTGGCCCGCAGCGCAGGGGTGGCGGCATACGTCATCGACACCGGGCACAGCACCGAGGGCTCGAGTTCCGTGAAGAGCATGAACCCCGCGGCGCGCAGCAGATGGCCATGAGCGGGTCGCACCCAGGCCGCAGCATGCAGTCCGTGGCGGATCGCCGCTTCCATCAGCGCGTGGTAACTCGGATGGAACTCGACCTGGTCGATGCGCCGGCCCTGGCGGTCGTGCGTGCGCAGCTCGGGGGTGTGCACGTTGGCGAGCCGCGCGTGCTGCTGCATGTGCGCACTGCCGGCGAGAGCCCCCAGCTCTTGCAATTCACGGTCGTCGAACGACGCGCCGAGATGGTGAACCAGTGCGTCGCGCAGTGCCCGGTTGCCCTGGTAGAGGTTCACATCGACCAGCGGCGCGCTCTGGTTGATGACGTCGTGGGTACGACCAGCGCCGATCTCGGAGAGCGTGGCTTGTTGCATGTCGGGCCTCCCTGGGAGAGCTACCGCGGCCGCATCCGGTGGGGCTGGCCCCGCCGGCCGAAGGACACGCCCGGCCGCGCTGCGTCTCCCCCGATCCGGGCGCGGCACCCGGTGCCGCGGCCCGCGTGTGGATCAGATCAGCTTCACCAGTTGCTTGCCGAAGTTGCGCCCCTTGAGCAATCCGATGAAGGCCTCGGGGGCACTTTCGATGCCTTGGGCGATCGACTCGCGGTACTTGAGCTTGCCGGTCGCCACGAGCGTGCCCAGTTCCTTCAGCGCCTCGGGCCAGACGTCCATGTGCTCGCTGACGATGAAGCCCTGCAACTTCACGCGGTTGACGAGCAGCAGCTGCGGGTTCTGCAAGGGGATCGGCTCGCCGTTGTAGCCGGAGATCATGCCGCACAGCGCGATGCGCGCGAAGGCGTTCATGCGCAGCAACACGGCATCGAGCATCATCCCGCCGACGTTCTCGAAGTAGCCGTCGATGCCGTCCGGGCAGGCCTCCTTGAGGGCCGACGCGAGAGACCGCACATCGCGGTGCTGCTTGTAGTCTATGCAGGCGTCGAAGCCCAGTTCCTCGACGACGTAGCGGCACTTGTCGGGCCCGCCGGCGATGCCCACCGCCCGGCAGCCCCGCACCTTGGCCAACTGGCCCACCACCCCGCCCACGGCACCGCTCGCGGCGCTGACCACCACCGTCTCGCCGGCTTTGGGCTCGATGATCTTGACGAGGCCGTACCAGGCGGTGACCCCGGGCATGCCGACCGCGCCGAGGTAGGCGGACAGCGGGATGTGCGTCGTGTCCACCTTCTGCAGCACGCCGCGCTGGTGGGCATCGACCACGGCGTACTCCTGCCACCCGCCCATGCCCACCACCTTGTCGCCCACCTGGAAGTTCGGATTGCGCGACTGGACCACCTCGCCCACGGTGCCGCCGATCATCACTTCACCAAGCGGCTGCGGCTGCGCGTAGCTCTTGCCCTCGTTCATCCGGCCGCGCATGTACGGGTCCAGCGAAAGGTAGTGGTGGCGCACCAGCACCTGGCCGTCTTGCAGCTCGGGCACCGGCGTTTCGACCAGCTTGAAGTTGTCCACGGTCGGCTCGCCGGCGGGACGCGAGGCGAGGAGGATCTGTCGGTTGGTCAGCGTGCTCATGGGTTCTCTCATCGGTGTCGGTTCTGGCAGAAGGCGCCGGGGTGTGCCTCAATCCGAGCCCGCGCCGTCGATGCGGCGCTGCAGGGGCTTGACGTCGCGCTTGTCCGAGGGGAGCGCGCGCAGGTACTTGAAAGTGCCGGTGGCGTGGGCGAGCCGCTGCCCGGCGTCGTCCACGATCTCGCCCTCGCAGAAAGCGAGCGTCGCCGTGCGGTGCAGCAGCCGCCCACGCGCGCGCAGCGTGCCCTCGCCCGGGCGCATGAAGCTCGTCTTCATCTCGATCGTGACCACACCGGGGCCGAAGTCCGGACGATCGCGGTTGATGCTGCGTGCCGCATGCGCCATGGCCACGTCCAGCATCGTCATGCTCACGCCGCCGTGCGCCACGCGAAAGGAGTTGAAGTGCGTCTCGCGCAAGGACAGTCTCAGCTCGGCCTCCCCGTCGCCGATGGAGACCAGTTCGAGCCCGAGGGCCTCGACGAAGGGAATGTGCACCGGAAACTGCATCGGCTCAACCCCCCGTCAGCGCGCTGACACCGCCATCGACGGCCAGGATCTGGCCGGTGATGTGCTTGCCCGCCTGCGAAACGAACAGCAGCGCCGCGCCCTTCAGGTCCTCGTCGTCGCCCAGGCGCAGCAAGGGTGCGTGCCTGGCGAGGTTCTCCTCGCCCACGGCCTCCAGCGTGCCGCGCGTCATCTTGCTGGGGAAGAAGCCCGGCGCCAGCGCATTGACCGTGATGCCGTACTTGCCCCATTCGCAAGCGAGCGCACGGGTGAAGTTGACCACCGCGCCCTTGCTGGTGTTGTAGGCAATGGTCGTCATGAACGGCGGGTTGCCGCCCAGGCCGGCGATGGAAGCGATGTTGAGGATGCGGCCCTGGCGGCGGGGGATCATGCTGCGCTTGCCCACCGCCTGCGTGAGCATGAAGATGCCCCGGATGTTGAGGTTCATCACCTTGTCCCAGGCTTCGACCGGATGATCCTCGGCCGGAGCGCCCCAGGTGGCGCCGGCATTGTTGACGAGGATGTCGATGTCTCCCAGCCGCTGCAGAGTCTCGTCCACGATGCGGCGGATGTCGTCCTCCTTGCTGGCATCGGCCGCGATCCAGCGGGCATCGATGCCACGGTCCTGGAGGCGCGCGGCGGCCTCCTCGAGGTCCTGGGCCTTACGCGAGGTGATCATCACCTTGGCGCCCGCCTCGCCCAGCGCTTCGGCAATCTGCAGCCCCAGCCCGCGGGAGCCGCCCGTCACGAGGGCCACGCGGCCGCTCAGATCGAACAGGGAAAGCACGCTCATGGGATCTTTCTTCAACGAGGAAACAAGGAGTCGGACATGGGGGAACCCGGCGGCTCACGGCGCCGACGCACCGCCCGCCACCGGGTAGTCGAGCACGTGCCGGTCGCGGCGCAGCTTGCCCAGCTCGGCGCCCACCGCCTTGTGGTGGGGGTGGTTCTGATAGGCGTCGAGGGCCGCCTGGTCTGCGAAGGTCGAGACGAGCACCACGTCCACGTTCGCTTCGAGCGGCGCGCTGCGCACGCCCACCTCGAACTCGATCATCCCCGGCACCAGGTTCTTGCAAGAGTCGAGCAACTCCTTGAACCTCGGCGCGTCGGCCGGCTCGTGCAGTTGCCACATCACCACGTGGCGGATCATCGCTCGCCTCCTTGCGCGATCCAGGCGCGCACCCCGATCAGCACCGCGCCCACCGCGGTCGCGATACCGCCGCTCCACAGGAACGCCATACCCAACGGCTCATCGCGCCGCTCGACGAACACACCGAGGCACATCACGAGCAAGCCGCCGAACACCAGCGTCCAGATCGTCCTGTCCAGCCAACGCACGTTCATCAGAACCAGCCTTCCTCCATCTCGCGGCAGGTGGAGTCCCGGGTTTCGACGACCCTCAGCCACGCCTCGATCTTGGGCAGCTCGTAGCGATAGAAGTATTTCGCAGCGGCCAGTTTGCCCTGCAGGAAGTCCTGCGGGCCTCCGGCCGCCCGCGACGCTTGCGCCAGCAGCGCCACGTCGAGCCAGATCCACGCAAGCACGGCGTGGCCGAAGGCTTGCAGGTAGGGGGTGGCGTTGGCCAGGGCCTCGCCCGGGTGGCCGGTGGCCCACGCGGCGCGCGTGGCCTCGCCCACGCGGGTCAGCGCCCGTGCGAGGCTTTCGGCGTGCTCGGCCAACTCCGGCACCTGGGCCGCCCGGCCGATCGTCTCTTGCATGCGGGTGGCCAGCAAGGCGAGGCCCCGTCCGCCGTCCATCACCACTTTGCGGCCGAGCAAATCCAGACCCTGGATGCCGTGCGTGCCCTCGTGGATCATGTTGAGACGGTTGTCGCGCCAGTACTGCTCGACGGGGAAGTCGCGCGTGTACCCGTAGCCCCCCAGCACTTGGATGGCCAGGTTGTTGGCCTCGAGGCACCACTCGCTCGGCCAGCTCTTGGCGATGGGCGTCAGAACCTCCAGCAGCAGGCGGGCTTCGGCGGCAGCATCGGGCGCTGCGGTGTTCTGCTCATCCACCAGGCGGGCGCAGTAGAGCTCCAGCGCCAGGGCCCCTTCGCAGTACGACTTCTGGGCGAGCAGCATGCGCTTGACGTCCGGGTGCTGGATGATCGTCACCTGCGGTTGCGCCGGGTCCTTGCCGGCGGGCCCGATGGGGCGGCCCTGCGGACGCTGGCGCGCATACTCCAGCGAGGCCTCGTAGCCCGCCATGCCCAGCATGGTGGCTCCGAGCCCCACGCCGATGCGCGCCTCGTTCATCATGTGGAACATGTAGGCCAGCCCTTTGCCCGGCTCGCCCACCAGGTAGCCGATCGCCCCGGCTCCTCGGCCGTCCAGCCCACCCGTGTACGCACGCACCGGGAACCTGCCTTCCCCGAAGTTGAGCAGCGTATTGGTGGTGCCCCGGTAGCCGCACTTGTGGTTCAGGCCGGCCAGGGCCACGTCGTTGCGCTCGCCGGTCAGGCGCCCTTGTTCATCGACCAGACGCTTGGGCACGACGAACAGGGAAATGCCCTTCACCCCCGGCACCAGCTTGCCATCGGGCCCCGGGATCTTCGCCAGCACCAGATGGACGATGTTCTCGGTGATCTCGTGCTCGCCGCCCGAGATCCACATCTTGTGCCCCTTGAGGCGGTAGCGCGGCCCCAGAGGATCGCTGTCGAAGTCGTGCCCGTCCGGCAGCGCGCGCGTGGCCACGTCCGAGAGGCTGGAGCCGGCCTGCGGCTCGCTGAGGCACATGGTGCCGAACCATCGCCCGGCGAACTCGTTGCGCGCGAACACCTCCTTCTGCGTGGGAGAGCCGTGCGCCATCAGCAGGTTGGCATTGCCGTTGGTGAGCATCGCATAGCCGCTCATGGCGACGCTCGCCTTCGAGAAGAAGCTATTGGCGGCCATCTCGACGACGCAGGGCAGTTGCATGCCGCCCAGTTCGTAGTCCTGCGCGGCCGCCAGCATCCCCGATTCCACGTACGCCCGCATCGCCTCGTGCGTGGCCTCGGGCAGGTGCACGCGCTCGCCGTCGAACCACGGCTCCTCGGTGTCCGCGAGGCGGTTGTAGGGCGCGAACTTCTCGCGCGCGATGCGCTCGCAGGTATCGAGCACCGACGCGAAGGTCTCGCGGCTGTGGTCGGCGAAGCGGGGGCGCCGCGTCAGCGCCTCCACGTCGAGCCAATCGTTGAGCAGGAAATCGAGCGTTGCGCGCATGGAGGACGAGCCTGTCGAAGTCGAGGCCGGGCGGTGCGCCGTGCGGGGGCCTTGGAAAGGTCGCCCCCCGCACCGGCCCCGCACGGGAAAAGACCCCGCTGCGGGGGGTGAAGTGCCGAGGGCAGGCGGCTTACAGCACCTCGAAGATCCCGGCCGCACCCATGCCGCCGCCGATGCACATGGTCACGCCCACCCGCTTGGCACCACGGCGCTTGCCCTCGATGAGCGCATGGCCGACCAGACGCTGCCCGCTCATGCCGTAGGGGTGACCGATGGCGATCGCGCCCCCGTTCACGTTGAGTCGGTCCATCGGGATGCCCAGCCGGTCCGCGCAGTAGAGCACCTGCACCGCGAAGGCCTCGTTCAGCTCCCACAGGTCGATGTCCTCGACCTTGAGCCCCAGGCGTTGCAGCACCTTGGGCACCGCGAACACCGGCCCGATGCCCATCTCGTCGGGCTCGCAGCCTGCGACCGCAAAGCCGAGGAACCGCCCCAGGGGTTTGAGATTGCGCTTCTCGGCCACGGCGGCACTCATCACCACGCAGGCCCCGGCCCCGTCCGAGAACTGGCTCGCGTTGCCCGCGGCGATCACTCCGCCCGGCACGGCCGGCTTGATGCCTGCCACGGCTTCGTACGTGGTGCCCGGCCGCAGGCCCTCGTCCTGGCTGACGGTCACCTCCTTGGTGCGCATGCCGAGCTTGGGGTCGGCCACACCGGCGGTCACGGTGATCGGCACGATCTCGTCCTTGAACAGCCCAGCCTCCTGCGCGGCGCAAGCCTTTTGCTGGCTCTCGGCACCGTAACGGTCCATCCGCTCGCGCGGGATGTTGTAGCGCTTGGCCACCGTCTCGGCGGTCTGGAGCATCGGCCAGTAGATCTCCGGCTTATTCTCCTTCAGCCAGCTTTCCTGGAACATGTGCATGTTCATCTCCTGCTGCACGCAGGAGATGCTCTCCACACCCCCGGCGACGTACACGTCGCCCTCGCCCGCGATGATGCGCTGCGCGGCCATCGCGATCGTCTGCAATCCGCTGGAGCAGAAGCGGTTGACGGTTACCCCGGCGACGGTCACCGGCAGGCCGGCCCGCAGCGCGGCCTGGCGGGCGATGTTCCAGCCGGTGGCGCCTTCGGGGTTGGCGCAGCCCATCAGCACGTCGTCCACTTCGGCCGGGTCGATGCCCGCGCGCTCGACGGCCGCACGGATCACGTGGCCGGCCAGCGTCGCCCCGTGGGTCATGTTGAAGGCGCCCTTCCAGCTCTTGGCGAGCGGGGTCCGCGCGGTGGAAACGATGACGGCGTCGGTCATGAAATCTCTCCTGGAATCAAGCGGGGCCGCGGCGGCGTGCGTTCATCGACTGCAAATCGCTGCGGCAGGCGGCCCCACGGGAACTTGCGTGGAATCGTGCGCCTCAGTTGAAGGTCTTGCCTTCGTCCGCCAGCCGCTTGAGCAGCGGCGCCGGGGTCCAGAAGCTCGGATCGGCATGCGGGTTGCGCGCGAAGCGACGCATGTCCTGCACCACGTTGAACAGCCCGACGGTGTCCGCATAGCACATCGGCCCGCCGCGGAAGAGCGGAAAGCCGTAGCCCGTGAGATACACCATGTCGATGTCCGAGGCGCGCAGCGCGATGCCCTCTTCCAAGATCTTGGCGCCCTCGTTGACCAGGGCATAGACGAGCCGGCCGACGATCTCCTCGTCGCTGATCTTGCGCGGTGTGATGCCCAGCTCCTTGCGGTGCTTCTCGATCATCTCGTTGACCACCGGCGACGGGATCGCGTCGCGCTTGCCCGGCTTGTAGTCGTACCAGCCGGCACCCGTCTTCTGACCGTAGCGGCCCATCTCGCAGAGGATGTCGGCCGTCTTGCTGTAGCGCATGTCGGGCTTTTCCACGTAGCGGCGCTTACGGATGTACCAGCCGACGTCGTTGCCCGCCAGGTCGCCCATGCGGAACGGGCCCATCGCGAAGCCGAACTTCTCGATGGCCCTGTCCACCTGCTCGGGCGTGCAGCCTTCCTCGAGCAAGAAGCCCGCTTGCCGGCTGTACTGCTCGATCATGCGGTTGCCGATGAAGCCGTCGCACACGCCGGAAACCACCGCCGTCTTCTTGATGACCTTGGCCAGTTTCATCACGGTGGCCAGGACGTCCTTGCCGGTCTTCTCGCCACGCACCACCTCCAGCAGCTTCATCACGTTGGCCGGGCTGAAGAAGTGCATGCCGATCACATCTTGCGGCCGCTTCGTGAACGAGGCGATCTTGTTCAGGTCCAGCGTGGACGTGTTCGAGGCCAGGATCGCCCCCGGCTTCATCACTTCGTCGAGCTTCTTGAACACCTGCTCCTTGACGCCGATGTCCTCGAACACCGCCTCGATGACGAGGTCGGCATCGCGGATGTCGTCGTAGCTCAGCGTCGTCTCGAGCAGGCCCATGCGCTGCTCGAGCTTCTCCGCGGTGAGCTTGCCCTTCTTGACCTGGCCCTCGTAGTTGCTGCGCATCACCGCCACGCCCCGGTCGAGGGCTTCCTGCTTCATCTCGAGGATCGTGACGTGGATGCCGGCGTTCAGGAAGTTCATCGAGATGCCGCCACCCATCGTCCCCGCACCGATCACCGCCACCTTGCGGATCTCGCGCGTCGGCGTGTCCTCGGGGACATCCGGGATCTTGCTGGCCGCGCGCTCCGCGAAGAACGCATGCCGCAGCGCCTTGGACTCGGGCGTCATCATCAGATTGATGAACTGCTCGCGCTCGAACGCCAGCCCCTCGTCGAACCGGCGCTTGACCGACGCTTCCACGCAGTCCACGCACTTGGCCGGCGCCGGAAAGTTGCGCGCCATCGCCTTGACGGTGTTGCGCGCAAACTGGAAGTACCCGTCGGCCTCGCGGTGTTCGGCCTTGAGGTCGCGCACCCGCGGCAGCGGCCGGCGCTCGGCGACTTCGCCGGCGAACGCGACCGCCGCGGCCAGCAGATCACCCTCGACGATCTTGTCGAACAGCTTCTGGCCCGGGATGGCGGCCAGCACCTCGCTCTTGACCGGCTCGCCGCTCACGATCATGTTGAGCGCGTTCTCTACGCCGATGACGCGCGGCAGCCGCTGCGTGCCCCCAGCACCCGGCACCAGGCCCAGCTTGACCTCCGGCAGCGCGACCTGCGTGCCCGGAGCCGCCACCCGGTAGTGGCAGCCGAGCGCCAGCTCCAGCCCCCCGCCCATGCACACCGAATGAATGGCGGCCACGACCGGCTTGGTGCAGTTGTCGAGCGTGCGGATCACGCTCATGAGGTTCGGCTCCTGGGTCGCCTTGGGCGAGCCGAACTCGCGGATGTCCGCACCGCCGGAGAAGGCCTTGCCCGCGCCGGTGATCACGATGGCCTTGACCTGCGCGTCGTCTTCCGCGCGGGCCAGACCCTCGGTGATGCCCTTGCGAGTCTCGTAGCCCAGGCCGTTGACCGGCGGGTTGTCGAGGGTGATCACGGCGACGCTGCCGTGGAGCTCATACCTGGCACTCATCCGTAGGCTCCCGTCTGAAGATAGGATGTGAACGATCGTTCGATTCTATGAAGCGCAAACGCCGGCGCTGTGTCGCCGGCGTGACAAAAAGGAGTCGCCCGTGCGCCGGGCTCCGCCCGATCCCGCCTGGCCGGCTAGACCTCCAGCCACTCCTTGCGAATATAGGCATTTGCACGCAAATCGTCAGGTGTGCCCTCGAAGACGATGCGGCCGTGTCCCATCACGTAGCAGCGCTCCGAGATCTCGAGCGCGATGGTGAGCTTCTGCTCGACGAGCAGCACGCTCACGCCCCGCCGCTTGAGCTCCTTGAGGTACTCGGCCACCAGCTCGACGATCTTCGGGGCCAACCCCTCCGTCGGCTCGTCGATCATGATGAGGTCCGGATCGCCCATCAAGGTGCGACACAACGTGAGCATCTGTTGCTCGCCGCCCGACAGCACGCCGGCCTCGGTATCCTGCCGCTCCTTCAGACGCGGGAACAGCCGGTACATGTCGTCGTAGCTCCAGCGCGGCGCGCCCTGGCCCCGGCGCCGCTTCTCGCCGAGCATCAGGTTCTGGTGCACGGTGAGCTTCGGGAAGATGTCCCGGTTCTCCGGCACGTAGCCGATGCCCCGGTGGGCGATGTCGAAGGCCTTGTGGCCGAGGATCTCGTCTCCCTTCCACTTGACCGACCCCTTCCCGTCCACCAGCCCCATCACCGTTTTCACGGTGGTGGAGCGGCCCGACCCGTTGCGGCCCAGCAGGCTCACGATCTCGCCCGGTCGGACCTCCAGCGTCACGCCGTGCAGCACATGGCTCTTGCCGTAGAAGGCGTGCAGATTCTCGACTTGCAGCATCGTATTCAAGCTCCTGCGGCGGCGACCTGTTGCTCGGCGAGCACCGACCCGAGATAGGCCTCTTGCACGCGTTTGTCCGCCCGCACGCGCTCAGGAGTGTCGAAGGCGATCACCTCTCCGTAGACCAGGACGGCGATCTTGTCCGCGAGTCCGAACACGACGCCCATGTCGTGCTCCACGGTCAGCAGCGTCTTGCCCTCGGTCACGTCGCGGATGAGCTGGATGAAGCGCTTGGTCTCCGACTTGCTCATGCCGGCGGTCGGCTCGTCGAGCAGGATCACGTTGGCGCCCCCCGCGATGGTGATGCCGATCTCCAGTGCCCGCTGCTCCGCGTAGGTGAGGTTCATCGCGAGCACATCTCGCTTGCGATCGAGCTTGATCATCTCGAGGATCTGCTCAGTGCGGTCGTTGGCGTCCTGCAGCCCCGCCAGGAACTTCCAGAACGCATAACGGTACCCCAGCGACCAGAGCACCGCGCAGCGCACGTTCTCGAAGACACTCAATCGGTTGAACAGGTTGGACACCTGGAAGCTGCGCGCCAGCCCGCGCCGATTGATCTCGTAGGGCGAGCGCCCGTCGATGCGCTGGCCGTGCAGGAGGATCTCGCCGCCCGTGGGCTCGAAGCGCCCGCTGATGAGGTTGAACAGCGTCGACTTGCCTGCCCCGTTCGGGCCGATGATGGCGACGCGCTCCCCCGGCTGCACTTGCAGCGTGGCACCGCGGATGATCTCGGTGCGCCCGAAACTCTTGCGCACGTTCCTCAGTTCGAGCGCGTATGTCATAGCGACTCCCGACGACGGATTTCCTTCTCGATGTCCTCCTGGATCTCGTTCCACTGCCGCACGAAGTGACGGCGGGCCACCTCGAACAGCCCCAGCCCCGTCAGGAGGACGAACACCGAGCCGAACCAGCTGTCCAGACTCTTGGCGTTGAGCAGGGCACCCATGTAGCGCAGCTGCGGGCCCAGCGCGGCGTTGAGCTGAAGGTGGTAGATCATCTCGATGATGGCGCCGGCCCCGGCCAGCATCACCGCCGCCGTGCCGCCCAGCGCCAGGTACGAGACCCACAGCCGACCGAGCATCCCAAACGCGGCGACGCGCAAGTTCATCATGATGAGGCTGGCGATCCCGCCGGGGGCGTACATCACCATGAAGAGGAAGATGAGCCCGAGGTACAGGAGCCACGCCTTGGTCAGCTCCGAGAGCAGCACGGACGCGAGCACCATCAGCACGCCCCCGATGATCGGCCCGAAGAAGAACGTGGCCCCCCCGAGGAAGGTGAACAGCAGGTAGGCCCCGCTGCGGGCGGCTCCGACCACCTCTGCGGTGACGATCTCGAAGTTCACCGAATACAAGCCGCCCGACACGCCAGCGAAGAAGCCCGCGATGATGAAGGCCAGGTAGCGCACCCGCTGAGTGCTGTACCCGATGAACTCCACGCGCTCCGGGTTGTCTCGCACGGCGTTGAGCACGCGGCCGAGGGGTGTGCGCGTGAAGGCGTACATCGCCGCGGTGCACACGAAGGTGTAGATGGCGATCAAGTAGTACACCTGGATCTGCGGCCCGAACGTGATCCCCATGAACGGCTTGCCCACCACCCGGTTGCTCGACACGCCCGCCTCGCCGCCGAAGAACTCGGGGATCATCAGCGACATCGCGAAGACCAGCTCGCCAATGCCGAGCGTGATCATCGCGAAGGGGGTACCGGCCTTCTTGGTCGTCACATAACCGAGCAAGACGGCAAAGCCCATCCCCGCGACTCCGCCCACCAGCGGAACCAGGCTCACAGGAATGTTCAGCGTGCCCGCCCCCACCGAGTTGAGCGCGTGAATGGCGAGGTACGACCCGAGCCCGGTGTAGACCGCGTGGCCGAAGCTCAGCATCCCGCCCTGGCCCAGCAGCATGTTGTAGGACAGGCAGGCGATGATCGCGATGCCCATCTGCGAAAGCATCGTCACCGCGAGGCTGCTCGTGGTGAACAACGGAGCCAGCAGCATCACCAGGGCAAAGCCGCCCCAGATGACCCAGCGGCCGACGTTGTAGGGCTTGAAGTGGAAGAGCGGTTGACGCATCGAGATTGCTTGGCTCATTGCTCAACCCTCCCGCGTACCGAGTAGGCCCTTGGGCCGGAAGATCAGAATGAGCACGAGGAACAGGTACGGCAGGATGGGCGCCACCTGGGAGATCGTGAGACTGAGAACGCTGTAGCCCGGGGTGGTGGGATCGACGCTCAGGCCGAGCGCCGCGAGGAGGCTGAGCAGCGAGTAGTCGAGCGCGACCGCGAACGTCTGGATCACCCCGATGAGGACGGACGCGAGGAAGGCGCCTGCGAGCGAACCCATGCCCCCGACCACGACCACGACGAAGATGACCGAGCCCACGGTGGCCGCCATGGCCGGCTCGGTGACGAAGGTGAAGCCGCCGATCACGCCGGCCAATCCCGCCAGCGCGGCGCCCGCTCCGAACACGAGCATGAACACGCGCGGCACGTTGTGGCCGAGCGCCTCGACCATCTCAGGGTGGGTGAGCGCGGCCTGGATCACGAGACCGATGCGCGTGCGCGTGAGCAGCAACCACAATCCCACCAGCATCAGGATCGCCACGAACATCATGAAGCCCCGCGTCGCCGGGAACGGCGAGCAGTTGATGATCACGCTCGGATCGGCCGCCCGGCACAGCTCTGCCGGCGCGCGGCCCAGCACCAGGCTCATGCCCTCGACCGAATGATGGATCAGCGTGAACACCGAGCCCTGCAGGAACGAAGGCGGGGTGAAGTCCACCGCCGTGCGGCCCCAGACCAGCTGCACGAGCTCCAGGATCACGTAGGACAGGCCGAACGTCACCAGCAATTCAGGCACGTGGCCGTACTTGTGCACCTTGCGCAGACTGAGCCGCTCGAAGGCAGCACCCAATGCCCCCACGATCAGGGGCGCGGCCACCAGCGCAGGCCAGAAGCCGACCGTGCGGCTGATGGTGTAGGCGAAGTACGCGCCCAGCATGTAGAAGCTGGCATGCGCGAAGTTGAGCACGCCCATCATGCTGAAGATGAGCGTGAGGCCCGAACTGAGCATGAAGAGCAGCAGCCCGTAGCTCAGCCCGTTGAGCATCGAGATGGTGAAGAACTCCATCGTGTCCTGGCTCGAATGGCACGGCCCCTGGGTGGAGCCGACAAGACGAAGGGCCCGGCGAGGCTTGCCCATCGGGCCCTTCATGGTGGGGACGATCAGCCAACCGGCCGCTCGGCCGGTCCGCCCGTCACGCTCAGGAAGTGGGCCGCTTCATCTGGCAGCTGGTTGGCGTGCTCGACACGTAGGGCGGCAGCTCCTTGACGGGCGCCAGCGTCATGCCGGTGTTCTCGGGGCTGTACGGGAACTTGCTGTCCGCCTTCTGCCAGCGGGTGATGAACAGCGTCTGCTGCAGCTGATGGTCGGTCTTGCGGACCTCGACGTCGCCGTTGAAGCTCTTGAACTTCAGACCCTCCAGCGCGGCAGCCACCTTCACCGGGTCGGTCGACTTGGCCTTGGCCATCGCCTCGGACAAAGCGGTGAAGATGTGGATCACGGAGCCCGTGTAGAAGTCGTCGTTGAAGCGCTGCTTGAACTCCGCCTGCCACTTGCCCATCTGGCCGCCCATGTTGTAGTGGTTGTACGAAGCCTGGAAGATGCGCCCTTCGAACGCCTGGCCGATCGCGGTGGGGGTGCCGGTGACGCCCGTGTAGTAGGTGAAGAAGCGTACGTTCAAGCCGCCTTCGTTGGCCGCCTTCATCAGCAGCGACAGGTCGGAGCCCCAGTTGCCGGTGATCACCGTGTCCGCCCCCGAAGCCTTGATCTTGGCCACGTAGGGAGTGAAGTCACGCACCTGCGCGAGCGGGTGCAGGTCCTCGCCCACCACCTGGACGTCCGGGCGCTTGCGTTGGAGCATCTCCTTGGCATAGCGCGCGACCTGATGGCCGTGCGAGTAGTTCTGGTTGAGGAGATACACCTTCTTCACATCGGGCATGTCCTTCATGAAGGTGGTGAGCGCCTCCATCTTCATGGACGTGTCCGCGTCGAAGCGGAAGTGCCAGTAGCTGCACTTGCTGTTGGTGAAGTCGGGGTCGACCGCGGAGTGGTTGAGGAACACCACCTCCTTGCCGGGGTTGCGCTCGTTGTGCTTGTTGATCGCATCGATCAGCGCGCCGGCCACCGACGAGCCGTTGCCCTGGGTGATGTAGCGCACGCCCTGGTCGATCGCCTGCTTGAGCGCGTTCAGGCTCTCGGTCGGGCTCAACTTGTTGTCGATGCCGATGACTTCGAACTTCACCCCGGCCGGGTTGTTCTGGCTGAACTTCTCGGCGAAGAACTGGAAGCTCTTGAGCTGGTTCTGGCCCACGGGCGCCATCAGGCCGGTCAACGGATCGATCCAGGCGATCTTGACGGTCTCGCCCTTTTGCGCGAAGACCGCCCCACAGCACAGCGCCGCGGCCATGGCGACGGTGGCTTTGACATAGGCACGGCGGGTTTGCATAGCGTGTCTCCTCTGCGAATCAAACGAACGATGTGAGGCTATCGGACTTGCCTGGTCACACCTACAGGGAATGCCCGTAAGGCTTGTCGCTCTCGCGACAAGCCTTCGAGGGCGCGCCCGTCATGCGGTCGGCAGCACATGGTGGGCGAACTCCTCGCGCAGCTTCAGCTTCTGGATCTTTCCGGTCGCGGTGTGCGGTATCTCGTCGACGAACACCACGTCGTCGGGGATCTGCCACTTGGCGATCTTGCCTTCGTAGTACGCGAGCATCTCCTCGCGCGTGAGCGACTGGCCCGGCTTGCGCACCACCACCAGCAGAGGGCGTTCATCCCACTTCGGATGCTTGCAGGCGATCGCGGCCGCCTCGTGGACCGCCGGGTGCGACATCGCGATGTTCTCGAGGTCGATCGAGCTGATCCATTCGCCGCCCGACTTGATGACGTCCTTCGACCGGTCGGTGATCTGCATGTAGGCGTCGGCGTCGATCGTCGCCACGTCGCCGGTGGGGAACCAGCCGTCGAGCAACGGCGATTCATCACGTTTGAAGTAGCGCTCGATGACCCACGGCCCTCGCACCACCAGGTTGCCGGAGGCCTTGCCGTCCCACGGCAGCTCGCGGCCGGCGTCGTCGACGATCTTCATGTCGATGCCGTAGATCACCTTGCCCTGCTTCTCCAGGATGTGGCGCTGCTGCTCGACCGGCAGGTCGCGGTGCTTGGCCTTCAGTTTGGACAGCGTGCCCAGCGGCGAGAGTTCGGTCATGCCCCAGGCATGGATCACCTCGACGTTGAACTCGTCCTCCAGGGTGCGCATCATCGCGGGCGGGCATGCCGACCCGCCGATCACGGTGCGCCTGAACGTGCTGAACTTGAGCCCGTTCTGTTTCATGTAGGTGATGAGGCCGAGCCAGACCGTAGGCACCCCCGCGCTGAAGGTGACCTTCTCCGACTCGAACAGCTCGTACAGGGACTTCCCGTCCAGGTGGGGCCCGGGGAACACGAGCTTGGCGCCCACCAGCGCGCCGGAGTAAGGCAGCCCCCAGGCGTTGACGTGGAACATCGGCACGACCGGCAGGATGACGTCCTTCGCCGAGCAGTCCATGGCGTCCGGCAGCGCCGAGGCGTACGCATGCAGGATGGTCGAGCGGTGGCTGTACACCGCCCCCTTGGGATTGCCGGTGGTCCCGGACGTGTAGCAGATGCTCGACGCGCTGTTCTCGTCGAACTCGGGCCAGCGGTACTCGCCGCTCTCGGCCTCGACCAGCTCGTCATAGCACTCGAGGTCCAGCGACGAGGAAGCCGGCATGTGGGCCCGATCCGTCATCAGGACGAAGTGCTGCACGCTTCTCAGGTGGGGCGCAAGCTTCTCGACGAGCGGCAGGAAGGTCAGGTCGAAGCACAGCACCCGGTCTTCGGCGTCGTTGATGATCCAGGCGATCTGCTCCGGGAACAGGCGGGGGTTGATGGTATGGCACACCAGGCCGGAGCCGGAGGTGCCGTAGTAGATCTCGAAGTGGCGGTAGCCGTTCCAGGCCAGCGTGCCCACCCGGTCCCCCGGTTCGCATCCCAGACGCCCCAGGGCCTGCGCAACCTTGCGAGCCCGCAACTCGGCGTCGCGGTAGGTGTAGCGGTGGATGTCGCCTTCGACGCGCTTGGAGACGATCTCGGCATCGCCATGGTGCCGTGCAGCATGCACCAGCAGCGACGAAATCATCAGCGGCATTTGCATCATCTGACCCATCAGGCGGGGCATGGCGAGACTCCTTGCGGTATCGATTGATGTCGCGGTCATGATAGGAACGTGGTGCGGTGCAGCGTCTGCGGTTTTCCCTAGGCGCCTGTCGCTGAAGCGACAGGCCGCTCGGCCCGCGGGCCCACGCCCCCCGCCCCCGGGCGGGGATGACGCCTGCCCCGGGCAGGGGGCGATAGCCACGCGGGGGCAAAGAGATAGGTCGCTGGCTACACTGCCCGCATGAGCCCCGCCGTGGACCGCCGCCGCGTCGCCTCGCCGCGCGACCTGACCTTGATCAACCGCTACGCCGCGCTCGGACCGGCCTTCGGCACCGCCCTGGCGGCACAGCCCGTCCCTGCCCCCTACTGGGTCGCCACCAGCGACACTGCCGCCCGCTGGCTGGGCTGGCCGCCGGACTGGTGGTGCCGCCCGGAGTGGGAGGCGCTGGAAGTGTGCAGCGGCCACCGCGTCTGGCCGGGTATGGAGCCCACCGCCACCGTCTACAGCGGCCACCAGTTCGGCGTCTGGGCCGGACAGCTGGGCGATGGCCGGGCGCTCCTGCTGGGCGAGCTCGACGTGGGCGACGGCTCGGGAGTGGAGGTGCAGATCAAAGGCAGCGGGCGCACCCCCTACTCCCGCATGGGCGACGGGCGGGCCGTGCTCCGCTCATCGATCCGGGAGTTCCTGTGTTCGGAAGCGATGCACCACCTCGGCATTCCGACGACCCGGGCGCTCGCGGTGGTGGGGTCGCCCCTGCCGGTGCGGCGCGAGCAGGTCGAAACCGCCGCAGTCGTCACCCGCCTGGCGCCCTCGTTCCTGCGCTTCGGCCATTTCGAGCACTTCTGTCACCACGACCGCCCCGGGGATTTGCGGCGGCTGGCGGACTACGCGCTCGAGCGCTACTTCCCCGACTGCCGCAGCGCGGCGAACCCCTATGCCGCCTTGCTGGAGGAGGTCACCCGCCGCACCGCTTCGTTGATGGCGGACTGGCAGGCGGTCGGCTTCTGCCACGGCGTCATGAACACGGACAACATGTCCCTCCTCGGGCTCACGATCGACTATGGGCCGTTCGGCTTTCTCGACGGGTTCGACCCCGCTCACGTCTGTAACCACTCCGACCACCACGGTCGCTATGCCTACAACCGGCAGCCGAATGTGGCCTTCTGGAACCTCCATGCCCTGGCGCAGGCGCTGCTGCCGCTCATCGGCGACATGGATGCCACCCTCGCCGCGCTGGAGCCGTACAGGTCGGAGTTCCCCCGCGCGCTCGAAGCCCGTATGCGCGCCAAGCTCGGGCTTGCGACCGAGGAGCCCGACGACCGCACCCTGATAGAAGACCTGCTCCAGTTGATGGCTCAGGAGCGCACCGACTACACGATCGCCTGGCGGCGGCTGTGCGACTTTCGCCTGGACGACGACTCGCGCAACACCACAGTGCGCGACCTCTTCATCGACCGGGCCGCCTTCGACGCCTGGGCCGTGCGCTACCGGGAGCGTCTGCTGCGAGAAGGCAGCCGCGACGACGAGCGCCGGGAGCGGATGCGCCGGGTCAACCCCAAGTTCATCCTGCGCAACCACCTGGCCGAAGTGGCGATCCGCCAAGCGCAGCAAGGCGACCACGAGGAGGTCCGCCGGCTGCTGCGCGTGCTGGAGCGCCCCTACGACGAGCAGCCGGAACACGAGGCGTACGCCGGCTTTCCGCCCGCCTGGGCCACCGAGATCGAAGTGTCCTGTTCATCATGAGCGACTACCCCGTCCAGAAGACCGATGAGGAATGGCGCCGCCAGCTCGACCCGGTGCAGTACCAGGTCACGCGCCACGCGGCGACCGAGCGGCCGTTCACCGGCAAGTACTGGGACCACACCGCCGACGGCGTGTACCGGTGCGTGTGCTGCCAAGAGCCGTTGTTCGACTCGAGCACGAAGTTCGACGCCGGCTGTGGCTGGCCCAGCTACTTCCAGCCGATCGACGAGGGCGCGATCGAGCAGCAGATGGACTACAGCCACGGCATGGTGCGCGTGGAGGTCAAGTGCCGCAAGTGCGGCGCCCACCTGGGCCACGTGTTCGACGACGGCCCCGCCCCCACCGGGCTGCGCTACTGCATC
This sequence comes from Schlegelella aquatica, assembly GCF_026013905.1. NCBI lineage: Bacteria > Pseudomonadati > Pseudomonadota > Betaproteobacteria > Burkholderiales > Sphaerotilaceae > Caldimonas > Caldimonas aquatica. The sequence continues at coordinate 1,758,241 of NZ_CP110257.1, forward strand.
AACTCGGCCGCGTTAGACTTCGCCGACCGCGATCGGAAGCGCTGAGGCCGCCCATGCGCCGGCTCTCCCTCCCCGGCCGCCCTATCCATCCTGTTCCAACGCCCTCGAGGGCCTGCTCGCCCGTGCGATGAAGCTGCTGTTCGATTTCCTGCCGGTGATCCTGTTCTTCGGCATGTACAAGTACGCCGAGAACCACAAGGACTGGGCCGCCGCCACCGCCACCGATTGGCTGGGATTCATGGTGCTGGGCGGCCAGGTGGGCGTCAAAGAGGCACCGGTGCTGCTGGCCACCGTCGTCGTGATCCTGGCCACCGCTGCACAGATCGCCTGGCTGTTGCTGCGCCGCCGCAAGGTGGACGCCATGCTGTGGGTCAGCCTGGGCCTCGTGGTGGTCCTCGGGGGCGCCACCATCTGGTTCCACAGCGAAACCTTCATCAAGTGGAAGCCCAGCGTGCTCTACTGGGTGATGGGCGTGACCTTCTGGGCCAGCCACACCCTGTTCAACAAGAACTTGCTGCAGATGCTGATGGGCCACCAGATCGATCTGCCCGCCCCGGTATGGCAGCGGCTCAACTTCGCCTGGGTAGCCTTCTTCGGCCTCATGGGCCTGCTCAACATCTACGTCGCCTACAGCTTTTCGACCGACACCTGGGTCAACTTCAAGCTCTTCGGCGGGCTCGGCCTGATGCTGCTCTTCATGGTGGGCCAGGGCTTCTATCTGAGCCGCCATCTGAAGCAAGAGGAGCGCTGAACGTCATGGCCGTTTCCGCACAGCAGATCGAGGCCGCCTTGCGAGAGGCTCTCGCGCCCGTGCAACTGTCGGTGCAGGACGACAGTCACCTCCATGCCGGCCATGCCGGTGCCAAGGAAGGGCGGCACTTCAGCGTGCGCATCGTCAGCGCGCGCTTCGCCGGCCTGCCCCGCGTGGCGCGGCACCGGCTCGTGTATGATGCTTTGGGCCGTCTGATACCGCAGGGCATCCACGCCCTCGCCATCCAGGCCCACACGCCTGACGAAGCCTGAACGTGCCCATGGTTCGTGTGCGGGGATTCGCCTACACGCCGTTCCTCCCCGACGCCTTTCGACCCGCAGCGCGGCGCTCCCGCCGCGACGAACGCAGTCGCCCCTTTCCCAACCAAGAGGTTCACTCGATGAAGAAAACGTCCCGTCTTGCCCTCGGTACGCTGAGCTTGGCCGTGTCTGCCGCGCTGTGGCTGCCGCTCGGCGCTGCCGCCCAGAACATCGCCGTCGTCAACGGCAAGCCGGTGCCCAAGGAGCGCGCGGAGGCGTTGATGAACCAAGTGGTCCGTCAGGGTCAACCGGTCACGCCCGATCTGGAGCGCCAGGTCAAGGACGAAGTCGTGATGCGCGAGATCTTCATGCAGGAGGCCGAGCGCCGGGGCCTGGCCCAGTCGCAGAATTACAAGCAGCAGATGGAGCTGGCCCGCCAGGCCATCCTGATCCGCGAGTTGTTCGCCGACTTCCAGAAGAAGAACCCGGTCACCGACGCCGAAGTCCAGGCCGAGTACGACAAGTTCAAGGCCTCGGCCGGCGGCAAGGAGTACCGCGCCCGTCACATCCTGGTCGAGAAGGAAGACGAGGCCAAGAAGCTGATCGCCCAGCTCAAGGGCGGTGCCAAGTTCGAGGACCTGGCCAAGAAGAACTCCAAGGACCCGGGCTCGGCCGCCAACGGCGGCGACCTCGACTGGGCAACGCCCGACAGCTACGTGCCCGAGTTCTCGCAGGCGATGGTGGGGCTGCAGAAGGGCCAGATCACCGATGTCCCGGTGAAGTCGCAGTTCGGCTACCACGTCATCAAGCTCGAGGACGTGCGCGAGGTGAAGCTGCCGGCGCTCGATGAGGTCAAGCCGCAGATCCAGCAGAGCCTGGCGCAACAGAAGCTCGCCAAGTTCCGCGACCAGCTGCGCGACTCCGCCAAGACCGACTACAAGTTCCAGCAGTGACGGCCCCAGCGTGCCCCGCTCCGCGGGGCACCTGCCTCACCCTCGCGTGAGCTGCACGTAGGCCATCAGGAGCCCGATCAGCACCGGCTGGTGCAGCATGTAGAAGCTCAGGCTCCAGCGCCCCAACGTCGCAAGCGGGGCACCTGCACGGGGAATCGCCCCCGAGAACCATTGCGGCCGGCGCGCGAGCACCCACGTGCCCGCCGCCATGCCCCACCACATCACACCCAGCCACGGCAGCAGTGGCACGTAGTCCTCGGTGATGGGCTTGCGGGTGACGAGGCCCGTCCAGTTCATCCAACGCGAATCGAACACGGGATACTGCACGAGCTGCGGCAGCACGATCGCGATCGCCCCCGCGAGCCACAGCCACCGTCCCCAGGGCGCCGTCAGCCGCACGAGGATGAGCATCACCGCGATGCCGTGCAGCACCCCGAAGTAGATGAAGCTGCGGGGGAACATCACGTACGACCCGAGCGTCACGAGCAGCGCGCACCCGGCGATCTGCGCCCACCGGCGCCAGAAGCGCGGCCACGGCTGTCGCTGCTGCCACGCCACCGCCTGACCCAGCCCCGCACAGAACAGGAACAGCGAGACGATGCAGGTGCGCTGCCAGGTCCAGAAGGGATCGCGATAGAAGTCCTGCGGTGCGATGAGACGGAAGTAATTCAGGTCGAAGCAGAAGTGGTAGACGGCCATCCACACGATGGCCACCGCGCGCAGCAGGTCGAGCCGGTCGTAGCGGCCGGCGGCGCCCGAGTGAGCGCGGGCGCGAGCGGCAAAGGAAGGCTGAGCCGTGGTCGTCATGGCCGGATTGTGCCGCCTGCTCGCGGCCGCGCCGGGCCGCAGGCCCTACACTTTCGTCCTTGCGCCTTGCCCCTGCCCTGCGTCTGCCATGCCCGACTTGCGTCCTGACCTCGAACTGCTTGCGCCTGCCCGCAATGCCGACATCGGCATCGAGGCGGTGAACCACGGCGCCGACGCCGTCTACATCGGCGGGCCGGCGTTCGGCGCGCGTGCGAACGCCGGCAACGGGATCGCCGACATCGAGCGGCTGGTGCGTCACGCCCACCGCTACGGGGCGAAGATCTTCGTCACGCTCAACACCATCTTGCGCGACGACGAGCTGGAGCCCGCGCGCCGCATGGCGTGGCAGGTGTACGAGGCCGGCGCGGACGCGCTCATCATCCAGGACATGGGCCTGCTGGAGCTGGACTTGCCGCCGATCCAGCTGCACGCCAGCACGCAGACGGACATCCGCACCGTCGAGAAGGCCCGATTCCTCTCGCAGGTGGGGTTCTCGCAGATCGTGCTTGCGCGCGAGCTCACGCTCGCTCAGATCCGTGAGATCGCCGCCCGCACGCCGGCCGTGCTCGAGTTCTTCATCCATGGCGCCCTGTGCGTGGCCTACAGCGGGCAGTGCTACATCAGCCATGCCCACACCGGCCGCAGCGCCAACCGGGGCGATTGCTCTCAGGCCTGCCGCCTGCCCTACACCGTCACCGACCCGCAGGGCCGCATCATCGCGCACGAGAAGCACGTGCTGTCGATGAAGGACAACGACCAGTCGGCCAACCTGCGCTCGCTGATCGACGCGGGCATCCGTTCGTTCAAGATCGAGGGCCGCTACAAGGACATGGGCTACGTGAAGAACATCACCGCCCACTACCGCCAGTTGCTCGACGAGATCCTCGAAGAACGGCCCGCCCTGAAGCGCGCCTCCAGCGGCCGCACGCGCTTGTTCTTCACGCCGGAGCCTCAGCGCAACTTCAACCGCGGCTCGACCGACTACTTCGTCAACGGCCGCCAGGACGACATCGGGGCCTTCGACACACCCAAGCACGCGGGGCTACCTCTCGGCCATGTGGTCGAGGTGACGCCCGAGTGGTTCGAAGTGCAGACCGAGGCCGAACTGCACAACGGCGACGGGCTGACCTACTACGATTTGCAGCGCGAACTCGTCGGGCTCCAGGTGAACCGCGCCGAGAAGGTCGCCGAGGGCTGGCGCGTGTATCCGAACGAAAGCATCGCCTCGTGCAAGGACCTGCGCCCCGGCACCGAGGTGCACCGCAACCGCGACATGGCCTGGGACCGGCTGCTGGCCCGCAAGTCCTCGGACCGGCGCATCGGCCTGTCACTGCACTGGCGCGCCGATGCGGCCGGGGCGACGCTTTCGGGGCAGGACGAGGACGGACACCGCGCCGAAGTGCGCACGCGACAGCCCCTGGCGAGCGCGCAGGACGCGGCGCGGGCCGAGTCGGTGCTGCGCGAGCACCTGGTCAAGCTGGGCAACACGATCTTCGAGGCCGCAGACCTCCGCGTGGAAGGCGGCGATCGGTTCGTGCCCATCGGCCTCGTCAACGCGATGCGGCGCGAGCTGGTGGACCGCCTCGAAGCCGTGCGGGCCGCCGCGTATCGACGCCCGGCGCGCACGCCGGCCGTCGAGCCGCCGGTGCCGTACCCGGAGGACGTGCTCACCTACCTGGCCAACGTCTACAACCACAAAGCCAGGGACTTCTACGCCAAGCACGGCGTCAAAGTGATCGAGGCGGCGTACGAGTCGCACGAGGCACTGGGCGAGGTGAGCCTCATGATCACCAAGCACTGCGTGCGCTACTCGCTGAGCCTGTGCCCGAAGCAGGCCAAAGGCGTGACAGGCGTGCAGGGCACGGTGCGCGCCGAGCCGCTCACGCTCGTCAATGGGAACGAACGGCTGACGCTGCGCTTCGACTGCAAACCCTGCGAGATGCATGTGGTGGGCAAGATCAAGCGCTCGGTGCTCAAGCAGGTGCCCGCTGCCCCCGTGCGCTTCTACCGCACACGCCCGCCCTCACCCACCACGCGGTAGGCGTCGGCGTGGGCCGTGAGCCACTGCTGCGCACGGCCCGACTCCTCACGGCTCGGGTGAAAGTCCGGCCGCAAGTAGGCGCGCCAGGGCCGATAGGTCAGCCGCACCAGGCCGGTGGGGCCGAAGAGAAACTGCCAGGCGCTGCGCCACGTGGACGCGCGCCACAGCGCGCGATCGCGCCGCAGGTTGTCGAGCGTTTGCCGCAGCACATCGGTCAGAAAGAAGAACGTGACGAGGCGGAACCATCGCAGCCGCCAGCGCTCGTTGCCACCCATGGCCCGGTAGAGGTCGAAGGCGATGCACCTGTGCTCCGATTCCTCCGACGCGTGCCACAGCCACATCGTGAGCAAGCGCGGCTCGCAGTCGCCCAGGGCCTCGGGATGGGCGAGCAGGTGCTCGGCCAAGATCGCGGTGAAGTGCTCGGTCGCGGCCGTGGCAGCGACCGCGTGACGCGGGTCCTTGCCTTCCAGACGTTGCAGACGACGGCGGATGCGGCCTTCCCACGTGTTGACGAAACCCTGCCGCTCCAGGTGCCCGTTGAAGAGCGCGTGGATGCGGCGGTGCGTGGCCTCCTGGCCGACGAACCCCTGCACTTGCCGCTCCATGCCGGCCCGCTGGGCCTCGGGCAGGGCCTTCAGCCCCTGCCGGACGGCGTCGATGAAGAACTGCTCCCCGAGGGGGAAGCTCATCGACAGCGCGTTCATGAAGGCGCTGCGGAAAGCATCCCCACCCGCCCATCGACGCTCGAAGGGGCGCTCCAGGTCGATCATCAGCCGTCGAACGACGAGTTCAGTCATGAGGAACGCTCCGAACTGCTGTGCCCAGCGATCCATCCTCGCGGATGCATCCCGGGAAGGAGGGGTCCACCCGATCCTGGCACCGAGCCTCGGTACTGTCAAGTACCATCGGGCGTGTGAAGGGAAACGCCCCCCGGCGGGCGACAATGGCGCCCATGAGTGCCACTGCCCCGTTGCCTCTTTCGGACCACCGCCGCCGGCTGTTGGACGCCATGGCCGCCTGCGTCGCGAGCCAAGGCTACCCGGACACCACCATCGCGGACATCGCGGCCCGCGCCCGTGTCTCCAAGCGCACGTTCTATGAGCACTTCGGCAGCAAGGCGGATTGCCTCGTCGCGCTCTATCGCACCGCGAGCGCCGAGGCGCTCGACGTGCTGCGCCAGGCCATCGACCCCGCCCGCCCCTGGCAAGAGCAGGTCGAGCAGGCGCTCGGGGCCTATCTGCGGGTGCTGGCCGCCAACCCGGTGCTGCTGCGCACGCTCTTCATCGAGATCCTGGGGCTCGGTGAGATCGGCCTCAAGGCCCGACGCGAGGTGGTGCGCGACATCGCCGACTTCATCGCCCGCACCGTGGCCGGGGCGGGCGACGCGGCTGTCGTCACGCCATGGCCTCACTTGCACCAGACGGCCGTCGGTGTGATCGGCGCCATCAACGAACTGGTGCTCGAGGCGATCGAGAACGACCGTGTGGACCGCCTGCCGGAGCTGACGACAGCCGCCGCGCGCTGGGTGCGCGCGCTCTTCGAGGCCGGACGACCGGCAGGCTGACCCGGGCGAGCTCGGTGAACCCCGCCCGAAGGGCGGGTTTCACCCCACCCACTTGCGGGCGTTGCGGAACATCCGCATCCAGGGGCTGAAGCCCGTCCTGTCCGCCGACGTCCAGCTCATCTGCACGTTGCGGAACACCCGCTCGGGGTGCGGCATGAGCACGGTGAAGCGGCCGTCCGCGGTGGTCACCGCGGTGAGCCCCCCGGGGCTGCCGTTCGGGTTGTACGGGTACATCTCGGTCGCAAGCCCGTGGTGGTCGACATATCGCATGGCCCCGACGACGCGCTCGGCATTGCCGCGCTGAGAGAAGTCGGCGTACCCCTCGCCATGCGCCACGGCGATGGGGATGCGGCTGCCGGCCATTCCGGCGAAGAAGATCGACGGGCTGTCGAGCACTTCGACGAGGCTCAGCCGTGCCTCGAACTGCTCGCTCTTGTTGCGCGTGAACTTGGGCCAGTCTTGCGCGCCGGGGATCATGGGCGCCAAGGCGGCCATCATCTGGCAGCCGTTGCACACGCCGAGCGCAAACGTGTCGCCGCGGTCGAAGAACTGCGCGAACTGCTCCGCCAGCTTCGGGTTGAACAGGATGGAGCGCGCCCAGCCTTCGCCGGCGCCCAGGGTGTCGCCATAAGAGAAGCCCCCGCAGGCGACGAAGCCCTGGAACTGGTCCAGTCGCGCGCGGCCGGCTTGCAGGTCGCTCATATGCACGTCGTACGACTCGAAGCCGGCCTGCGCCATCGCATAGGCCATCTCCAGCTGCGAATTGACACCCTGCTCGCGCAGGATGGCGACCTTCGGGCGCGCCTTGGCGATGAACGGCGCGGCCACATCCTCCTGCGGATCGAAAGTCAGGTGCAGATGCAAACCGGGGTCGTCGGCACGCCCGGCCGCCTCGTGCTCGCTGTCGGCGCAGGCGGGGTTGTCACGCAGGCGGGCGATGCGCCAAGAGACCTCGTCCCAGGCCTTGTGCAGTTGCTCCAGCGGCGCCGAGAAGATCGCCTTCGCATCGCGCCAGACCTCGACCACGCCGCGGTCGTTGGGTTTGCCGATCACATGGCTGTGGCGCGACAGGCCGTACTCGCGCAGCACCTGCATCACGGCGTCGCGATGCTCGGCGCGCACTTGCAGCACGGCGCCCAGCTCCTCGGCAAAGAGCGCGCGCAGCGTCAGCTCGTTGCGGCGCTCGCTGACCTGCGACGCCCAGTTCTTGGAGTCGCCGTACTCCGCGCGGCTGTCCGCGATGCCGTCGCTTTCGGTGACCAGCATGTCGACATTGAGCGACACGCCCGTGTGGCCGGCAAAGGCCATCTCGCACACGGTGGCCCAGAGTCCGCCATCGGAGCGGTCGTGGTAGGCGAGCAGCCGCCCTTCGTGGCGCAAGCGGTTCACCGCCGCCACGAGCTGCTTCAGCAGCTCGGGGTCGTCCAGATCGGGCACGGCGTCGCCGGTCTGACCCAGCACCTGGGCCAGCATGGAGGCGCCCAGGCGATGGCGGCCCCGGCCCAGATCGACCAGGATCAGCACCGTGTCGACCGCGTCCTTGCGCAGCTGCGGCGTGAGCGTGCCGCGGACGTCCTCCAGCGTGGCGAATGCCGAGACGATCAGCGACACCGGCGCGGTGACCTGTTTGTCTGCGCCCCCCTCGCTCCAGCGCGTGCGCATCGACAGCGAATCCTTGCCGACGGGCACCGAAACACCCAGCGCGGGGCACAGCTCCATGCCCACCGCCTTGACGGTGTCGTACAGCGCCGCATCCTCGCCCGGCTCGCCGCAGGCGGCCATCCAGTTGCACGAGAGTTTGACGCGGGCCAGCTCGATCGGCGCGGCCAGCAGGTTGGTGATGGCTTCGGCGACCGCCATGCGGCCGGAGGCCGGCGCGTCGAGGCCGGCGACGGGGGTGCGTTCACCCATGCTCATCGCCTCGCCGCGGTAGCCGGCATAGTCGGCCAGCGTGACGGCGCAGTCGGCCACCGGCACTTGCCAGGGGCCGACCATCTGGTCGCGATGGCTGAGGCCGCCCACCGTGCGGTCGCCGATGGTGATGAGAAAGCGCTTGCTCGCCACCGTCGGGTGGCGCAGGACGTCGAACGCCACCTGCTCGAGTTTGACGCCGGTGAGGTCCAACGGTTCGCCGCGCCGCTCGACGCGCTCGACCACCCGGTGCATCTTGGGCGGCTTGCCCAGCAACACCTCCATCGGCATGTCGATCGCACGCTCGCCCCCCGGTCCGTCTTCCAGCACCAGCTCCTGGTCGTCGGTCGCGGTGCCGATCACGGCGTAGGGGCAGCGCTCGCGCTGGCACATCGCGTCGAAGATCGGCAGGCTCTCGGGCGCAATGGCCAGCACGTAGCGCTCCTGGCTCTCGTTGCACCAGATCTCCTTGGGCGCGAGGCCGCTTTCCTCCAGGGGCACGCGGCGCAGGTCGAAGGTCGCCCCCTTGCCGGCCCCGTCCACCAGTTCGGGAAAGGCGTTGGACAGCCCGCCTGCGCCCACGTCATGAATGGCCAGAATGGGGTTCTTGTCGCCCAGCGCCCAGCAGTGGTTGATGACCTCCTGCGCGCGGCGCTGGATCTCGGGGTTGCCCCGCTGCACCGAGTCGAAGTCCAGCTCGGCCGCATTGACGCCCGCCGCCATGGAACTGGCGGCACCGCCGCCCATGCCGATGCGCATGCCGGGGCCCCCGAGCTGGATGAGCAGGGTGCCCGCGCCGAAGGGCAGCTTCTTGGTCTGGCCGTCGCTGATCTGCCCGACGCCGCCGGCGATCATGATGGGCTTGTGGTAGCCGCGGCGCACGCCAGCCACCGTCTGTTCGTACACGCGGAAGTAGCCGCCGAGGTTGGGACGCCCGAACTCGTTGTTGAAGGCCGCCCCGCCCAAGGGCCCTTCGATCATGATCTGCAGCGGGCTGGCGATGTGCTCGGGCTTGCCGTACGGTTCCCGTTCCCACGGCTCGTTCGTCCCGGGCAGGTACAGGTTGGAGACGGAGAAGCCCGTCAGGCCGGCCTTCGGCCGGGCCCCGCGTCCGGTCGCGCCCTCGTCCCGGATCTCGCCGCCTGCGCCCGTCGCCGCACCCGGATGGGGCGAGATCGCCGTCGGGTGGTTGTGCGTCTCGACCTTCATCAGCACATGCGCCACCTCGGGGCGGGCGACGTAGGCCGGCGCGTTCGTGTACCCCTGCGGCGCCCATCGCTCGATCGGGCCGCCTTCCATCACGGCGGCGTTGTCCGCGTAAGCGATCACCGTGTACTGAGGCGCGAGCTGGTGCGTGTTGCGGATCATCTGGAACATCGAGCGTTCCTGCTCCACGCCGTCGATCGTGAACTTGGCGTTGAAGATCTTGTGCCGGCAGTGCTCGCTGTTGGCCTGCGCGAACATCATCAGTTCGACGTCGGTCGGGTTGCGCCCGAGCTCGGTGAAGGCCTGCACCAGGTAGTCGATCTCGTCGTCCGACAGCGCCAGCCCGAATTCGCGGTTGGCCGCCTCCAGCGCGGCGCGCCCTTGCCGCAGCACGTCCACGTGCGCCATGGGCTTGCCGGGTTGCTCGTCGAACAGGTGTTGCGCCTGGTCGCGCTCGAACACCACGCTCTCGGTCATGCGGTCGTGCAGGAGCGCTGCCACCTTCGCGCGCTCCGCATCCTCCAGATGGCGGACGCCGCCGAGCAGGCCCGACTTGAGCGTCAGCCGGTACTCGGTCACCCGCTCCACGCGCCGGATGGCGAGCCCGCAGTTGTGAGCGATGTCCGTGGCCTTGGACGCCCAGGGCGAGACGGTGCCGAAGCGCGGCGCGACGACCACCAGTTCACCGTCGGCCGGCCCCGTGTAGGGATCGCCGTAGTTCAGCAGCGCCTCCAGCTTGTCCAGCTCCGCCCTTTGCAGCGGATGGTCGGACCACACCCAATGCACATGGCGCGCGTGGACGGCGACGATACGGGGGTTGAGGGCCTGAAGCCGGGGCAGCAGCGCCTGGGCGCGGAACTCGGAAAGGGCATTGCCGCCCTCGAAGTGGCGGAGGTGTTTGGAGGTGGCGGTCACGCTGGAACTCGGGAGGGGTTCAGGGGACGCGTGGACAGGTGCGCCGGGCCGCATGCCCACGGAAGCAGCGATTTTACTGGCCGACGGCCCGCGCGAGCGCGACGCCGCGGAGATAATTGCCGCCATGACCATCCACATCAAGACCGGCGCCGAGATCGAGGGCATGCGCCTGGCCGGGCGGCTGGCCTCCGAAGTGCTCGATCACCTGACGCCGTACGTCAAAGCCGGCGTCACCACCGAAGAGATCGACCGCATCGCACACGAGTACATCGTCAACGTGCAACGGGCCGTGCCGGCGCCCCTCAACTACGCGCCGCCGGGCTACAAGCCCTATCCCAAGTCCATCTGCACGTCGATCAACCACGTCATCTGTCACGGCATCCCGAACGATCGGCCGCTGAAGAACGGCGACATCCTCAACATCGACGTCACGGTCATCAAGGACGGCTTTCACGGTGACACCAGCCGCATGTTCATCATCGGCGAGGCGTCCATCCAGGCGCGGCGGCTGTGCCAGATCACCTACGAGGCGATGTGGCGCGGCATCATGAAGGTCAAACCGGGCGCCCGCCTGGGCGACATCGGCCACGCCATCCAGACCTTCGCCGAGAACGCCGGCTACTCGGTGGTGCGCGAGTTCTGCGGGCACGGCATCGGACGAAAGTTCCACGAGGAGCCGCAGGTGCTGCACTATGGGCGCCCGGGCACGGGCGAGGAACTGGTGCCGGGCATGACCTTCACGATCGAGCCCATGATCAACGCCGGCCGGCGAGAGATCCGCGAGATGCCCGACGGCTGGACGATCGTCACCAAGGACCGTTCGCTCTCCGCGCAGTGGGAGCACACGGTCCTGGTGACCGACACGGGCGTCGAGGTGCTCACCCTGTCGGCCGGGTACCCCCCGCTGCCGGAGTTCGTCACCGGCGTGGCGGTGCCCGCCTGAGGAGGCATCGCGCCATGTCGGCCCCGCTGCAATCTCCCGCTGCGGCCGACGCAGTCGAGGTGGCCGCGCTGCGGCAGCGGTTCCGCGAAGGCAAGGCGTCGCTGATCCAGGCCTTCCGGGACGCGCGGCCCACGGCCGGGGCCGCAAGCCGGCTGCTCAAGGGCCTCGCCCGCCACGTCGATGGCACGCTGCAGCGCCTGTGGGAAGCCGCCTACCTGCCAAAGGGCGCGGCGCTCATTGCCGTGGGCGGGTACGGCCGAGGAGAGCTCTTCCCCTACTCGGACGTCGATGTGCTGGTGCTGCTGCCCGACGACCGCTCGATGCAGCACGACGCGAACGCCGCGCTCAAGTCGGGGATCGAGGGCTTCATCACCGCCTGCTGGGACATCGGGCTCGAGATCGGCTCCAGCGTGCGCACGATCGGCGAGTGCCTGGAGGAAGCCGAGCGCGACGTGACGGTGCAGACGGCCCTGCTCGAATCCCGGTTCCTGTGCGGCGCGAAGCCCGTGTTTGCGCAGTTTCGCCGGGTCTTCGCACAGCGCCTGGACCCGAAGGCCTTCCTGCGCGCCAAGACGCTGGAGATGCGTCAGCGCCACCAGAAGTACGAAGACACGCCTTACTCGCTCGAACCCAACTGCAAGGAAAGCCCGGGCGGCTTGCGTGACCTGCAGGTGGTGCTGTGGGTGGCCCGCGCAGCGGGCCTGGGCAAGACGTGGAGCGAACTCGCGGCCAAGGGCCTCGTCACGCCGTTCGAGGCCAGGCAGCTCCAGCGCAACGAGGGCACGCTCAAGCTCATCCGCGCGCGCCTGCACATGGTGGCCGGGCGGCGCGAGGACCGCCTGGTGTTCGACCTGCAGACGGCCGTGGCCGAGAGCTTCGGCTATCAGCCCACGCGGGTGCGGCGCGCCTCCGAGGCCTTGATGCACCGCTACTACTGGGCGGCCAAGGCGGTGTCGCAGCTCAATCAGATCCTCATGCTCAACATCGAGGAGGTGATCAACGGCACGCAGGACCTCCCCATGCGCCCGATCGACGAGCAGTTCCTGGATCGGGCAGGCATGCTCGAGGTGGCCAGCGACGACCTCTATGAGCGCGACCGGCACGCGATCTTGCGCACTTTCCTCGTCTATCAGCAAACGCCGGGCGTGAAGGGGCTGTCGGCCCGCACGCTGCGCGCCTTGTACAACGCGCGCGAGCTGATGGATTCGGAGTTCCGACGCGATCCCGTCAACCGGCGGACCTTCCTGGAGATCCTGCGCCAGCCTCAGGGCCAGACGCATGCCTTCCGGCTGATGAACCAGACCTCGGTGCTCGGGCGCTATCTGTGGGTGTTCCGCCGCATCGTCGGGCGCATGCAGCACGACCTCTTCCACGTCTACACGGTCGACCAGCACATCCTGATGGTGCTGCGCAATGTGCGCCGCTTCTTCATCCCGGAGCACGCCCACGAGTACCCGTTCTGCTCCCAGCTCGCGGCGCAGTTCGAGTCGCCTTACGTCCTCTACATCGCGGCCCTCTTCCACGACGTGGCCAAGGGCCGCGGCGGCGATCACTCGGAGCTGGGCGCGATGGAGGCACGGCGCTTTTGCCGCGACCACGGCGTGCCGAGGGAAGACGCGCGGCTGGTCGAGTTCCTGGTGCAGCACCACCTCACGATGTCGCGCATCGCCCAGAAGGAGGACCTCAGCGATCCGCAGGTGATCGAGAACTTCGCGCGCATCGTGGGCAGCGCCCGGTACCTGACGGCGCTGTACTTGCTGACCGTTGCCGACATCCGAGGCACCAGCCCCAAGGTCTGGAACGCCTGGAAAGGCAAGCTGCTGGAGGATCTCTACCGCATCACGCTGCGGGCGCTGGGAGGCGCGCGTCCCAACCTCGACACCGAGATCGAGGCCCGCAAGCAAGAGGCCTTGCAGGATCTGGCACTGCACTCCCAGCTGCCGGGCACCCAGGACCCGCTGTGGAAGACGCTGGAGGTGAGCTACTTCGCGCGCCATGAAGCCGGCGACATCGCCTGGCACGCGCGCTCGCTGTGGCGCCACGTCAATACGGACCGGCCGGTGGTGAAGGCGCGGCCGTCACCGGTCGGCGAAGGATTGCAGGTGCTGGTCTACTCGCCGGACCGGCCCGACCTCTTCGCGCGGATCTGCGGCTACTTCGACAGCGCCGGCTTCAGCATCCTGGACGCCAAGATCCACACGACCCGCGCCGGCTACGCGCTCGACACGTTCCAGGTCGTCTCCCCTTATGCCGAGCACCACCACCGAGACCTCGTCGCGCTGGTCGAAGCGCAACTCGTGAGGGCGCTGGAGGACACGGGCCCGCTGCCCGAGCCGAGCCGGGGACGGCTGTCGAGGCGCGTCAAGTCCTTCCCGGTGCAGCCGCGCGTGATGTTGCGCCCCGACGAGCGCGCGCAACGCTGGCTGCTGAGCGTGTCGGCCAGCGACCGCACCGGCTTGCTCTACTCCATCGCCCGGGTGCTGGCCAAGTACCACATCAATCTGCAGCTCGCCAAGGTGACGACCCTCGGCGAACGGGTGGAAGACACCTTCCTCATCGACGGGCCGGCGCTGCAGCAGAGCAAGACGCAGCTCGAGCTGGAGTCGGACCTGCTCGACGCGCTGGCCTGACGCACCGGCCCCAAGACCCCGTGCGCAGGCCCGAGGCGCCATGCCGGCAGGCGCCCCCCCGCGACGGACCGAGCACCCACGGGCCGGGCCAGCCGCGCGCCCGTTCAGTCGTCGTGCCCGCCTTCGAGCGCGGGAAAGAGCACCTCGGTGAAGCCGAAACGCGAGAAGTCCCGTATGCGCATCGAGTAGAGGATGCCTTGCAAGTGATCGCACTCGTGCTGCACGACGCGGGCGTGGAAGCCTTCGGCCTCGCGCTCGATCGGCACGCCGTAGGGGTCGAAACCGCTGTAGCGGATGCGCCGCCACCGCGGCACCATCCCACGCAGGCCCGGCACCGAAAGGCAGCCTTCCCAGCCTTCTTCCTCGTCCTCGCCCAGCGGCTCGATGCGCGGGTTGAGCAGCACCGTGCGCGGCACCGCCGGTGCGTCGGGATAGCGCTCGTTGCGCTCGAAGCCGAAGATCGCCACCTGCAGGTCCACGCCGATCTGCGGCGCGGCGAGGCCGGCGCCTCGGGCGGCCTCCATGGTCTCGAACATGTCGGCCACGAGCGCGTGCAGCTCGGGCGTGCCGAAGGACTCCACGGGCCGTGCCCGGCGCAGCAGGCGCGGGTCGCCCATCTTCAGGATCTCGCGCACGGCCATCTCACGCCCCCTGGTTCAACAAGGCCCGCAAGCCTGCCTCGTCGAGCACCGGCACGCCGAGTTCCTGGGCCTTGCTGAGCTTGCTGCCTGCCTCTTCGCCGGCGACGACGTAGCTCGTCTTCTTCGACACCGAGCCGGCCACCTTGCCGCCGGCCGCCTCGATCATCGCCTTGGCTTCCTCGCGGGTGAGGGCCGGCAGCGTGCCGGTGAGCACGAAGGTCAGGCCGGCCAGCGGTTGCGCTTCGTGGCCCCGCCCTGCCTCGCCTTCCTCCCATGTGATGCCGGCCGCGCGCAACTGCTCCACCACTTCGCGGTTGTGAGGCTGGTCGAAGAAAGTGCGGATGCTCTGTGCGACGACGGGCCCCACCTCGGGCACCTCCAGCAACTCTTCGACGCTGGCGTCCATGATGCGATCCAGGCGGCCGAAGTGACGCGCGAGGTCCTTCGCCGTCGCCTCGCCGACATGCCGGATGCCCAGCCCGAACAGAAAGCGCGACAGCGTCGTGCGCTTGGACTTCTCCAGCGCCTGCACGAGGTTCTGCGCGGACTTGTCGGCCATGCGGTCGAGTTGGGCGAGCTTGGCCACACCGAGCTTGTAGAGGTCCGGCAGCGTGCGCACGAGGCCGCCATCGACGAGTTGGTCCACGAGCTTTTCGCCCAGCCCTTCGATGTCCATCGCGCGCCGCTGGGCGAAGTGCAGCAGCGCTTGTTTGCGCTGCGCGGCGCAGAACAGCCCGCCCGTGCAGCGCCAGTCCACCTCGCCTTCCTCGCGCACGATGTCCGAGCCGCACACCGGACAGCGGCCTTGCAGCCGCGCATAGAGGTCCCACGGCTCGCTGGCGGCCACCTCCGGGGGCCGGCGCTCGAGCACGACCGACACCACCTCGGGAATGACGTCGCCAGCCCGCCGCACGATCACCGTGTCGCCGATACGCACGTCCTTGCGGCGGATCTCGTCCTGGTTGTGCAAGGTGGCGTTGGTCACTGTCACGCCGCCGACGAACACGGGAGCCAGCTTGGCCACGGGCGTCAGCTTGCCGGTTCGGCCTACCTGCACCTCGATGTCGCGCAGCAGCGTCATCTGCTCCTGGGCCGGGTATTTGTGCGCGACCGCCCACACCGGTTCACGGTTGCGAAAGCCCAGTTCGCGCTGCAAGGCCAGGCTGTTGACCTTGTAGACCACGCCGTCGATGTCGAAGGGCAGCTGATCGCGCTTGGCGGCGATGCGGGCGTGGAACTCCGCCAAGCCCTCGCCGCCTCGCACCACGGCGCGCTCGCGGCTGACCGGCAGCCCGAAGTGCGCCAGCGCGTCCAGCAGCGCGCCGTGCGTGGACGGCTCGCCGCGCCAGCCCTGCACCTCGCCGATACCGTAGGCGAAGAAGGACAGCGGCCGAGCGGCCGTCACCTTGGGGTCGAGCTGCCGCACGGCGCCCGCCGCGGTGTTGCGAGGGTTGATGAAGGTGGCTTCGCCCGCCTCGCGGCGTCGTTGGTTCAAGCGCTCGAAGTCGTCGCGGCGCATGTAGATCTCGCCGCGCGCCTCCAGCACGGGGGGCACGACGCCCTGCAGGCGCAGCGGGATCTGACGGATCGTGCGCACGTTGGCGGTCACGTCCTCGCCTTCCTCGCCATTGCCGCGCGTCACGGCGCGCACCAGCACCCCCTCCTCGTAACGCAGGCTGATCGCCAACCCGTCGAACTTGAGCTCGGCGGCGTACTCGACGGGCGGGTCGTCGGGGCCCAGGCCCAGGCGCTTGCGGATGCGCGCGTCGAAGGCGAATGCGCCGGCCGGTGTGGTGTCGGTCTCCGTCTGGATCGACAGCATCGGCACTCGATGACGCACCTTGGGCAGCTCGTCGAGCAGGCCGCCGCCCACACGCTGCGTGGGCGAATCGGGCGTCTGCAGCTCGGGATGCGCGTGCTCCAGCGCCTGCAACTCGCGAAACAGCCGGTCGTACTCGGCATCCGGCACGAGCGGCGCGTCGAGCACGTAGTAGTGGTAGTCGTAGCGCTGCAGCTGCTCGCGCAGCCAAGCCGCGCGCTCGGCCGGCGGCGCCTCGGCGCGGGGCCCCTCGCCGCCCCGCGGCTCGTGAGCGAACAGATCGGGCGTCATGGTCGCACGAGCTTAGCTGAACAGGCGCCGCGCTGCGGCCGAGCCGGCGGGCAACCCGCGCGCCTCCAGTGCCTGATAGAGCTTGTCCAGCTCCGCACCGATCGCCGCGAATGCCTGCGCGGTGAGCAGGCGGCCGGCGTCGTCCACCACGATCGCATCCATGTCGGCAGCCAACGCCTCGGCGCTGCGCTGCCAGGCTTCGAACGGTTGCTCGGCCGCAGGCGTCTGCGGCACGTCGAAGGCCAAGGTCACGTCGCGCACGGCCGCGGCGTTCGGGTCGTCCGCGAACACGGCTTGCGAGTCGAACTGCAGAATGAGCACCGGCGGGGCCCCTTCTTCGCTGCCCGGCAGCACCAGCCGTCCGGGCACGACACCGGGCACGAAGCCGTGGCGCGCGGCGTGCTGCTGGATGTAAGCCACCGACCACGCCGCCCCACGGGCCTGCAGCCGGCAGGCGAGCTGCGCATCGTGCTGGCTTGCAAACTGATCCAGTTCGCGAGCTTGCGCGACGACTTCCAGCATGTCCGGGAAATCGACCGCCACTCCGAGGGCGTCCGCGAAGGCCTGCACCTTCTGGACGAACTCCGAGTACTCGATCTCGTTCAAGGGGCCGGTGCGGCTCGCCATCAATACGCCCGCCTGCAGTTCGCGGTACAGGTGCCCGTGCTGCGGCGCTTCCCACTCTCCGGTCGCGTCGTTCAGGCCCTCGATCAGGAAGGGCTTGCTGCCGGCCCGCCGCGTCGGGGGCAGGTGCGCCAGCACGCTGTCGCCGGACAGACGCGATTCCGCGGGCAGCGTGGCGATGGCATCGACGAGCGGGTCCAGGCGGGGCCCGGGCCGGCGCGGGGGAACGGCGGCGACCAGCGCGGGCACGTCGAGCACCGGCTCCAGGCGCTCAGGTTCGTCCGGGGCGGCCGGGCCGTCGAGGGTCGGCTCCACCGGGGCGACGGGCTCAGGGCGCGGCGAAGGCCGGCGCACGCCGCTGCGCCGCGTCTGCCATGTGTTGTAGGCGAACATCGCGACCAGCACCAGCGCCCCGACGACAGCCAGTGCGAGTTGCAAAGAACTCATCGTTGAACGTCCTTCCCTGCCGGCACGGAGCTCAGGCGGCCTCGGCCATGCCGATGGCGGCTTCCATGTCGACCGCGACGATGCGCGAGACCCCCTGCTCCTGCATCGTCACCCCGACCAGTTGCTCGGCCATCTCCATCGCGATCTTGTTGTGCGAGATGAACAGGAACTGCGTGCTCTTGGACATGCTCTTGACCAGGTTGGCATAACGCTCGGTGTTGGCGTCGTCCAGGGGCGCGTCGACCTCGTCGAGCAGGCAGAACGGCGCCGGGTTGAGCTGGAAGATCGCGAACACGAGCGCGATCGCCGTGAGCGCCTTCTCGCCGCCCGACAGGAGATGGATGGTGGAGTTCTTCTTGCCCGGCGGCTGAGCCATCACCTGCACGCCGGCGTCCAGGATTTCGTCGCCCGTCATCACCAGCTTGGCGTTGCCCCCGCCGAACAGGCTGGGGAACATGCGGCCGAAGTGCTCGTTTACCGTGTCGAACGTCTTCTTGAGCAGGTCGCGCGTTTCCAGGTCGATCTTGTGAATCGCGTCTTCCAGCGTCTTGATGGCGTCGTTGAGGTCGGCCGACTGCGAGTCGAGAAAGGTCTTGCGCTCGCGCGCGGCCGACAGTTCGTCGAGCGCGGCGAGGTTGACCGCGCCGAGTGCCGCGATCTCCCGGTTGATGCGGTCGATCTCACCCTGCAGGCCGTAGAGCTTGACGTTGCCTTCCTCGATGCTGCGCGCCAGGGCCTCCAGGTCCACCTGCGCGGCGGTGAGCTGCTCCATGTATTGGGCGCCCCCCAGGGCCGCGGCCTGTTCTTCCAGTTGCAGCTTGGTGATGCGGTCGCGCAGCGGCTGCAAGCTGCGCTCGAACTCCATGCGCTGCTCTTCGGCGCGGCGCAGCTTGGCCGAGAGGTCGTCGTACTCGCTGCGCTTGGCTGCAAGGGCCGCCTCGCGCTCCATCTTCAGCGCCAGCGCCTCCTGCAGGCCGGCCTGGGCGGCCTGGTCGTTGAAGCTGTCCAGCTCGGCACGCAACTGTTCGACGCTCTGCTCGTTGGCCTGGATCTGTTGCAGCGCCGTCTCGATGGAGCGCTGCAACTCGCCCCGGCGAGCCGCCAGCGCCCGGGCCGAGAACTGCGCCTCCTGCGCCTCGCGCTCCAGCGAGCGCAACTGCTCGCGCGCTTCATTGAGCCGCCGCTCGGCGTCGATCACGGCCTCCTCGAGCTGGGCGTGCCGCTCCTGCTCGTTGGCCAGCGCCATGTCCAGCTCTTCGAAGCGCGCCTCGCCGGTGGCACGGCGCTCGTTGAGCTCCTCGAGCTGGGCATCGATCTCGGCCAGCTCGGCGTCGATCTGCCCGCGCCGGCTGCTCGTCTGCTCGGCCTGCTGCGTCAGCCGCAGCAACTCCACCTGCAACTGATGGGTACGTGCCTGCAACTCGGCCGCTTCGCGCCGCGCGGTGACGAGGCGCTGCGACGCCTCGGTGTAGGCCGCCTCCGCGCGCACCAGGGCCGAGCGGGCCTCCTCGGCGATGAGGGCCTGCGCCTTGACCTGGCGTTCGAGGTTCTCGATCTCCTGGGCGCGCTGCAGCATGCCTGCCTGTTCGCTGTCGGGCGCGTAGAAGCTCACGGCGAACTGCGACACCGCATGACCCTCGCGGGTCATGATCACCTCCCCGTGCGTCAGCTTGCTGCGCTGGGCGAGCGCCTCGTCGAGCGAGGCCGCGGTGTACACGCCTTCCAGCCAGTCGTTGAGCAGGGCCTTGAGCCCGGCATCGTTCAGGCGCAGAAGGTCCGACAGGCGCGGCAGCGTGTGATGGGTGTTGACGATGGCCGCGGCCGGCAGCGTGTAGAAGGCGAGCTTGGCGGGCGGGGCGTCCGAGGCGAAGGCCCGGACCGTCTCGACCCGCCCCACCTCGAGGGCGTTCAGACGCTCGCGCAGGGCCGACTCCAGCGCCGTCTCCCAGCCCGGCTCGATGTGCACCCGCGTCCACAGCCCATGCAAGCCCTCCAGCCCGTGCTTGGCGAGCCAGGGCTTGAGCTTGCCCTCGGTCTGCACCTTCTCTTGCAGCGCCCGCAGGGCCTCCAGCCGCGCGCTCGAGTCCGCCTGCTTGGCCGTCTCGGCGTTGACGCGCTCCTGCTTGGCACGGCGGTCCTCGTCCAGCTGGGGCACGAGTTCGGTCAGCTCGTGCAGCCGCTCCTCCGCCACCGCCTGCGCCTCGGCGGCCTGCTCGTGCTGGCGGTGCAACTCGGCCAGCCGTGCATCGTCCGGCGCGGCCAGCCCCTTGGCCTCGGCCGTCAGGCGCTCGCGCCGCATCTGCAACTGGCGCGACTGCTCGTCGATGCTGCGCGACTCGGCGGCCAGCAACTGGATCTGCTGCTGGATGCCGGCGACGGCGTTGCGCTGCTCGTTGGCCTTCTGGCTCGCGGCGCGCACCGCGTCCTCGTAGGTCGGCAGATTGCCGGCCTGTTCCTCGGCTTGGGCGGCCAGCACCTCGGCCTGCTCCTCGGCCATCGCGATCTGCTCGGCGATGGTGTCGAGTTCCGACTCGGCCTGGGCGCGGCGATCGGCCCACTGCTCGCTTTGCGTCTGCAACTCGCGCAGGCGCTGCTCGGCACGCTGGCGTCCTTCGACGACATAGCGGATGCGCTCCTCGAGCCGGCTCACTTCGAGGTTCGCCTCGGCCAGTGACGCCTGCGCCGCGTGCAGTTCGTCGCTCGCGGTGTAGTGCGCCTGCCGGATCGTCTCCAGCTCGGCCTCCACGTGGCGCAGCTCCGCCAGGCGCGACTCCAGGGCGTTGGTGGCCTCGAGCACCTCGCGGCGCACCCGCTCTTCCTCGCCCGCCGCATCGCGGTGCTTCAGGAACCACAGCTGATGCAGCTTGAGCGTGCCCTGCTCCTGCAGGCTGCGGTATTGCGCCGCCACCTCGGCCTGCTTCTCGAGCTTGTCGAGGTTGGCGTTGAGCTCGCGCAGGATGTCTTCCACCCGCGTGAGGTTCTCGCGCGTGTCCTTCAGCCGGTTCTCGGTCTCGCGACGGCGCTCCTTGTACTTGGACACGCCGGCCGCCTCCTCGAGGAACATGCGCAGCTCCTCGGGCTTGGATTCGATGATGCGGCTGATCGTGCCCTGACCGATGATGGCGTAGGCGCGCGGCCCCAGACCCGTGCCGAGGAACACGTCCTGCACGTCGCGCCGGCGCACCGGCTGGTTGTTGATGAAGTAGCTGGAGGTGCCGTCGCGCGTGAGCACCCGCTTGACGGCGATCTCGGTGAACTGGTTCCACTGCCCGCCGGCACGGCCGTCGGAGTTGTCGAACACGAGCTCGACGCTGGCGCGGCTGGCCGGCTTGCGGTTGCCCGAGCCGTTGAAGATCACGTCCTGCATCGACTCGCCGCGCAGCTCGGAGGCCTTGGACTCGCCCAGCACCCAGCGCACCGCGTCCATGATGTTCGACTTGCCGCACCCGTTGGGGCCCACGACGCCGACGAGCTGGCCGGGCAACTGGAAGTGCGTGGGCTCGGCAAACGACTTGAAGCCTGACAGCTTGATCGAATTCAGGCGCATGGAAGCTCGGGATCGTCTCGCTGGAGGCAGCGGCGGGCGAGCCGCCGCCTCAAGTGCTTGATTTGATTGAAGAAACCCGCCGGAAGGCGGGTTTCGGTCGACGCGGGATGATAGCATCGCGCCCTCGGCGAACCGGGCGTCGGGGAAGCGCTTCCCGCCTCGGGGGGCGCCGCGGGCGCAGCCCCCTCGACCTGCGGCCGCGGCGACGCCAGCGGCTGCCTGCCCTCGCGCCTGTCGCCTCGCCTCACCGAGCCATTTCATCATGCCCAAGACGAAGATCCCTGCTGCTGCCCGCTCCGACGCCGCCACGCCCCGCGAGCGCCCGGTACCCGCCACTCCGCCCTCGGCACCGTCGAAGGAGTTGCATGTCTTCCCCAACCCGGCGCCCAAGCGCGACTACGTGATCCAGTTCCAGATCCCGGAGTTCACCTGCCACTGCCCGCTCACCGGCCAGCCGGACTTCGCGCACTTCACGATCGACTACATCGCCGACAAGCTGTGCGTGGAGCTCAAGAGCCTCAAGATGTACATGTGGAGCTACCGCAACGAAGGCGCGTTCCACGAGAAGGTGACCAACGACATCCTCGACGACATCGTCAAGGCGGTGGACCCGCGCTTCATCCGCATCACGGCCAAGTGGTACGTGCGGGGCGGCATCTACACCAACGTGGTGGCCGAGCACCGCAAGAAGGGCTGGAAGCCGCAACCCCTGGTGGAGCTGCCCAAACATTCACAGGAAACCGGGCTGCAGGGCTGAAGCTCGACGTCGGAACTCGTGGCGGCGGGGATAATCGCCGCCATGAATCCCCTGCTCTCCAGGCTGCAGCCCTACCCCTTCGAGCGGCTGCGCGCACTCACGCAAGACATAAAGCCCCCGGCCGCGCTGCGCCCCATCAGCCTGGGCATCGGTGAGCCCAAGCACCCCACCCCGGCCTTCATCCAGGAGACCCTGACCGCGGCCCTGCCGGGCCTGGCCAGCTACCCGGCCACGGCCGGCTCGCCCGCGCTGCGCGAGGCGATGGCCGCCTGGCTGCGCCGGCGCTACGGGGTGGAAGTGGACCCGGCGACACAGATCCTGCCGGTCAACGGCTCTCGTGAGGCGCTCTTCGCCCTCGCCCAGACCGTCATCGACCCCACCCGCGACCGTGCCGAGGGCGGCCCGGTCGTGCTCTGCCCCAACCCCTTCTATCAGATCTACGAGGGCGCCGCCTTGCTCGCCGGCGCCGAGGTGGCCTTCGCCAACAGCCGGCCCGACCGCAACTTCGCGCCCGACTGGGCGAGCGTGCCCGAGGCGGTGTGGCGGCGCACGCAGCTCGTCTACGTCTGCTCGCCCGGCAACCCGACCGGCGCCGTCATGCCGCTGGACGAATGGCGGCAGCTCTTCGAGCTGAGCGACCGCCACGGCTTCGTGATCGCCTCGGACGAGTGCTACTCCGAGATCTACTTCCGCGACGAGCCGCCGCTGGGCGGCCTGGAAGCGGCCGTCAAGCTCGGCCGCGGCGATTTCCGGCGGCTCATCAGCTTCACCAGCCTGTCCAAGCGCTCCAACGTGCCGGGCATGCGCTCGGGCTTCGTGGCTGGCGACGCCCAACTCGTCAAGTCCTTCCTGCTGTATCGCACCTACCACGGCAGCGCGATGAGCCCGGTGGTGCAGCAGGCCAGTATCGCGGCCTGGGGCGACGAGCAGCACGTCGCCGAGAACCGGGCGCTGTACCGCCGCAAGTTCGAGTTGGTCACACCGATGCTCGCCGAGGTGCTGGACGTGCGCTTGCCGGACGCGGGCTTTTACCTGTGGGCCGGGGTGCCGGGCTCGGACACCGAGTTCGCCCGCGGGCTGCTCGCTCAATACAATGTGACCGTTCTTCCAGGCAGCTTCCTCGCGCGCGAAACCCCGGCCGGCAACCCCGGCGCCGGGCGCATCCGCATGGCGCTGGTCGCCGAGGTCGAAGAATGCCTCGAAGCCGCGCGACGCATCGTCGCCTACGTCCGATCCCTTCCTCGCTGAACACCATGAGCCAAGCACTCGAACAACTGATCAACCAGGCCTGGGAAGACCGTGCCGCCCTGTCGCCGAAGTCCGCCCCGGCGGACGTCCGTGAGGCCGTCGAGACGGTGATCGCCGACCTCAACAAGGGCCGCGTGCGCGTGGCCGAGAAGATCGACGGCCAGTGGGTGACGCACCAGTGGATCAAGAAGGCCGTGCTGCTCAGCTTCCGTCTGAACGACAACGTGCCGATGAAGGCCGGCGACCTGGGCTTCTTCGACAAGGTGCCGACGAAGTTCGCGCACCTGAGCGACGAGGAGATGCGCGCCAGCGGGGTGCGCGTCGTGCCGCCCGCCGTGGCGCGCCGCGGCAGCTACATCGCCAAGAACGTGGTGCTCATGCCGTCGTACGTGAACATCGGCGCGTATGTGGACGAAGGCACGATGGTGGACACCTGGGCCACCGTCGGCTCATGCGCGCAGATCGGCAAGAACGTGCACTTGTCGGGCGGCGTGGGCATCGGTGGCGTGCTGGAGCCCCTGCAAGCCAACCCGACCATCATCGAGGACAACTGCTTCATCGGGGCGCGCTCGGAGATCGTCGAGGGGGTCATCGTCGAGGAGAACTCGGTGATCTCGATGGGCGTGTACATCGGCCAGAGCACCAAGATCTACGACCGCACCACCGGCGAGGTGATCTACGGCCGCGTGCCGGCCGGCTCGGTCGTCGTGCCGGGCAACCTGCCGAGCGCCGACGGCAAGTACAGCCTGTACGCGGCCATCATCGTCAAGCGGGTGGACGCGCAAACGCGCGCCAAAACCAGCATCAACGAACTGCTGCGCGCCTGAGCTGGGCGGGCGAGGCAGGCACGAGCACACGGGAGAGGGGGACAGGCATGAACGGCGGCAACATGGAGAAGGTGCTGCGCCTGATGGCCGACAAGCAGGCCTCGGACGTGTACCTGTCGGCGAACACGCCGATCCTCATCAAGATCCACGGCCAGATCCTGCAGGTCAGCGACCAGGCCCTGACGCCGAGCCAGCCCCGGCAGCTCCTCGCGGAGCTGCTCACCCCCTCGCAGCTCGAAGAGCTCGACGAGACCGGCGAGCTCAACATCGGCCTGGTGCTGCCCAACGTGGCGAGCTTCCGTCTGAGCGCGTTCAAGCAGCGCGGCTCGGTGGCGGCGGTGTTCCGTTGCATCCCCAGCAAGATTCCGTCGCTGGAGTCGCTCCATCTGCCGGAGGTGCTCTCCTCGCTGGTGATGGAAAAGCGCGGGCTCATCCTGATGGTGGGCGCGACGGGCACCGGCAAGAGCACGACCCTGGCGGCCATGATCGAGCACCGCAACCAGCAGGTCACCGGCCACATTCTGACCATCGAGGACCCGATCGAGTTCCTGTTCTCCAACAAGAAGTCGATCATCAACCAGCGGGAGGTCGGCCGCGATGTGCAGTCGCTGCAGGTGGGCCTCAAGAACGCGCTGCGCCAGGCGCCGGACTGCATCCTGATCGGCGAGATCCGTGACCGCGAGACGATGACTGCGGCCCTGTCCTACGCGCTGTCGGGCCACCTGGTGCTGGCCACCATGCACGCCAACAACAGCCACCACGCGCTGAACCGGATCCTGTCGTTCTACACGCCCGAGTCCCGCCCCGCCCTCCTGTCGGACCTCGCCTCCGGCCTCAAGGCCATCGTGTCGCAGCGGCTCCTGCGCGCCATCACGGGTGGCCGCATCCCGGCGGTGGAGGTGCTGCTCAACACCAAGCTCATCTCCGAGCTGATCGAGAAGGGGGACATCAGCGGCGTGAAGGAGGCGATGGAAAAGTCGCTGGCCGAAGGTTCTCAGACCTTCGAGGCCGACATCGCACGCCTGATCACCGAGGGTCTCGTCACCCGCGACGAGGGCCTGACCTACGCCGATTCCCCGACGAACCTCATGTGGCGACTGCAGAACGACATGACGGCGCAGTCCAAGGCGACGCCCAAGAAGGAAGAAGTGGACGACGGGCCCTCGTTCACCGAAATCACGCTCGAGGTGCGCGAGGAGCGCAGCAACAGCGGCTTCGGCACGACGGGCTTCGGCACCACCGGGTTCGGCTCCATCCGTTGACGCCCATGGCCACCGAAACCTTGCGGCTGGTCGAGCAACTGGTCGCCCGCCCTTCCGTCACGCCGGACGATGCCGGCTGCCAGGCCCTGATCGCCGAGCGCCTCGGCGCGCTGGGCTTCGAGTGTCAGACGCTCGTGTTCGGGCCCGCCGAGGCACCGGTGACCAACCTGTGGGCCGTGCGCCGCGGTGCGGCCGGCCGCCAGGGGCCGCTGCTCGTCTTCGCCGGTCACACCGACGTGGTGCCGACCGGCCCGCTGGAGCGCTGGACGAGCCACCCCTTCGTGCCCACTCACCGCGAGGGCAGGCTCTACGGGCGCGGCACGTCGGACATGAAGACCTCGGTGGCCGCGATGGTGGTCGCCGCCGAGGAGTTCGTTCGCGCGCTCCCGGTCCACCAGGGCAGCGTCGCGTTCCTGCTCACCAGCGACGAGGAAGGCCCGTCGGTCGACGGCACCGTGAAGGTGTGCGAGTGGCTCGAACAGCGCGGCGAACGGCTGGACTACTGCATCGTCGGCGAGCCGACCTCGGTCGAGCGGCTGGGCGACATGATCAAGAACGGCCGCCGCGGGTCGCTTTCGGGCCGTCTCGTGGTCAAGGGCGTGCAGGGCCATATCGCCTACCCGCACCTGGCACGCAATCCGATCCACCAGCTGGCGCCGGCGCTCGCGGAGTTGGGCGCCACCGAGTGGGACGCCGGCAACGCCTTCTTCCCGCCCACGACGTGGCAAGTGTCCAACCTCCACGCCGGCACGGGCGCGACCAACGTGATCCCGGGCGAGGCGGTCGTGGACTTCAACTTCCGCTTCTCGACCGAGTCCACCCCCGAGGGCCTGCAGGAGCGCTTGGAGGCCGTGCTGCGCCGTCACGGGCTGGACTACCATGTGCAATGGACGCTGGGCGGGCGGCCGTTCCTGACGGAACCCGGAACGTTGACGCACGCCCTCACCGAGGCCATCCGGCAGGAGACGGGCCTCGTACCCGAGCTCTCCACCACCGGCGGCACTTCGGACGGGCGATTCATTGCCCGGCTGTGCCCGCAGGTCATCGAGTTCGGCCCGCCGAACGCCACCATCCACAAGATCGACGAGCATGTGGACGTGGCCTTCATCGAGCCGCTGAAGAACATCTACCGCAGGACGCTGGAAGCGCTGATCGCATGACCCTCATCGAGATGATCGAGCGCATGAGCGCCCGCCTCGACCAGGCGGGCGTTTCGTTTGGACACGGCACCACCAACGCCTTCGACGAAGCGGCGTGGCTGGCGTTGTGGGCGCTGCACTTGCCGCTGGACGGTCTGGCCGCCCACGCTTCGCGCGAGCTGTCGCGCGCGGACCAGGCGCGCATCAACGCCCTGGTGGACGAACGCATCACGACCCGCCGACCCGCCGCCTACCTGACCCAGGAAGCCTGGCTGCAGGGCGTTGCGTTCTACGTCGACGAGCGCGTGATCGTGCCGCGCTCCTTCATCGCCGAGCTGCTGGCCGACGGCACCATCGACCCTTGGCTGTCGGACCGCACGCGCCGCGTGCTCGACCTGTGCACCGGCAACGGCAGCCTCGCCGTGCTGGCGGCGATGGCCTATCCCGACGTGACCGTGGAGGCGGCGGACCTGAGCGCAGACGCGCTGGAGGTCGCCCGCATCAACGTCGAACGCCACGGCCTGACGGAGCGTGTGAGGCTGGTGCACAGCGACCTCTTCGACGCGCTGCCCGGCCCCTACGACCTCATCCTGTGCAACCCGCCCTACGTGAACGCCCGCTCGATGGCCGCCTTGCCGCCGGAGTACCAGGCCGAGCCCGCCCTGGCCCTGGCCGGCGGTGACGACGGCATGGACCTCGTGCGGCGGCTGCTGCGCGACGCTGCGGCCCGCATGAGCGAGGACGCCGTGCTCGTGCTGGAGATCGGCAACGAGCGCGAGCATTTCGAGGCCGCCTTCCCGCAGTTGGAGGTGGTGTGGCTGGCGACCAGCGCGGGCGACGAGCAGGTGCTGCTCGTCACCCGCGATGCGCTCCTCGCGGGAGGCCCGCGGTGATCGTCCTCAAGAACCTGACGCTGCGCCGCGGCGCCAAGGTGGTGCTGGAAGACGTCGACCTCACCATCCATGCCGGCGAGAAGGCCAGCGTGGTCGGGCGCAACGGCGCGGGCAAGTCGTCGCTCTTTGCGTTGCTGACCGGCCAGCTGCTGCCCGATGCAGGCGACGCGAGCATCCCGCCCGGCTGGCGCATCGCCGAGGTCGCCCAGTCGATGCCGGAGACGACCGACTCGGCGACCGACTTCGTGCTGCAAGGCGACCAGGCGTTGATGGAGGCGCAGGCCGCGCTCGCGGCGGCCGAGGCCGGCGGCGACGGCGATGCCATTGCGGAAGCCCACCAGCGCATCCAGGACGCGGGCGGCTTCGACGCCCGGCCGCGCGCGCAGGCTCTGCTGCTCGGCCTCGGCTTTCGCGGGGACCAGCTCGACCGCCCCGTCAACAGCTTCTCCGGGGGTTGGCGCATGCGGCTGCAGCTGGCCCGCGCGCTGATGTGCCCGGCAGACCTGCTCCTGCTCGACGAGCCGACCAACCACCTGGATCTGGATGCGCTGGTGTGGCTGGAGAGCTGGCTCAAGCGCTTCGAGGGCACGCTGCTCGTGATCAGCCACGACCGTGAGTTCCTCGACGCGGTGACCCGCGTGACCGTCCACCTGGAGGACGGCAAGCTCACGCGCTATGGCGGCAACTACAGCGCCTTCGAGACCCTGCGGGCCGAGCGGCTCGCTCAGCAGCAGGCCGCCTACGAGCGCCAGCAGGAGCGCATCGCGCAGCTGCAGCGCTTCATCGACCGCTTCAAGGCCAAGGCCACGAAGGCGCGCCAGGCCCAAAGCCGGGTGAAGGCACTGGAGCGGATGGAAAAGCTGGCGCCGGTGCTGACCAGCTCGGACTTCAGCTTCGAGTTCCGCGAACCGGCCAGCCTGCCCAATCCCATGCTCTCGCTCAAGGGCGTGGCATGCGGCTACCCGGCCGCCACGCCGGGAGGGGCTCCCGCGGTCATCGTGCACGACGTGAACCGCACCGTGCTCGCCGGCCAGCGCATCGGCATCCTGGGCGCCAACGGCCAGGGCAAGTCGACCCTCGTCAAGACGATCGCCCGCGTCCTGGCACCCATCGACGGACAACTCACCGAGGGCAAGGGCCTGGCGATCGGCTATTTCGCGCAGCAGGAGATGGATGTGCTGCGGCCGGACGAGAACCCGCTGCAGCACCTGATCCGCCTCGCCAAGGAGGTCAGCCCCCAGGCCCGCGAGCAGGAACTGCGGGACTTCCTCGGCGGCTTCCGGTTCATAGGCGACATGGCGCAGCAAAGCGTGGGCTCCATGAGTGGCGGCGAGAAGGCCCGCCTGGTGCTCGCGATGCTCGTCTGGCAGCGCCCCAACCTGCTGCTGCTCGACGAGCCGACCAACCACCTCGACCTGACGACGCGCGAGGCGCTCAGCATGGCGCTCAACGAGTTCGAGGGCACGGTGATGCTGGTGAGCCACGACCGCGCGCTGCTGCGTGAGGTCTGCGACGAGTTCTGGCTCGTCGCCAAGGGCCGCGTCGAACCCTTCGACGGCGACCTCGACGACTACCAGCGTTGGCTGCTCGAGCAGGCCCGCCTGCAGCGCGAAGCCCTCGCCCGCGGGGATTCCCCTGCGTCGGGCGCCGCGCAGGAAAGCGGCGCCAACCGCCGCGACGAACGCCGCGCGCAAGCGCAGGCCCGGCAACGCCTCGCCGAGCAAGCCAAACCGATCAAGAAGGCGCTCGCGGCGGTGGAAGCCGATGTCGCCCGCCTGACCGAGGAAAAGCAGGCGCTCGAACAAGCCCTGGCCGGCGGGGGCCTCAGCCCTGCCGAGTTGGCCGACCACGGGCGCCGGCTGAAGGCCGTGTCCGAGGCGCTCGAAGCCGCAGAGACACGCTGGCTGGAACTCGCGGACCAGCTCGAAGCGCTCGGCGCCTCGTAGCCCGAACAGCCCGAACAGCCCGACCCTCCGCCCTGACACTGCCCGCGCGGCGGGGCGGCCCCGTTCTTGTCCGACCTGCGTCGCAGCGATGCGGGGCATGGCCGTTCTTCATCTCACTCTGGCCGAGGACCACCCTCGTTCCCGCCCCTTCTCTCGAAACGGTTTTTGTCGCTTCTATTGCGTGCTATTTAATTGTGCTCGACAATCTCCACCATGCCGCGCCGCCCTACCCCTGTCGCCGAAGACGACCTGCTCCTGCTGGACAACCAGCTCTGCTTCGCGCTGTATTCCGCCTCGCTGGCGATGACCAAGCTCTACAAGCCGATGCTCGACCGCCTCGGCCTCACCTACCCGCAGTACCTGGTCATGCTGGTGCTGTGGGAGACGGATGGCAGATCGGTCAGCGAGCTGGGTGAACGCCTGCAGCTCGATTCGGGCACCCTCACGCCCCTGCTCAAGCGCCTGGAAGCGGCGGGCCTGGTGCGTCGTGAACGGGCCACCGACGACGAGCGTCGCGTGCTCGTCCACTTGACGAGCGAAGGCCGCGCGCTTCGACGTCGCGCCGTGCAGGTGCCGAAAGAGGTCGCCTGCGCGACCCAATGCAGCATCGAAGAAATCATCGACTTGCGACAGCGCCTGCACGCCCTGCGCCGCCGGCTGCAACCGGCCGCCCTGCCTCGCGAGCGCAAGCAGGACGCGGCATGAGCACGACCTCTGTCCTCCGCTGAAAGGAACCCTGTGAAACTCGAAAAAGCCCTGTACCGTGCCGAAGCCACCGCCACAGGCGGCCGTGACGGCCGCGCCGCGACACCCGACGGCACGCTGGACGTCAAGCTGCGCACCCCTCGCGAACTCGGCGGCGCAGGCGGTGCCGGCACCAACCCCGAGCAGCTGTTCGCCGCCGGCTACTCGGCGTGTTTCCTGAGCGCGATGAAGTTCGTCGCGGCGCACAAGAAGGTGGCGCTGCCGGCAGACGCGTCGGTCACCGCGCGGGTCGGCATCGGTCCCATTGCGAATGGTTTCGGCCTGGAAGCCGAACTGATCGTCGCGCTGCCCGGACTGCCCGGCGACGAGGCTCGCGCCCTGGTCGAGGCGGCGCATCGCGTCTGCCCCTATTCGAACGCGACGCGCAACAACATCGAGGTCAAGCTCAGCCTGGCGTGACAGAACTGACGGAGGCCGGGCTGTGGGCCGGAGTCAACGACCGGCCATCAAGCGCAACAGCAGTTCCACCCGCGCCTTGCTCGGGATGAGGGGGGTGACCGGCAAGGCATCCCCCTCCCGACCCACGATCGGCCCCTCCAGGCAGCGGGTACTGCGCAACACCCGCACGCCGGCCGCCTGGGCCTCCAGCAGCGCCGTCTCCAACTCACGGTGCACGGTGCCATTGCCCGTCGCCGCCACCACCAGCCCAGCGACTCCCAGGTTGCACAGCGCGCGCACCAAGGCCCCATCGGCGTGCGTGTGGCTGGTCACGATCTCGACGCGCGGCCAGCCTGCGGGGTCGGGCTCGAGCACACCGAGCCCGAGCGGCTCCCCCTGCGGCCAGGGCCGCCACTGCCGCACGCGCCCCTCCTCCACGCAGCCGATCGGCCCCGCGTCGCCGCTGCCGAAGGCGTCGAGCCGGTAGGTGTGGACCTTGCGTACCTCGATCGCCCCGTGGATCGTCCCTGCGACGACCGCCACCACGCCCCGGGCCTGCGGATGGCGCGCCACACCGACCGCATCGAGCAGGTTCTGCGGACCGTCCGGGTGGAGCGCGGTGGCCGGGCGCATCGCCGCGGTCAGCACCACCGGCTTGGTGGGCCCGAGGACGCGCTGCAGGAAGTAGGCCGTCTCTTCCAACGTGTCCGTGCCGTGCGTGATGACGACGCCGCACACCTCCTCGCGCGCCAGGTGGTGACCGACCCGCCGCGCCAGCGTCTGCCACGTCGCGTAGTCCATGTCCTTGCTGTCGAGTTGCGCGACCTGTTCGGCCTCCAGCGGCATGTCACGCAGCGCAGGCACCGCCTCCACCAAGGCCTGCACGGCGAGTTGGCCCGCCCTGTAACCCGTGTGGTCACTGCTGCTCGCTGCCGTGCCGGCGATCGTTCCCCCCGTGCCCAGCACCACCACCCGCTTCGATTGGTTTTGCATTTCCCGCCATCCTGGATAAAAATACAGATACTGGATGCCCGAACAGTGGCGCAAGCGCCTGGGTGTGTGCGCGGCGGCCCGGGCCTGTCCGTCACCACCTTGCCGCCCCGCTCACGTGCGGGGCGCCGTTGGAGAACCGCTCATGTCCGAATCGCCCAAGCTCACCGCCCGCCAGCAACAGGTGCTCGACCTGATCCAGAGCGCGATCGAGCGTACCGGAGCGCCCCCCACGCGGGCCGAGATCGCGGCCGAACTCGGTTTTCGCTCGGCGAACGCGGCCGAAGAGCACCTCCAGGCGCTGGCCCGCAAGGGCGTGATCGAACTGGTGGGCGGCACCTCGCGGGGCATCCGGCTCAAGTCTGACACACTGCGATCCCTGCACGAGTCGCGCATCAAGCAGTTCAATCTGCCCTTGCCCAGCCTCGCGCAACTCGCGCTGCCGCTGGTGGGCCGCGTCGCAGCCGGCAGCCCCATCCTCGCGCAAGAGCACATCGATCAGACGGTGCACGTCGAGGCCACGCTCTTCCAGCGCCGCCCGGACTACCTCCTCAAAGTACGCGGCATGAGCATGCGCGATGCGGGCATCCTCGACGGCGATCTGCTCGCGGTGCAACGCAGCAAGGAGGCCAAGAACGGCCAGATCGTCGTCGCCCGGCTGGGCGACGAGGTGACGGTCAAGCGGCTGCGCCGGCACCGGCAGCACATCGAGCTGGTCGCCGAGAACCCCGACTACCCCAGCATCATCGTCGAGCCAGGCCAGGACTTCGAGCTCGAGGGCATCGCAGTCGGCCTCATCCGCAACACGATGCTGATGTGAACCGGGCGCGCGTCCGAGGCTCGGCGCGCCCGGCTTGAATGCCCGGGTTGAATTCATGTGCCGCCCGCGGGTGGCGGGCGCTCGCCGTGCAGCGGAAAGGCTGCCGTCGAGCCCCGCGGGTGGTGCCAGGCCAAGCGTCTCTCGAGCGCTTGTGCCCTTGCCTCCAATCCTGCCGAAACGTCATTGCGGTTCTTGATATTTCGGAGTTGGACATGCCTGCATCTCATTCACTCGACCTGTGCCTCAACTTCGGCACCGCGGTTGCGGCCTCGCCCGTCCCGAACGTGCGGGCCCCCGCGGCGCGGGGGCGGTCGCCGTCGCTCCAGGGCCCGTCACTTCGGGGCCCGTCTCTTCAGGGCCCCTTCCTCCTGCCCCGGCCCCCTCGGATGCTTCGCTGGCCGCAAGCCTTGGTGCGCCGGCTCGGTGAGTGGATGGGCATGCGGCCCCGCACCGAGGAGGCAACGGGGGGCACGGCCCCCGTGCCGACCGGCTGGACGGCCTTGGACGAGGCCTTGCCCTCGGGCGGCTGGCAGGCCGGCGAAGTGGTCGAGGTGTGCTCTCCACACCCGGGGTGGACGGAGATCCCGCTGCTCTGGCCGCTGCTTCGCCACGCCACTGTCTGCGGCCACCCCGTCGCACTCCTCGGTCTGCCGCCAAGCAGTCCCCTGCCCTCCTGCGTCACCGCAGACTGGTGCGTGTCGGGAGACGTTCACCCCTCCGGGGCACGCGGCGAGCAGAACCACGGGGCCACCATCCTTCCGGCGCTGCGCACGGCGGCCGAGTGGCAAGCCGCCTGCGACGCCGCCGACCGCTGGTTCGCTCGGCAAGGCCGCAGGGCACTGCTCCTGGTGTGGGCCCTGGAAGCTCCGGCCGCGGGGGTGCGGCGCCTGCGCCGGCTGGCCCGACGCACCGGTGCATGGGTCTGCGTGGTGCGCCCCAGCCTTGCACGGTGGGACGACCTGTGGGCGGACGCGAGGCTGGCTTTGCTCTGCCCGGGCGTCCGAGGTGCGCAGGTGCAGGTGCGCACGGACAACCGGCCCCTGGGGCGCACCCTGCAACTCGCGTGGCAGGCCGACATTGCGCTTCCGCCCGCGCCCCTGCACCTGGGCGACGCGCAGCCGCGCGTGCGCGTGCGGCAGGACCCGCACGATCGACGGCGTGCGGTGGTGAGCGGCCGCCTGGACGAGGTGTGCCAGGCCCTGGACCGTCTGGCGCGCGAGGAAGCGCGCGCCAGTTCCGAGGCCCACACCTCCTAGGCTCGCGGTGGGCGTGGCCGGACTGGGCCTGGCCAGGGCCGGGCCTTGGCACTCAGAGGGCGTCCTCCGGCAGCGCTGCGGCGACCAGCCGCTGCGTGTAGGAATGTCGCGGCGACTCGAGCACGTCCTCCACGGGGCCGCTTTCGACCACCTCGCCGTCCTTCATGACGATCACGTCGTGGGCCATCGCGCGGATCACGTCCACGTCGTGGGTGATGAGCAGGTAGGCCAGGCCCCGCTCCCGCTGCAATCGCTGGAGCAGCCTCAGCACTTGCTGCTGGATGGTGACGTCCAATGCGCTGGTCGGTTCGTCCAGCACGAGCACGCGCGGGTCCACCACGAGGGCGCGGGCAATGGCCAGCCGCTGCCGCTGCCCGCCCGAGAATTCGTGCGGGTAGCGGTCCAGCAGCCCGGGGAACTGCGACTCGGTGAGCCCGACGTCGGCCAGTGCCTGGGCCACCCGGGCCCGCCGTGCCTGCGCGTCGAGCTCCGGCGCATGCACACGCAGGCCCTCACCCACCAGCTCGCCCACGGTCATGCGCGGCGAAAGCGACGAGAACGGGTCCTGGAAGACCACCTGCAATTGCCGACGCAACGGTCGATCCGCACTTTGCCGGTAGGCCCACCGGCCGCCGCAGACTTCCAGTTCACCCTCGCTCGGCAACAGGCCCAGCACCGCGAGCGCGAGAGTGGACTTGCCGGAGCCCGACTCTCCGATCACGCCCAGCGTGCGCCCCGCAGCAAGACGCACCTGGGCACCCTTCACCGCCTCGAAGCGCCCCTTGCGGAACCAGCCCTTGAGTCCGGGGACGGGCACCGGGTAGGAGACCTTCAACCCTTGTGCCTGCATCAGCACCTCGCCGCCCGCAGGCTCGTCGACGTCGCGCACCGGGCGGCTGTCGATCAGCTTGCGCGTGTATGGATGCTGGGGCGCACGGAAGACATCTTCGACCCGACCTTGCTCGACCAGATGGCCGTTCTCCATCACCGCGACGCGCTGAGCGAAGCGTTTCACCAGGTTCAAGTCGTGCGTGATGAGCAGAACCGCCATGCCGGTGCGCGCCTGCAACTGCGCGAGCAGTTCCAGGATCTGCTGTCGCACCGTGACGTCCAGGGCGGTGGTCGGCTCGTCGGCGAGCAAGAGCCGCGGCTCGCCGGCCAGCGCCATGGCAATCATCGCGCGCTGGCGCTGCCCCCCCGACAGCTGATGCGGGAAGGCCCTGGCGCGCCGGGCGGGCTCGGGGATGCCGGTGTCTTGCAGCAACCCGATCGCCCGCTGCCACGCCTGGCTGCGCGTCAGTCCGTGCTTGAGCTGCAGCACCTCGGCGATCTGGTCGCCCACCGGATAGAGCGGGTTGAGCGCTGTCATGGGCTCCTGGAAGATCATCGCGATGTCTCGTCCCCGGACGGCACGCAGGTCGCGTTCCCCGAGGCCGAGCAGATCGCGCACCGGCTCCCGATCGCCCGCTCTCGGGTACAGCAGCGCCTGCCCCGTCACCTCCGCCCCTGCCGCGAGCCGCAACAAGGACAAGGCCGTTACCGTCTTGCCTGACCCCGACTCGCCCACCAGCGCGAGCCTCTGCCCAGGCCAGATTTGCAGGTCCACTCCGTGCACCACTTCGTGCTCGCCGAAGCGCACCCGCAGCCCGCGCACGTCGAGCAACGGCGGCATGTGCTCCGAGATCGTCGTCATCGCCTGGCTCCTCCCATCAGCCCACCTCGCCGTGCGATCGCCGCGGCCCGGGCGGCCTCCCACGCCCTCTCCCAGCTCGCCGGCGCCCGCTTCATCGCCGAACCTCCGGCTTGGCCGTCGCGGACACCGCCACCCCGGGCGGCGACAGCTCCGCTGCACGGCGGCGCCCGGCCTTGGGGTCGTCGGGCGTGCGCGGGTCCAACGCATCGCGCAGCGCGTCGCCCGTGAAGGTCAAAAGGAGCAACGTGATGACGAGCACCGCGAAGGTGGACAGCGAGATCCACCAGGCGTCCAGGTTGTTCTTGCCCTGGGCCAGCAGCTCGCCGAGGCTGGGCGTGCCGGGCGGCACACCGAGCCCGAGGAAATCGAGCGACGTGAGCGCGAGGATGGCCGCGCTCATGCGAAACGGCAGGAAGGTCACCACCGGCGTGAGGCTGTTGGGCAGGATGTGCCGCCAGATGATCTGCCAGTTGGACAGTCCCAGCGCCCGGGCCGCCCGGACGTAGTCGAGCTGGCGGTTGCGCAGGAACTCGGCACGCACATAGTCGGACAAGCCCATCCAGCCGAACAGGCTGAGCAGCACGAGCAGCAGCGTGATGCTCGGGCTGAAGAGCGCCGAGAAGATGATGAGCAGGTACAGCTCCGGCATCGCCCCCCAGATCTCGATGAAGCGCTGGAACGCAAGGTCGGTGCGGCCGCCGTAGTAGCCCTGGATGGCCCCCGTCACCACCCCGAGCACCACGCCGATCGCCGTCAGCGCCAAGGCGAAGAGCACCGAGATCCGGAAGCCGTACAGCAGACGCGCCAGCACGTCGCGCCCGCGATCGTCGGTGCCCAGCAGGTTCTGCGACGAAGGCGGCGCGGGGTTCGGCTCGGTGGCGAAGTAGTTGATGGTGCCGTGGTGATACGGATTGGGCGGGTAGACCGCGAAGTTGTCACCCCGCTGGAGCTGCTCGTGGATGAACGGGTCCAGGTAGTCGGTCGGCGTCTCGAAGTCGCCTCCGAACACCGTCTCGGGCGGGTTGTGAATCAACGGGAAGTACCACTGCCCCTCGTACCTCACGACCAGGGGCTTGTCGTTGGACAGCAGCTCCGCGCCGAGGCTCAGCACCACCAGCACGCAGAAGATGACGAAGCTCCAGTAGCCCAGCCGCCGGCGCTTGAAGCGCAGCCACGCGCGACGAGCGGGAGACACGGAAGGGGCCGGGGCGGTCGGGGCAGCGGCTGCCAAGGGGCCCGAGGGCGTTGCGATCGTCATGGCTCCTCAGTCGAACTTGACGCGCGGGTCCACCCACACGTAGCACAGGTCCGAGATCAACTTGGTGACCAGGCCGATCAGGGTGAAAAGGTACAGCGTACCCAGCACCACCGGGTAGTCGCGCCGGATCACGGACTCGTAGCTCAGCAGGCCCAGCCCGTCGAGCGAGAACAGCGTCTCGATGAGCAACGAGCCGGTGAAGAACGCGCCGATGAACGCTGCCGGAAAGCCGGTGACGATGGGAATGAGCGCGTTGCGGAACACGTGCTTCCACAACACGCGCCGCTCCTCCAGCCCCTTCGCGCGGGCCGTGAGCACGTACTGCTTGCGGATCTCCTCGAGGAAGGCGTTCTTGGTCAACATGGTCACGACGGCGAAGCTGCCCAGCACGCTGGCCGTGACCGGCAGCGCGATGTGCCAGAGATAGTCCACCACCTTGCCCCACAGACTCAGCTCCTCCCAGTTCGGCGAGGTGAGCCCGCGCAGCGGGAACCAGGCCAGGAAGCTGCCCCCGCCGAAGAGCACCAACAGCAGCACCCCGAGCACGAACCCCGGGATGGCGTAGCCCACGAGCACCAGGATGCTGGTGACGGTGTCGAAGCGCGAGCCCGCACGCACCGCCTTGGCGATGCCCAGCGGCACCGAGATCAGGTACGTGAGGAAGAAGGTCCACAGGCCCAGGCTGATGGACACCGGCAGCTTCTCCTTGACGAGCTCCCACACGTCCTTGTGGTGGAAGAAGCTGCGCCCGAGGTCGAAGCGGGCGAACGAGACGAGCATCCGCCAGAAGCGCTCGTGCGCCGGCTTGTCGAAACCGTAGAGCGCCTTGATCTCCTCGATCTGCTTCGCATCCACGCCCTGCCGGCCGCGGTAGGCCGCGCCGGCCGCGGCGGCCCCCTCGCCGCCGGTGCTGCGCCCTTGCAGCTGGGCCACCATCTGCTCCACAGGCCCGCCGGGCACGAACTGGATCACGACGAAGGTGACGAGCAGCACCCCCAGCAGCGTGGGGATCATCAGCAACAGGCGCTTGAGGATGTAGGCCCACATGCGACGCCCTCCTTCACCGGTTGCCCGGCGCCGCCCACCAGGTGCTCAGCACCCAGCCTTCGGGCGGGTAGTGACGCGGGATCGTTCGCGGCTGCTCGAAACGGCCGGCCCGGTAGGCAATGCGGTAGGTGCTCGAGTACCAGTGCGGCACCACGTAGTGGCCGAAACGCAGCACCCGGTCCAGCGCGCGCAGCGAGGCCACCAGCTCCGCCCGCGTCGTGGCCGACATCACGTGCTCGATCAGGGCGTCGACCGCGCGGCTCTTCACGCCGATCAGGTTGCTCGACCCCTCGGTGTCCGCCGCCTGGGAGCCGAAGCGGTCGAGCAGTTCGGAACCCGGCGCCTCGGAGCCGCGCAGCCGCAGGCTGATGAGGTCGAAGTCGAACACATCGAGGCGCTTTTGCAGCAGCGCGAAGTCCACCACGCGGTAGCTGGCCTGGATGCCCAGCTTGGCCAGATTGCCGATGTAGGGCGTGACCACGCGCCCCATCGAGGCGGACTCGTCGAGGAACTCCAGCGTGAGTGCCTCGCCCTGCGGGTTGCGCAGCGCCCCGTCACGGTACGTCCACCCCGCCTCGGCGAGCAGTTGCTTGGCGCGCCGCAGGTTGGCGCGCAGGCTGCCCGGCGGACGGGTGCTCGGCGGCTGTGGAACTTCCTGCGTGAACACGGCCGGGTCCAGGTGCGGACGCAGCGGGTCCAGCAGCTTCAACTCGTCCGGCCCCGGCAGCCCCTTGGCTTCGAAGTCGCTGGAGGGAAAGTAGCCGCGCACGCGCGTGTAGGCGTTGTAGAAGAGCTGGCGGTTCATCCACTCGAAATCCATCGCCAGGCCGATGGCTTCACGCACGCGCGGGTCCTTGAACTTCTCGCGCCGCGTGTTGAAGATGAACCCCTGGAAGTCCCCCGCATTGCCGTGGGGCAGCTCGCGTTTGACCAGCTCGCCCGAGGCGAACTTGGGGCCGGTGTACTGCCGCGCCCATTCGCGCGCGATGAAGGCCTGGATGTAGTCGAACTCGCCCGCCTTGAAGCCTTCGAGCTGCGCGGTGTTGTCCTTGTAGATCTGGAAGGTGATGCGGTCGAAGTTGAACATGCCTCGCCGCACGTTGAGGTCGCGGGCCCAGTACTGCGGGTCGCGCACGTAAGTGATGTCACGGCCGAAGTTCACCTTGCCGATCTTGTACGGGCCACTGCCGATGGGGATGTCGGTGACGATCTCGTCGAACGGCTTGCCGGCCCCCCACTTGCGGCTGAACACCGGCATGTCGCCCGCGATCAGGGGCAGCTCCGCGTTGACGCGCTTGAACTCGAAGATCACCGTGCGATCGTCGACCGTCCGCACCCGCTCGATGTCCGAGAAGTAGCTGCGCAACTGCGGCGCGGCCTGCTTGCTCGTCAGCATCTCGAACGAATGCTTCACGTCCTGCGCCAGCACCGGGTCGCCGTTGT
This sequence comes from Schlegelella aquatica, assembly GCF_026013905.1. Classification (NCBI taxonomy): domain Bacteria; kingdom Pseudomonadati; phylum Pseudomonadota; class Betaproteobacteria; order Burkholderiales; family Sphaerotilaceae; genus Caldimonas; species Caldimonas aquatica. Next base: position 1,797,313 of record NZ_CP110257.1, read on the forward strand.
GAAAGCGCGCGATGCGACGCAGACGGAACGTCACCGAGCGCCGGTCCGCGGCGACCTCCACGTCCTCGGCCAGCAAGCCGTAGGCGGTGGTCGGCTCATCGAAGTTGCGCGTCAGCAGCGACTCGAACACCAGGCCGTCGAGACCCGGCGGCGCGATGCCTTTCAGCGTGAACGGGTTGTACTTGTCGAAGTTGCTCACCCGGGTGGGCGGCACCAGCACGATCGAGCCGCCCTTGGGCGCGGCCGGATTGACGTAGTCGAAGTGGGCGAAACCCGGCGGGTACTTGATGTCGCCGAACTGGGCATACGCGTGAGCCGCCCAGGCAGGCGCGAGCCCCCCCAGCAGCCCCGCCACGGCGCAGGCTTTCGCGAGCAGACGGATCATGGGGCGATTCTGCACAATTCCGCCCCGTCGTCGACGCGTGCGGCGTCACCAGGCCAGGAAGGCGTCGCGACCCTGCACCACGAGCTGCGTCTTGCGACCCAGCGGCAGCGTGACCTTGGTGGCCACGTGCCCGAACGGCAGGCCGGTGAGGATGGGGCGGTCCACGCGGCGTCGCAGGTACTCCACCACCGTGCGCAGCGAGTAGCCGCGGTCCAGCGGCGACTTGCGGAACTCGGTGAAATGCCCGAGCAGCACGGCCTTCTGCGCCTGCAGCACCCCCGCCTGGGCCAATTGCAGCAGCTGACGCTCGATGCGGTAGGGGTGCTCGTTGACGTCTTCCAGGAAGAGCAGGCCCCCGCGGATCCGGGGCCAATGGGGGGTGCCGAGCAGCGAGGTCAGCACCGTGAGGTTGCCGCCCCACAGCGGCCCGGTCACCTCCAGCCCGTCGAAACCCTCGGCGGTGCGGAAACCCACCGCCTCCAGCTCGCCCCCCATCGCTTCGAGGAAGCAGGCCTCGGTCACCTCGTCGGGGGCCTCCGCGCCGAAGTCGAAGCAGGCCATGGGCCCGGCATACGTCACGAGCTTGGGGTAGCGGGCCAGCAATGCCAGCTGCAAGGCGGTGAAGTCGCTGTGGCCCACCCACCGCGTCCCTTGCTCGATGCTGCGCGCCATCGCCTCGTAGTCGATGGCATCCAGCAAACGGTGCAGGCCGTACCCGCCCCGGCTCGCCATGGCCACGTCGGCTCCGCTGCCCGCCACGCGATGGATGGCCTCCAGTCGGACCTCGTCCTCCCCGGCGAACCGCTGGCGCCGTGCGCGCGCCGAGGCGTCCAGGCTGACCGAGAAGCCCAGCCCCTGCAGACGGGCGGCCGCCCGGCGCAGCGCCGCCGTGTCGGCCACCACCCCCGAGGGCGAGAAGATCGTGAGCCTCCACGGACGGGCATCCGCGGGGTCCAGCCGGTGATCGGGGGGGGTTCGTCGGGTCAAAACTCGGTCTCCGGAGGCAGTTCGCGCACCTCGCCCGTCGGAATCGGGGCGTCGGCTTCCTCGAACATCGAAGGCTGGACCGGCTGGCGACGTGTGCGGTGCAGGGCGCGCCGCTCGGCGAAGAAGTCGCGCAGCAGTCGGCCGCAAGCCTCGGCCATCACGCCGCCCACGATCTGCGTGTGATGGTTCAGCTGAGGCTGCGCGAACAGGTCCACCACCGAGCCGGCCGCACCCGTCTTGGGGTCGTACGCACCGAAAACCACCCGCTTGAAGCGCGCATGCATCAGCGCCATCGCGCACATCGCGCAGGGCTCGAGCGTCACATAGAGCTCGCAGTCGGGCAGCCGGTAGTTGCCCAGCAGTTGCGCCGCATGGCGCAGCGCGACGATCTCGGCATGGGCCGTGGGATCGTGCTCGGTGATCGGGCGGTTGTAGCCCGTGGCGACGACTTGACCGTCGCGCAGGATCACCGCGCCCACGGGCACTTCGCCCACGATCCAGGCGTTGTGCGCCTGGTCGAGTGCCAGGCGCATCGCGTATTCGTCGGTGGGGGTGATGAGCGGGGCCGACGCCATCTCAAGGCTCTGCGCGTGAAGTGGAGGACAGCACCGCCTGGCTCACGTCCCGCTGCAACTGATGCAGTTGCCCCTGGAGGGAAGCGGGTTGCGTGCCGGCCCCGGCCCCGGAGCCCACCGTCATGCTCGGGACAGCCGGTACCGCCACCGAAGTGAGCTGCTTCTTGGCCGCAAGGGCGAGGGCGGCCACCACCACGATCAGAGTTGCGAGACTGAACAAGGCGCGCATGACGCAGATGAAGGAATCCGGGTGGCGATTTTGTAACACCGCCCGGCCGAACTTTCCGCGCCGCCCGTCTGGGACGAACGGCCACCGATCGGCCGGCCTCGCGGCCTCACTCCCACTCGATGATGCCCCCCGAGGGAGACACAGGGCCAACTTGGACATTCACCGTCTGAAACACCGTCTGGACATGACGAGCCGCCTGGGACTCCCCCCACTCCGCCATCACTATAGAGCCTCGCCGACTCCGCCCATGCCTCTGACTATCGGCACCTGATCGCAGGAACGTTCGCGCAATCTTGCTTGAGGCATCGCGGCGAAGTGTCGGATCATCGCTTCGTCCCATCGACGCTCAGCATCGCCAACGCCACCCCATGCACGGTCCCTTCTCGGAGTTCGCCCTGTTGTTGATGATCGGCGCGCTGGCCGGCGCCGCCTTCGTGCGCTTGCGCCAGCCGGTGCTGATCGCCTACATCGTCGTGGGCATCGCGGTGGGACCCGCCGGCTTCGGGCTCGTGTCGGCGCACGACCCGATCGACCTGCTCGCCCAGGTCGGGGTGACGGTGCTGCTCTTCGCGGTGGGGCTGAAGCTGGACCTGCACCACATCCGCCACATCGGGCCTGTGGCGCTGGTCACCGGCCTCGGCCAGCTCGCATTCACCATCGTGATCGGCTTCGCGCTGATCCTGGCGCTGGGCAAGGGCCCGATGGAGGCCTTGTACGTCGCCGTGGCGCTGACCTTCTCCAGCACCATCATCATCGTCAAGCTGCTGTCCGACAAGCGCGAGCTCGACAGCCTGCACGGCCGCGTCGCGGTGGGCTTCCTGATCGTGCAGGACCTGGCGGTCGTGATCGCGATGATGGCGATGAGCGCCCTGCGAGGCGCCGGCAGCGGCGATCCCGGCGGCGACAGCCCGGGCTGGACGGCCGTGGTGTTGTCGCTGGGCTGGCGCCTGGCCGCGGCCGCCGCCGCGATGTGGATGCTGATACGCTGGGTGCTGCCTGCCTTGGTGGCGGCGATGGCGCGCTCGCAGGAACTGCTGCTCGTGTTCGCCGTCGCCTGGGGCGTGGCCCTGGCCGCGCTAGGCGAATGGGCCGGGTTCAGCAAGGAGGCCGGCGCCTTCCTGGCCGGCTTCTCGCTCGCCTCCACCCGCTACCGCGAGGCGATGAACGCCCGCCTGACCGGCATCCGCGACTTCCTGCTGCTGTTCTTCTTCATCGACCTGGGCGCCAGGCTGGAACTCTCGGCGCTGGGCGCCGAAGTGGTGCCGGCGATCGTGCTGTCGCTGTTCGTGCTGATCGGCAATCCGCTGATCGTGATGGCCATCATGGGCTTCATGGGCTACCGGCGGCGCACCGGCTTCATGGCCGGGCTGACAGTGACACAGATCAGCGAGTTCTCCATCGTCTTCGTGGCCATGGGCATCACGCTGGGTCATGTGGGCGTGCAGGCGCTGAGCCTGACCACGCTCGTGGGCCTGGTAACCATCACGGCGTCCACCTACATGATCCTGTACGCACAGCCCCTGTACGAGCGGCTCGCGCCGTGGTTGCGGATCTTCGAGCGCCGTCATCCACAACGCGAAGCCGGCGGCGAGCCGGCCGCCATTGCCGCTCCCGATGCCATCGTCATCGGCCTGGGCCGCTACGGGCGACGGCTGGCGCAGAAGCTGGAGGAAGCAGGCGTGCGGGTGCTCGGTGTAGACTTCGACCCTGAAGTCACGCAGGTGCCTGCACCTGACGGCCTGGATGTGCGATTCGGCGATGCCCAGGATCCCGAGTTCCTCGAGACACTGCCCTTGGCGCGCACACCCTGGGTCGTGAGCACCATGCCCGACCTCGCGTCCAACCGGCTCTTGCTGCATGCCCTCACCGAGCGCGGCTACGGCGGGGATCTTGCCATCGTGGCGCGCGACGATGCCACGGGTGCTGCACTCAAGCGCGCCGGTGTCCCGATCGTGCTCTACCCGGTGCGCAACGCGGTGGACTACGCCGTCGAGCACCTGAGTGAACTCATCCGAGCCGCGCGCCGCACGCCCGACAGGGAGGCCCCATGAATCGTCTTGGCCCGATCCTCGCCGCCACCGACTTCTCTGCCCCGGCCCGCCATGCCGCGCACCGTGCCGCACGCGTGGCGCACGCAACCGGCGCGTCGCTGACGCTGATGCACGTGCTGCCGGGCGGCGCGCTGCAGGAACTTCGCCAATGGCTCGGCACCGGCCACGTCGTGGAGCAGCAACTGAACGACGATGCGCAGCGGGAGCTTCGCGCACTGGCCTCGGAACTCCAGAGGCACCGGCACGTCACCCCGCGGACAGTCCATGTCAGCGGTTCGGTGCTCGACGAAATCAACCATGAGGCCGAGGCGCTGGATGCCGCCTTGCTGGTGCTCGGCGCGCGCGGCGCCGGCTTCCTGCGCCGGCTGGTGCTGGGCACCACGTCCGAACGGTTGCTTCGGCGCACCACGCGGCCCCTGCTGGTGGTGCGGCAGACGCCGCACGAACCCTACCGCCGGGTGCTGGTGGCATTGGATTTCTCACCCTGGTCGGCGCATGCCGTCACGCTGGCGCGCCGGGTGGCGCCGCACGCGAGGCTGCTGCTGTTCAACGCCTACCAGGTGCCGTTCGAGGAGAAGCTGCACTTCGCCGGCGTCGATGCCGCGACCATCGACCGCTACCGAAAACAGGCCCGCGCCAATGCCACCCAGCGGGTGCATGCGCTGGCCGCCGCCAGTGGCCTCAAGTCCGGCGACTGGGAGCCCTGCATCGTCGAAGGGGATGCCTCGCAGCGCATCGTCGAACACGAGCAGGAGAAGGACTGTGACCTGGTCGTGCTCGGCAAGCACGGCCAGTCGGCCACCGAAGACCTGCTGCTGGGCAGCGTCAGCAAGCACGTGCTCGCTGAAGGCAGCACCGATGTGCTGGTCTCCACGGTGCGCGAGGCATGACGTGGCCGTCGGGACCACTGCTGCGCACGCTCGGCTGTCTGGCGCTGGCGGCACTCGTGTACGGGAGTGCCCCGCCGCCTGACGCACTGCGTGCCGGGCTGGCGCTGTTCGTGCTGATCGGTGCCCTGTGGATGACGCAGGCGCTGCACCTGAGCGTCACCGCCATGCTGGTGCCGCTGCTTGCGGTGCTGGCTGGGCTGATGGACCTGCGGACGGCGCTGGCGTCGTTCGCGCACCCGATCATCTTCCTGTTCCTGGGCGGGTTCGCGCTGGCTGCGGCCCTGCAGCGCCAGGGCCTGGACCGGGCCCTGGCCGTAGCCGTTCTGCGACTGGCCGCAGGTCGACGCGACGCCGCCGTGGCGCTCCTGTTCGCCCTGACGGCGCTGCTTTCGATGTGGATCAGCAACACGGCGACGGCCGCGATGATGCTGCCGCTGGCGCGGGGCTTGCTGCAAGACGATGACGGTCCTGCCGAGCGTGCCTTCGTGCTGCTGGGCGTGGCCTACAGCGCCAGCATCGGGGGCATCGGGACTCTGGTGGGCAGCCCGCCGAACGCCATCGCAGCGGCCCAGGCCGGCATCGGCTTTGCCGAGTGGATGCGCGCCGGCATGCCCTTGGTGCTGCTGTTGCTGCCGCTGATGGTCGGCGTGCTCTTCCTGATGCTGCGGCCCCGGTTGGGCGCCCAAGCGGCGATTCCCGCAGAGGACGCACCGTCGTTGCCATGGACCCGTGCGCAGCGCATCACCCTGGTCGTGTTCGGCCTAACGGCCGTGGGCTGGATCGGCGCGGCACCGCTGGGCAGAGTACTGGGCATCGCGGCGGACATCGACAGCGCCATCGCCCTGGCGGCGATCGTCGCCCTGGTGGCCAGCGGCGCCATCGGCTGGCCCGACATCGAACAGCGCACCCAGTGGGGTGTGTTGCTGCTCTTCGGTGGCGGACTGGCGCTGAGCGAGGTGATGGCCAGCAGCGGCGCCAGCCGGTTCATGGCCGGCGCGCTGACCGCAGCGCTGCAGGATGCGCCGACGCTGCTGTTGCTGCTGGGCCTGGTGGCCTTCGTCGTCTTCCTGACCGAACTGGTCAGCAACACGGCATCGGCCGCATTGCTGGTGCCGATCTTCATGGGCGTGGCAGCGTCGCTGGGTTTGCCACCGCCACTGTTCGCCGCAGCCATCGCGGTGTCGGCGTCCTGCGCGTTCATGCTGCCGGTGGCCACCCCGCCGAATGCCATCGTCTACGCCACCGAAGAGGTGCCGCAGGCGACGATGATGCGCTGCGGTCTGGTGCTGAACGGCGTGTGCATCGTCGTCATCACCGCCGTGGCGGCCTGGGTGTTCACGTGATGGACCTGCCGGCCCTCGGCACGATGGTCGGCGGGCTGGGCCTGTTCCTGCTCGGCATGGGCCTGATGACCGATGGCCTGAAACTGGCCGCAGGCCCTGCCCTGCACCGGATCCTGGCCGGCGCCACGCGCACGCGGGTCCACGCGCTGGGTTCCGGGCTGCTGGTCACGGCCCTGGTGCAGTCGTCCAGCGCGGTCACCGTGGCGGCGATCGGCTTCGTGAACGCCGGCCTGCTCGCACTCGGTCCGGCGCTGTGGGTGCTGTTCGGCGCCAACGTGGGCACCACGATGACGGGCTGGGTCGTCGCGCTGGTCGGCCTGAAGTTCAAGGTCGAGCTGCTGGCGATGCCGCTGGCCGGCCTGGGTGCGCTGTTGCGCCTGACCGGCGAGGATCGGCGCAGCGGCGCCATCGGCACCGCGCTCGCAGGCTTCGGGCTGCTGTTCATGGGCATCGCCCTGCTGCAGCAGGCCTTCGCCGGGCTGGCCGGCCAGATCAGCATGCCGCAAGGCGACGGGCCGCTCGGCGTGCTGGCGCAACTCGGCATCGGCGCGCTGATGACGGTACTCATGCAGTCCTCCAGCGCGGCCATGGCGATCACCCTCACCGCCGCACAGGGCGGGTTGATCGGCCCCCAGGGTGCGGCGGCCGTGGTCATCGGCGCCAACGTCGGCACCACGGTGACGGCCTTGCTGGCGGCCATCGGAGCGACGCCGAACGCCCGCCGCGCTGCATCGGCGCACGTGGTCTTCAATCTAGGCACCGGGGTGGTCGCGCTGCTGCTCCTGCCCTGGCTCATCGGGGTGTTGGGCCGGGCACGAGAAGCACTCGGTCTGCCGCCCGACCCTGCCACACAGCTGGCCCTGTTCCACACCACCTTCAACCTGATCGGCGTGCTGCTGATGTGGCCGCTGGCGCAGCGGCTGACGCGCTGGCTGCAGAAGCGTTTTCGCGCGCGCGAGGAAGACGAGGCCCAGCCGCAGTTCCTTGACGACACCGTGCTCGCCGTGCCCACGCTGGCGCTCGACGCGCTTTCACGCGAGGTGGCACGAGCCGGGCAGGTCGCTCTGCGCATGACCGGAAGCGCCTTGGCCGGCGCGGATGCGGCCGCACTGAAGGCCGATCACACGATCCTGGCGAGCCTCGACGGCGCGATCGAACGCTTTGTGGAGCGTCTGCGCAGTGCATCGATGTCGCAGGCGGCCAGTGCACGGCTGGCCGAGCTGCTGCGCATCGAGCGGTACCACGAAGCCGCTGCCGAACAGGCCATGGCCGCCGCCACGCTGCCCTCGCTGGGGCCGGTCGACGAACGCCTAGCCGCCGCGGCGACCGCGTTTGCCGAAGCAGCCGAGGGTTTGCTTCGTCGCTGCGATCCGGCCGCGCCGGTGGATCTGGCTGGCCTCGACGCCGACCTGGGCATGATGGAGGCCCGCTACGAAGACCTCAAGGCGCAATTGCTGGCCGCCGGTGCCGACGCTCGCCTGGCACTGGCCGACATGGAGCAGGCATTGCGCCGGTGCAGTGCGCTGCGCCGGGCCGCCCAGCAACTTCATAAGGCACGGCGGCGGATCGCCGGAGGAGGAACCCCATCAGACTGACCTTCATCGGCGCCACGCAGGGTCTTGAGTTCCAGCTCTGTGAGCGAGCGGGCCCGAGAAGGGTTCGCGCCGACCGACTCGCCCAGGCGTCGTACGACCGACATGTGGGCCTCACCGATACCGGCACCCGATACCGTGGACCGTCTGACGGCACGTTGCGAGCAACTTCAGCGTGGCAGCCCAAAGCCCGTCATGGATACCGTCATTTGGCCGTCGTCGACGACGAACGTCGATGAACCGGTCTGAGTTCGAACCCTTGTCACGTCAAGATTCTGCGATCCGCCGAACGTCGCCTGACGCTGTCGAGCCATTCTGGCTCACTCCCACTCGATCGTGGCCGGCGGCTTGGACGACACGTCGTAGGTCACGCGGTTGATGCCGCGCACCTCGTTGATGATGCGGCTGGAGACGCGCTTGAGCAGGCCGTAGGGCAACTCGGCCCAATCGGCCGTCATGAAGTCGCTCGTCTGCACGGCGCGCAAGGCCACCACGTAGTCGTAGGTGCGGCCGTCGCCCATCACGCCCACGCTCTTGACGGGCAGGAAGACGGCGAAGGCCTGGCTCGTGAGGTCGTACCAGCTCTTGCCGCTGGCCGTGTCCACTGTGTTGCGCAGCTCCTCGATGAAGATCGCGTCGGCCCGGCGCAGCAGGTCGGCGTACTCGCGCTTGACCTCGCCCAGGATGCGCACCCCGAGCCCCGGCCCGGGGAACGGATGGCGGTAGACCATCTCGTGCGGCAGACCGAGCGCGACGCCCAGCTCGCGCACCTCGTCCTTGAAGAGCTCGCGCAGCGGCTCCAGCAGCTTGAGGCCCAGCGTCTCGGGCAGGCCGCCGACGTTGTGGTGGCTCTTGATCGTGGTGGCCTTGCCGGTCTTGGCGCCGGCCGACTCGATCACGTCCGGATAGATGGTGCCCTGGGCGAGCCATTTCGCGCGGGTGAGCTTCTTCGCCTCGGCCTGGAACACCTCAACGAACTCCCGCCCGATGATCTTGCGTTTGGCTTCGGGGTCGGTCACGCCCTGGAGGTGCCCCATGAACTGCTCGCTCGCGTCCACGTGCACCACCTTGACGCCCAGGTTACGCGCGAACATGTCCATCACCATCTGGCCTTCGTTCAGGCGCAAGAGGCCGTGGTCGACGAACACGCAGGTGAGCTGGTCGCCGATGGCGCGGTGGATGAGCGCCGCGGCCACGCTCGAATCGACGCCGCCGGACAGGCCGAGGATCACCTCCTCGTCGCCGACCTGCGCGCGGATCTTCTCGACCGCCTCGGCGATGTAGTCGCCCATCACCCAGTCGGGCCTGGCGCCGCAGATCTGCAGCACGAAGCGGTTGAGGATGTCGCGGCCCTTGAGGGTGTGCGTGACCTCGGGGTGGAACTGCACGCCGTAGAAGCGGCGCGCTTCGTCCGCCATGCCGGCGATCGGGCACGACGGCGTCGAGGCCATCAGCTTGAAGCCCGGCGGCAGCACGGTGACCTTGTCGCCGTGGCTCATCCACACCTTGAGCATGCCGTGGCCCTCGGCGGTCGAGAAGTCCTCGATCGCCTCGAGCAGCTTGGTGTGGCCGTGCGCGCGCACTTCGGCATAGCCGAACTCGCGGTGGTCGCTCCACTCCACCTTGCCGCCGAGCTGCTCGGCCATCGTCTGCATGCCGTAGCAGATGCCCAGCACCGGCACCCCGAGCTCGAACACCACCTGCGGCGCGCGCAGCTCGTGCGACTCGTAGGTGCTCGCATGGCTGCCCGACAGGATCACGCCTTTGGGGTTGAACTCCCGGATGAAGGCCTCGCCCACGTCGTTGGGGTGGATCTCGCAATACACATGCGCCTCGCGCACGCGCCGGGCGATCAGCTGCGTGACCTGGGAGCCGAAGTCGAGGATGAGGATCTTGTCGTGCACGGGGTGGTCCTGTCCTGAGAAATGCAAAAGGCAGCACCGGGTGCTGCCTGGTTGCGTCGCGAGGGTGGCGTTACTCGACGCGGTAGTTGGGCGCTTCCTTCGTGATCTGTACGTCGTGGACGTGGCTCTCGCGGATGCCCGCCGAGGTGATCTCCACGAACTCGGCCTTGCTGCGCATCTCCTCGATCGTCGCGCAGCCGCAGTAGCCCATCGCCGCGCGCAAGCCGCCGGCCATCTGGAACAAGATGGCCACGACCGAGCCCTTGTACGGCACGCGGCCTTCGATGCCCTCGGGCACGAGCTTGTCCGCATTCGGATTGGCGGCCTCGTCGTTCTCCTGGAAGTAGCGGTCCGCGGAGCCGGCCTTCATCGCGCCGATCGAGCCCATGCCCCGGTAGCTCTTGTAGCTGCGGCCCTGGTACAGGATCACCTCGCCGGGGGCTTCCTCGGTACCGGCGAACATGCCGCCCATCATCACCGCGTGGGCGCCGGCCGCGATGGCCTTGGCGATGTCGCCGGAGTAGCGCACGCCGCCATCGGCGATCAGCGGCACGCCGGTGCCGGCCAGTGCCTTCGCCACGTTGTCGATCGCGGTGATCTGCGGCACGCCGACGCCCGCGACGATGCGGGTGGTGCAGATGGAACCCGGGCCGATGCCGACCTTGACCGCGTCGGCGCCCGCTTCGACCAGCGCAAGCGCGGCCGCGCCGGTCGCGATGTTGCCGCCGATCACGTCCACCTGCGGGTAGTGCTGCTTGACCCAGCGCACGCGGTCCAGCACGCCCTTGCTGTGGCCGTGGGCGGTGTCCACCACGATCACGTCGACCCCCGCCTTGACGAGCACGTCCACGCGCTCTTCGGTGCCCTCGCCGACACCCACCGCGGCACCGACGCGCAACTTACCGTGGGGATCGCGCGCCGCGTTCGGGAAGTTGGTTTGTTTGGTGATGTCCTTGACGGTCATCAGGCCGCGCAGCTCGAAGGCGTCGTTGACCACCAGCACACGCTCGAGCTTGTGCTTGTGCATCAGGGCCTTGCCTTCTTCGAGCGAGGCGCCTTCCTTGACGGTGATGAGCCGCTCGCGCGGCGTCATGATCTCGCGCACCGGCAGGTCCAGCCGCGTCTCGAAGCGCAGGTCCCGCCCGGTGACGATGCCGACCACCGTCTTGCCTTCCAGCACCGGGAAACCCGAGACGCCGTGCTGCTGCGACAGCTCCTTCACCGCGCGCACGGGCATGTCGGGCGTGATGGTGATGGGGTCGCGCAGCACGCCCGACTCGTAGCGCTTGACCTTGGCCACCTCGGCCGCCTGCGCCTTGGGGGGCAGGTTCTTGTGAACGATGCCGATGCCGCCCTCTTGTGCGATGGCGATCGCCAGACGGGATTCCGTCACCGTGTCCATCGCGGCGGACACGAGCGGCAGGTTCAGGGTGATATTGCGGGAGAGGCGGGTCGCGAGGGAGGTGTCGCGAGGCAAGACTTGGGAGAACGCCGGCACCAACAACACGTCGTCGAAGGTGAGCGCTTTACCGAGCAGGCGCATTGGGAAGCTCCAGACGCAAAAGCGGATTATACGGAAGTGACCCCGCTGACGCAGGCGCTCCCGCAGGCTCCGTCTGCGTGCGCAGGCCGGGCTGCGCCCTGTCGGGTGCGGCACGCTGCGGTGCCCATCGCGGTCGCAACACGGCTCGCGAAACCGTGCCATTGATCACGCTCGCCGCCCGTCTGGAAACGGTACCCTTCGTGGTCGCTGCCCCCGCCGCTACACTGCGCCGCCATGAAAAACGTCTCACCTCGCCTGCGCGCCTGGCTCGCCCTGCTGATCGGCCTCGCGGTGAGCCTGCCGGCCGCCGCGCAATGGAAGTGGCGCGATGCCAACGGCAAGGTGCAGTACAGCGACCGGCCGCCGCCCGCCTCGGTGCCCGAGAAGGACATCCTGCAGCGCCCGAACGGAACGCTGCGCGTCGCTGCGCCGGCGCCCGTCGCCTCGGCCGCCGAGGGCAACGCCCCCGCCAAGCCGGCCGCGCCCGCGGTGGACAAGGAACTCGAGGCACGCAAGAAGAAGGAAGAGCAGGAGAAGGAAGCCAAGCGGCGCGCCGAGGAGGAGAAGCTCGCCAAGGCGCGGGCCGAGAACTGCGCCCGTGCCCGCAGCTACCTTCAGTCCCTGGAAAGCGGCATGAGGATCGCCCGCACCAACGACAAGGGCGAGCGAGAGATCCTGGACGACGCGGCCCGCGCGAAGGAAACCGAGCGCACGCGTCAGGTGATCGCCAGCGACTGCAAGTAGCCCCGCCGCACAGCGAGCCTGATGCGCCGCCCGCTCACCGCGAGCGCGGCCGCTTGTCCTTGTGCTGCCGGTAGCGCAAGCGCCGCGCCTCTTTCGGGTCCACCACCAGCGGCCGGTAGATCTCGACGCGGTCACGTTCCCGCAGCGCGCTGTCGAGCGGCTGCACACGTCCCCAGACCCCCACGCCGTGCGATTGAAGGTCGATCTCGGGGTGCCGTTCGAGCACGCCGCTGGCCCTCAGGGCGTGCAGCACGGTCGAACCTTCGGCGAGGTCGAGTTCCACGTGGTCGACCTGGCCAGGCCCGGGGGCGTAGAGCACCTCGACGCGCATCTTCAACGCGCTCCGTACACCTGCTCGGCCCGTTTGACGAACGAGTCGACCAGCGTGTTGGCGATGCGGTCGAACACCGGGCTCACGATGGCCTGGAGCGTCGCGCTCGAGAAGGCGTACCGCAGGTCGAGCTCGACCTTGCAGGCTGGCGGGCTGCCAGGCGCGCTGAGCGGCACGAAGCGCCACTCGCCTTCGAGCAGCGAGAACGGGCCATCCACGAGCGTGACCACGACGCTTTGCCCCGCCACGTGGGTGTTGCGGGTGGTGAAGGCATGATGCAAACCGGCGTAGCGCAGCGTGAGGCGTGCCGTCATCTGATCGCCCGACTCCTCCAGCACCTCGGCCTTCTCACACCACGGCAGGAAGCTCGGATAGTCCCTCACGCGCGTCACGAGCTCGTACATCTCCTGCGCCGAGTACCAGAGCAGAACCGACTTCTTGACGTGCTTCATAGAATGCACGGATTGTAGTGAGCGACTTCGCCCTCACCTTGCCGCCATGTCCATCGCAGAAAACCGCAAAGCCCGTTTCAACTACCTGATCGAGGAACGCTTCGAGGCGGGCATCGTGCTGGAAGGCTGGGAGGTCAAGGCCATCCGCGCCGGCCAGGTGCAGCTGACCGACGGCTACGTCGTCATCAAGGACGGCGAGCTGTTCCTGATCGGCTGCCGCATCAACGCCCTGCGCACCGCCTCCACCCATGTGCGCCCGGAGGCCGATCGCACCAAGAAGCTCCTGATGCACAAGGACCAGATCCGGCGCCTGGTCGGCAAGGTCGAGCAGAAGGGCTACACCCTGGTGCCGCTCGACCTGCATTACAAGGGCGGCCGGGTGAAGGCCGAGATCGCGCTGGCCAAGGGCAAGCAGTTGCACGACAAGCGCGAGACCGAGAAAAAGCGCGACTGGGAACGCGAAAAGGGCCGGCTGATGAGACACAAAGTCTCATCCAACCCGAAGGGTTGAGCGTCGAAGACGCGGAGGACCTTTGGGCGAACGCCAAAAGGGCCGGCTGATGAGACACAAAGTCTCATCCAATCCGAAGGGTTGAGCGTCGAGGACGGGGACGCCGCCGGGGGCTCAGTCGGTCCCTAGCGCGGCCAGGGCCTGCTCCAGATCGGCGATCAGGTCCTCCGTGCGCTCGAGTCCGATGGCCAGGCGCACGAGCGCCCCGTTCCACCGCGGCGCGATGCTGCGCATGGCGCTCAGGCGGTACGGCACGGCCAGGCTCACGGGGCCGGCCCAGGAGTAGCCGAGCCGGAACACTCGCAGGGCGTCCACGAATCGCTCGACGGCCGGCCATTCGTGACGCTCGTGGAAGACCAGCGACACCAGGGCTGCGGCGCCCTTGCACAGCGCACGCCAATGCTCGTGGCCGGGGCTGGCGGCGAGCGCCGGGTGGAGCACCTGCACGATCTCGGGCCGGCTCTCGGCCCAGCGGGCGATGCGCCGGGCGCTCTCGTCCTGCGCTCGATAGCGCAGCGCGAGGCTCGGCAGGCCGCGCAGTACCAGCTCGGCGTCGTTCGCCCCGACGCCGATGCCGAAGCGGCTGTGCGTCATCATCAGCTGCTCGTGCAACGCCCGCTCCACGGTGGTGATGGAGCCCATCAGCACGTCGCCGCCGCCAGAGGGGTACTTGGTGAGTGCCTGGATGGCGACGTCCACGCCCAGGCCCTCCCCCAAGTCGAAGGGACGGAACGCGATGCCCGCCCCCCAAGTGTTGTCGAGTGCGACGGTCACGCCCCGCTCGCGCGCCGCGCGCACCAGCCCGCGCAGGTCGGGGAACTCCAACGTGACCGAACCGGCCGCCTCGACCCACAGCAGTCGGGTGCGCTCGGTGATCACGGCCGCCAGCGCTTCGGCGCCCCCCATCGGATCGTAGATGCGGTGGCCGATACCGTAGCGGGCGAGTTCGTGCATCGCGAGCTCGCGGCTGGGCCCGTACACGTTGTCGGGCAGCAGAACCTCGTCACCGGATCGCAGCAGCGAGAGGTTGACCAGCATGATGGCCTGCAGGCCGCTGCTGGTCAGCAGCGTGTGGCGGCCGCCTTCGAGCGTCGCGATGCGCTCCTCCAGGGTGAAGGTGGTCGGAGTGCCGTGCAAGCCGTAGGTGTAGGCCGACTTGTCCTTCCAGCTGCGCGAGCGCATCGCCGCGACATTGGGGAAGAACACCGTCGAACCCTTGTGCACGCCGATCGCGGGCGACTCGAAGCCCTCCGGCGGACGGTACGGGTGATGGATGAGGTCCGTGCTGGGGTCGTGGCTCATGGGTCTCCCTTCGGGTTGCCTTGCACACCGCCCGCACGGGGTGGCGAGGCGCTGTCGTCCAGTGGCCGGGCGGCCGTGCCGGCCGTCACACCGGCACGGCGATCAGGTCGTGGCCCTCGGCGGCGACGATGCGGGCCTTGGTGAACTCGCCGACCTTCAAGGTCTTGGACGCCTTCTCCGGCGGCAGGAGCTTCACGACCCCGTCGATCTCCGGTGCATCGGCGTAGCTGCGCCCCACCCCGCCCTTGCGGCCCAAGGCCGGTGCGGAATCGACCAGCACCTGCATCGTGGCGCCGACCCGGCGCTGGAGCCTGGCGGTCGAAACCGCCTCGGCCACCGCCATGAAACGCGCCCTGCGCTCCTCGCGCACCTCGTCGGGCAGTGCACCCGGCAGGCCGTTGGCGGCAGCGCCTCGCACCGGCGAGTAAGCGAAGCAGCCGGCGCGGTCGATCTGGGCCTCGCGCATGAAATCGAGCAGGTACTGGAACTCGGCTTCGGTTTCGCCGGGGAAGCCGGCGATGAAGGTGCTGCGGATGACGATCTCGGGGCAGATCTCCCGCCAGCGCTGAATGCGTTCGAGGTTCTTCTCGCCGTCGGCGGGACGCTTCATCCGCTTGAGCACGTCGGGGTGAGCGTGCTGGAACGGAACGTCCAGATACGGCAGCACCTTGCCTTCGGCCATCAGGGGGACGATCTCGTCGACATGGGGGTACGGGTAGACGTAGTGCAGCCGCACCCAGGCACCATGGCGCTCGGCCAGATCGCCCAGAGCATGGACCAGATCCAGCATCCGCGTGCGCACCGGCCGGCCGTTCCAGAACCCGGTGCGGTACTTCACGTCCACGCCGTAGGCGCTGGTGTCCTGGCTGATGACGAGCAGCTCCTTGACGCCCGCCTCCAAGAGCCGCTGCGCCTCGCCCAGCACCTCGCCGATGGGCCGCGAGACCAGATCGCCCCGCATCGAGGGGATGATGCAGAAGGTGCAGCGGTGGTTGCAGCCCTCGCTGATCTTGAGATAGGCATAGTGCTTGGGCGTGAGCTTCACGCCGGTCGGGGGCACCAGGTCCACGAACGGATCATGCGGCTTGGGCACGTGCCGGTGGACGGCGTCCATCACCTCCTGCGTGGCGTGCGGGCCGGTGACGGCCAAAACCTTGGGGTGCACCTGGCGAACGAGGTTCTCGCCGCTCTCACCCGTCCTGGCGCCCAGGCACCCCGTGACGATGACCTTTCCGTTCTCGGCCAGTGCCTCGCCGATGGTGTCGAGGCTTTCCTTCACCGCGTCGTCGATGAAGCCGCAGGTGTTGACGATGACGAGATCCGCACCCTGGAAGGTCTTGGACGTCTCGTAGCCTTCTGCACGCAGCTGGGTGAGGATCAGCTCGGAGTCGGTGAGCGCCTTCGGGCAGCCCAGGCTGACGAAGCCGATACGGGGTGCGGCAGCCCCGTCGCCGGGCAACTGGGCGACCGTCGGAGTGTCGTAGGAGGTCGAGGACATGATCCCCGGATTTTCGCCGATCCGGGGCCCTGCCGCCCTCGAAGCGGCAGGGGGCCCGCCTAGCGCTTGTTCGCGCCGGGGAAGCCGCCGAACCCGGGCATGAGGGATTCGGCCTGCTTCTGCATCTGCTCCTGCATCTGCACGAAGATGTTCTTCGACTGCTCGAGGTAGTTCGTCATCAGGCCTTGCATCATCGGCGCCTGGACCTTCATGAACTGCGTCCAGAGCTCCGGGCTGAAGCTCTTCGGGTCGTACATGCCCTTGGACTGCTCGGCGAACCGGTTCTGCATCTCGATGAAGGCCTGGATGTTCTTCTCGAGATAGGAACCCATCAACCCCTGCATGGTGTGCCCGTAGAAGCGGATGATCTGCGCCAGCATGTTCGTCGAGAACATCGGCACCCCGCCCGTCTCTTCCTCGAGGATGATCTGCAGCAGGATGCTGCGGGTGATGTCCTCGTTGGTCTTGGCATCCCGCACGACGAACTCCTGGCCGTCGAGGACCATCTTCTTGACGTCGGCCAAGGTGATGTAGCTGCTCGTCTGCGTGTCGTAGAGGCGCCGGTTGGGGTACTTCTTGAGGGTGCGAATGGCGTGCGATGGGGCCTCGTCGCCCGTGTGATCGCATTTCGCTTGGGCCATGAATCTTCTCCAGCAGGTGCGCCGCACAGGCGCACAGCTCATTGATTCTAGGTGGGGGCGCGGCGGCGGCTGCCCGAGGGTTTCCCCAGGGGAATGAGCGGCCCCCGGCAGGAAACGAGCCCCGATTCCATCGGTTCAGGGCAACGTCCATTCCCGCCCTTGCGCAGGCCCGCGCACGGCAGTGAGGAACCATCCTGACGCGCATGGCCTCCATGTTCCCTGTGCCGGCTCTCGATGTTGCCCAGGGGGTTCGGCGACACGGGCTCGCGAACGGCGGTCCCCTTCGCCTTCATGGCCTCCACAATCCACCCGTTCCCACCAGCAAAAGGACCACCGGCGTGCCGCCGACCACCACCGATGATCCCGACACCACAGCCCCTTGGCATGCCCTGAGTGTCGAGGAGGCGCTTCGTCGCTGTGGCACCGATCCGCAGCACGGGCTGGATGCGCAGGCCGCCCTGCGCCTCCTCGCGCAGTACGGGCCCAACGCCCTGCCCGAACCGCCGCCCCGGCCCCTTTGGCGGACCTTCGCGCGCCAGTTCAAGAGCCCGCTGATCTACATCCTGTTTGCAGCGTCCGTGCTGGCGGTCGCGCTCGGCCACCGTGGCGACGCCGGTGTGATCCTCGCGGTCGTGCTGGTCAACGCGATGATCGGCACCTTCCAGGAGGGTCGGGCCGAGCGGTCGATGGCCGCCTTGCGGCGGCTGTCGACCCTGCACGTTCGCGTGCGGCGCGGTGGAGTGGAACATTCGGTGCAGGCCGCCGAGCTCGTGCCCGGCGACCTGATGCTGCTGTCGGCCGGCGATGCGGTGGCGGCCGACGCGAGGCTGCTGGAGGACGCGCAGTTGCAGGTGGCCGAGGCGGCCCTGACCGGCGAATCGGTCCCGGTCAGCAAGTCCTCCACGGCCGTCCCCGAGGCCACCGGCCTCGCCGACCGACGCGACATGGTGTATGCGGGCACGCACGTCACGGCCGGTCGGGCGGTCGCACTGGTCATCGCCACCGGCGAGCGCACGGAGGTCGGCCGCATTGCCCGCCTGACCGAACACGCCGACGAGCCCAAGACACCGCTGGAGCGGCGGCTCGACCAGTTCGGCCGGGCACTCGTCGCAGCAGCGCTGGGCCTGTTCGTGCTGGTGGTGCTGCTCGGGATGTGGCGCTCGCTGCCCCTGCCCGACGTGCTGATGGTCGCGATCAGCCAGATGGTTTCGATGGTCCCCGAGGGCCTGCCGGTGGCGATGACGATCGCGCTGGCCGTCGGCATGCAACGCATGGCCGAGCGAGGCGCCCTCATCCGCCGTCTCTCGGCCGTCGAGACGCTCGGGTCGACGACCGTCATCTGCAGTGACAAGACCGGCACGTTGACCCGCAACGAGATCACGGCCGTCGAGCTCTGGCTGCCGGCGCCGGGCGGGCCCGGCCGTCGCATCACCGTGGGCGGCATCGGCTACGCGCCGCAAGGCGAGCTGCTCGAGGAAGGTCGGCCGGCGGATACGAGCGAGCCGTCACTGCACGACCTGCTTGCCGCGGCGGCCCTGTGCAACGATGCCGAACTCGCGCCCCCGGAGGAGGAACGCGCGGCCTGGACGGTACTGGGAGACCCGACGGAAGGAGCGCTCCTCGTCCTTGCGGCCAAGGCGGGCATCGATCTCGCCGCGCTGCGCGAGCAGTCGCCCCGTGAAACGGAGCTGCCGTTCGACTCCGACGCCAAGCTGATGGCCACGCGCCACCGTCTGCCGGGTGCGTGCCACACGGTGATGGTCAAAGGCGCACCGGAGGCCGTGCTGAGGCTGGCCAAGGGCATGCACCACGACACCTTGGCCGCGGCCCGGGCGGCCTCCGAGGCGATGGCCTCGCGGGCGCTGCGCGTACTGGCCTTCGGCTCGGTGGACGACGGCGAGCTCGACCCGGCCCAAGGGTTCGACGCCCTGGCGGGACGGGTACGCCTGCTTGGCCTCGTCGGCCAGATCGACCCGCCTCGCGAGGAGGTGAAGGCCGCCGTCGCTGAGTGTCGCCGGGCGGGCATCCGGCCGGTGATGGTGACCGGCGACCACAAGCTCACGGGGCTGGCCATCGCCCGGGAACTGGGCATCGCGAGGCCCGGCGATCGCGCGGTGGACGGCATGGAGCTGGAGCGCATGGGCGAAGCAGAGCTGCGCGACGAGTTGCCGTCGATCGCCGTGTTCGCACGCGTGCAGCCCGCTCAGAAGCTGCGCATCGTCGAAGCACTGCAAGCGCGCGGCGAGGTGGTCGCAATGACCGGCGACGGCGTCAACGACGCCCCCGCCCTCGCTCGGGCCGACGTCGGGGTGGCCATGGGCGTGACGGGCACCGAGGTGGCCAAGAGCGCATCCAAGATCGTGGTCACCGATGACA
Source organism: Schlegelella aquatica (assembly GCF_026013905.1). Classification (NCBI taxonomy): domain Bacteria; kingdom Pseudomonadati; phylum Pseudomonadota; class Betaproteobacteria; order Burkholderiales; family Sphaerotilaceae; genus Caldimonas; species Caldimonas aquatica. The sequence goes on from NZ_CP110257.1 coordinate 1,816,667, forward strand.
ACTTCGCCACCATCGTCGCGGCCGTCGAGCAGGGTCGGGTCGTCTACAACAACGTCAAGAAGGTGGTGCTCTACCTGTTTGCCACCTCGATGGCGGAAGTGCTGGTGCTGCTGCTGGCGTTGCTCGGCGGCTTTCCACTGCCGCTGGCGGCCGTCCAGATCCTGTGGATCAACATCGTCACGGAGGGCACGGTCACCGTGAACCTGGTGATGGACCCGCCGGAAGGCGACGAGATGCGACGCCGCCCCGTCTCGAGGGACGACCGCTTGTTGGGCAAGGACATGCTGCAGCGCATTGCGCTGATGACCCCGACGATCGCGGCCGTCACCTTCGGCTGGTTTGCATGGCGGCTGTCGCAGGGGGTCCCCGAGGCCCTGGTGCGCACCGAGACCTTCACGGTGCTGGCCATGTGTCAGTGGTTCAACGTGCTGAACTGCCAGTCGGCGACCGCCTCTGCCCTCGGGCCGCGGTTGTTGCGCAACCCATGGCTTGCCGGCGGACTGGCGTTGAGCGTCGGCCTGCAGATCGCCGTCCTCTATGCTCCGGCCATGAACACCCTCTTCCACACCGTGCCGTTACCACCGGCCTCGCTCATCCCTTTGGCGGCTTTGGCGAGCCTCGTACTGTGGGTGGAAGAAGCACGCAAGCTCCTGGTAGGCGCGACGCGCCCGAGGGGGGCATGACGATGGCGTGGGTGATCGCGCAATTCGCGCTGTGCGCCGCACTCATCGCAGTGGCGGGATACGTGCTGAGCGTGAGCGCCGACCGCCTCGCCGACACCTACGGCTGGGGCCGAGGCTGGGTGGGCCTCGCCTTGCTCGCCACCGTCACATCGCTGCCCGAGCTGGCCTGCGGCATCAGCGCCGTCGTGTGGGTGGACGCGCCGAACCTCGCGGTCGGCAACGTCCTCGGGGCCTGCGTGTTCAATCTCCTGTTCCTGGCCGTCGTCGATCTGCTCCAGCGCTACGAGCCGATGTACCGGCAAGCCAGTGCTTCACATCTGCTCGCTGCTGCTTTCGGGGTCGTGATGCTGGGATTCGTCGTGATCAGCCTGATGCTCGGTGCGCGGGCCCCCGTGGCGTTCAACCTCGGGCTGTACAGCCCTGTGCTGCTGGCGCTGTATCTGCTCGGTCTGCGGTGCGTGTTCGCCCACGAGGGTGCTCGCTCCACTCCAACCGGCCGCGGCACGCGCACCTCCCCCACACGCGACCTGCGACGTTTCGGCGCCGCCGCGCTCGTGGTGCTGGCTGCGGGCAGCTGGCTTCCCAACCTGGCCGACGAACTGGCGACTCAGCTGGGCTGGAGCCGCAGCTTCGTGGGCACCCTGTTCATGGCTGTCGTCACGACGCTGCCCGAGGTCGCCGTCACGCTCTCGGCGCTGCGGCTGGGGGCCTTGGACATGGCCATTGGCAACCTGCTGGGCAGCAATCTGTTCAATCTGATCATCCTGGCCGTGGACGACCTGTTCTACCTGCGCGGCCCCCTGCTGGCGGACGCATCGCCCGTGCACGTGGGCACCTCGGGAGCCGCCGTGATGATGACGGGCCTGGTGATCGTGGGCCTGGTGATGCGGCCGCGGGGCCGCGTGCTCCGCTCGGTCAGCTGGATCAGCGTGGGGCTCCTGGCGGCCTACGGACTGAACGCAACCTTCGTCTTCTTGCACGGAGCGTGAGCCGTCGCCACTGCCGTCGCTTTCGGCGGCAGTGCGAGCAAGAAGCAGAAAGCCCCGGCAGCCAAGGGCCCCGGGGCTTCGGAATTTGGTAGGCGCGATTGGACTCGAACCAACGACCCCCACCATGTCAAGGTGGTGCTCTAACCAGCTGAGCTACGCGCCTGCGAAAGCTGAAACTATAGCATCACTTTGACGACCGAACAAGGCCTATCGCCGCCGGGCGATGCGCACCCCCGGCACCTGGGCGACGTGGTTCAGCACAGACGCCACACGCGCCGAGTCTGAGACCTCCACGGTGAACGTCATCGAGGCGACGTCACGCACCGTCTGGGTGTTGACGCCGACGACGTTCATCTTCTCCTTGGCAAACACTTCCAGGATGTCGCGCAGGAGTCCCTGCCGGTCGCTGGCCTGCACCATCACGTCGACGGGATAGACCGCCGGCTTGTCCCCGGCCGGCACGCCCCATTCCACCGCGATGACGCGCTCCGGATGGCGCCCGGCGATCTCACGGAAGTTGGGGCAGTCGGTGCGGTGGATGGCCACCCCCTTGCCTTTGGTGACGAAGCCGCCGATCGCGTCGGGCGGCGCCGGCTTGCAGCAGCGCGCCAGTTGCGTGAGCAGCGACTCGATGCCGACCACCAGCACGCCGCCCCGCGGTGCCCCGCCCTCGCTGGCGCGCGACTTCTTGAGGGCGATGACTTCATCGGTCGTCGGCGCGGGCTCGCTGGGACGCAGCAACTGCTCGATGTTGCGCAGCGAGTACTCGTCCTTGCCGACCACCTCGAACAAGGCGTCCGCGCTCTTGAAGCCGAGCTGGCCGGCCAGGTCCTCCAGCTTGATTGCGGTGCGGCCTTCGCGTTGCAGGAGCTTCTCGACCAGTTCGCGTCCGCGGGCGATCGTCTGCTGTTGGGCCAGGGCGTTGAACCACGCGCGCACTTTGGCGCGCGCGCGGGGGCTCTTGAGATACCCCAGCTCCGGGTTCAGCCAGTCCATGGAGGGGCCGCCCTCCTTGGCTGCGATCACCTCCACCGTCTGCCCGCTCTTGAGCGGCGTGTGCAGCGGCACCATCACCCCGTCCACGCGCGCGCCGCGACAGCGGTGGCCGAGGTCGGTGTGCACGGTGTAGGCGAAGTCGATCGGGGTGGCGTCCTTCGGCAGCTCGACGATGGCCGCCTGGGGCGTGAAGACGTAGATGCGGTCGTCGAAGACGTTGGCCGCCCCTTCGGCCTGGCCGGAGAAGTCGCGCTCCCAGGCCAGCAACTGCCGCAGCACCGCCCGACGGGCCTCGGCCACCTGCATCTCGAAGTCGCCGGCGGCCGTCACACCGGCGTACCCCTTGGTGCCGGCCTCCTTGTACGCCCAGTGAGCGGCCACGCCATGCTCGGCGTGCTCGTGCATCTCGCGGGTGCGGATCTGGATCTCGATCGGGCGCCCGCGCTCGTCGAAGACGACAGTGTGCAGCGACTGGTAGCCATTGGGCTTGGGCCGCGCGATGTAGTCGTCGAACTCCTCGGGCAGAGGGCGGTAGGCCTCGTGCACCAGGCTGAGCACGGTGTAGCAGTCGCGCACCGTCGGCACGATAACGCGCAGCGCGCGCAGATCGTAGACGTGGTCGAAGTCGAGCTGCTTGCCGCGCATCTTCTTCCAGATGCTGTAGATGTGCTTCGGCCGGCCCTGCACTTCGGCCGAGATGCCGTGGCGCGCGAGCAGCTGCGCCACATGCTGGCGAGCGGCCTCGACGACCTGCTCGCGCTCCAGGCGCTTCTCGTCGAGCATGCGCGCGATGCGCTTGTACTGCTCGGGCTCGAGGAAGCGGAACGACAGGTCCTCGAGCTCCCACTTGATCTGCCAGATGCCGAGACGGTTGGCCAGCGGTGCGAACACCTGCAGCGACTCGCGAGCGAGCACGAGCGGGCAGTCGCGCTTGGCGGCAGCGTAGTAGCGCAGCGTCTGCAGGCGCGAGGCCAGCCGCAGCAGCACCACCCGCAGGTCGCGGGAGAAGGCCAGCAGCATCTTGCGCACGCGCTCCATCTGCTCGGCGCGGGCCTCGTCTCCGAGGAGCGCGTCGCGGGCGTTGCGCTGGATCTGCACCAGCTTGCGCGTGGCCGCGACCAGGCTCGCGTAGGACGGCCCGAAGGCCTTGGCGATGACCTCCTCCGGCTTGTTGAGGTACTCGCTCACGTACACCAGGTAGACGGCCGCCTGCATCGAGGCCGAGGCCCCGATGCCGCGCAGGATGGTGGCCACGCCGTCGGCGTGCTCCAACGCGTCTTCCTGCGTGTCGAGCGTGTGGCCGGCCAGGAGCGGCGCGGCAAAGGCGCGCGCCTGCTCCAGGCGCGCCAGCTCCTGCGCCAGCCCTTCGGCGGTGCTGCGGGCGGCACGTGTCTCGCCCGCCTCGTCGCCCACCAGCTGGACGATGGGTGCCGCCTCGGGCGGCTTGTCGAGCAATCCGGTCTTCATGCGGACAGCAAAAACTCCTGCACCACGGCGATCTGCTCGGGTGCCACCAGGGTCGGCGCATGGCCGACACCGGGAAATTCGTGCAAACGGGCGTGCGGGCCGCGCCGGGTCATCTCGAGCGCGGTCTCGCGGGTCAACAAGTCGGACTGCTCTCCCCGCAGCACCAACGTGCGGGCCCGCACGGCGTCGTAACGCTGCCAGAGCGCGGCCTGGGCGGCGGCTGCAGCCTCGGGTGTGACGGCATGAAAGGGCACGGCGATGCGAGGATCGTAGTGCGGTACGAAGGCGCGGCCGTGGGTGTCCGTCACCGGCCGCAGCATCGGCTCGGTCAGCGCCAGCCATTGCTCCCGGGAGTGAGGCCCGAAGCCCTGACTGATCGACCAGAAGTAGTCCGCCGCCTCCTCCAGCGACCCGAACCGCGGCACCCGGCCCAAGTAGCTGCCGATGCGTTGCAGCGCCTGCGCCTCGATCGTGGGCCCCACGTCGTTGAGCACCAGCTTGCGGATCGGGCTGCCGGACAGCGAGGCCACCCCGAGCCCGATCAGCCCGCCCATCGACGTGCCGACCCAGTCGAGCGTCTCCGCCCTCAGCCGAGCCAGCAGCGTGACCATGTCGGCCACGTAGGCAGGAATCTGGTAGCCCATGGGGTCGCCCAGCCAGTCGGAGCGGCCCCGCCCGACCACGTCGGGGCACACCACGCGGTAGTCTTTGCGCAAGGCGCGGGCCAGGGTGTCGAAGTCGCGCCCCTGCCTGGAGAGCCCGTGCACGCACACCAGTACCTTGGGGTTGTGGGGGTCGCCCCATTCCCAGTAGGCCATGCGATGCAGGCCTTGGCCGTCCAGGCATTGAACGAAGTCCAGGCGCGGTTCGCTCATGGGTGCAGGTCCTCCGAAGGTGCTCTCGCCCCGGCGCGGGCCGGGATCGATCTCCGATAATCGGCAACGCTTGTCGCCGCTTTCGCAACCATATCAAAGAGGACAGATCATGTTGAAAGGCAAGACCGCTCTCGTCACCGGTTCCACGAGCGGCATCGGCCTGGGCATCGCCCAGGCGCTGGCGCGGCAAGGCGCGCAGGTCGTGCTCAACGGCTTCGGCGATGTCGAGGCGGCGCGCCAGTCCGTCGAGCGGCTGGGCGTCAAGACCGGCTATCACGGCGCCGACATGAGCAAGCCGGCCGAGATCGAGGACATGATGCGCTATGCCGAACGCGAGTTCGGCGCGGTGGACATCCTCGTCAACAACGCCGGTATTCAGCATGTGGCGAACGTCGAGGACTTCCCCGTCGAGAAGTGGGACGCGATTCTCGCCATCAACCTCAGCTCGGCCTTTCACACCACCCGCCTGGCGCTGCCGGCGATGAAGCAGCGCAACTGGGGCCGCATCATCAACGTCGCCTCGGCGCACGGCCTGGTCGCCTCCGCGCAGAAGTCGGCCTACGTGGCGGCCAAGCACGGCATCGTCGGCTTCACGAAGGCCGTGGCACTGGAAACCGCGACCACCGGCGTGACGGTCAACGCGATCTGCCCCGGCTGGGTCCTCACCCCGCTGGTCCAGAAGCAGGTGGATGACCGCGCCGCGCGCGATGGCGTGAGCGTCGAGGAGGCCAAGCGGCGGCTGCTGGGCGAAAAGCAGCCTTCGCTGCAATTCACGACCCCCGAGCAGTTGGGAGAGCTGGCCGTCTTCCTCTGTTCCGAAGCCGCCGTCAATGTGCGCGGCGTGGCCTGGAACGTGGACGGGGGTTGGGTCGCCCAGTGACCCAGTGACACCCCCGAGAGAGGATGAGCCCGCTCGAGCAGCGGGCTCCAGTTCCTGCTTGCGTCCTACTTGAGCACCACGCTGCCCGACACGGTGGCCGTGATCGTGCCCTTGCCCATCTCGACCGGCACCGGTGCGGCGTCCTCCGCGGCGGCCGCCTTGGCGCGCATCGCCACCGGCACGGGAAGGCGCGGCGGCTCACCGGTGGACACCTGCACCTCGCGCAAGACGTAGCCGTTGAATCCGAACTGGCGGGCGATCTCCGTGGCCTTGGCCCGGTAATTGGCGATCGCCCGCTCAGTCACTTCGGCCTCGTGACGGGCGAGTGCCTCGCGCGACAGCCCCTGGGCGACCTGAGTGACGTTCATCCCGGACAAGCGACCCGCCGCCTGGGCGATCAGGTTCATGTCGCGGCCCTCCAGCACCAGTTCGGCCTGGCCCTGCCAGCCGCTCATGCGGCCCTGGTTGCCGTAGCGGGGGTAGAGCGAGAAGTTGCCCGTGCGCACCTCCATGTCGCCTGGGCGCGCGAGGCGGCGGGCTTCGGCGAGGGCCGCGTCCAGCGTTTGCTTCAGCGCAGCCTGCACCTGGGCCGCCTCCGTGCCCTCTCGCACCGCCGTCAGGGTGATGCTGAGCAGGTCTCTGGGCACGTCGAGGCTGGCTGCGGCCTGCAGGTGGACGACGTTCACGAGCGCGGTTTCGGGCTGGGGCTGGGGCCGGGGCTGGGCCTGGACCAGGGCCGCGGCCAAGGCGAGGAGCGGACCGGCCACGGCGTGCCGCGGCAGGAGGCGTCGAGTCATTGGATTCCTTTCCGGGGGACCGAACGAAGGGGCCATTGTGGCGGCGAGCTCCGCTCCGCCGGAGCCGGCCACCGCTCAACCCCACACGCCTCGCATCTAGGCCTTGTCAGCGCCTGTCGACAGGCGCAAGATTTGTAACAGTCGGTCAGGCTGCCCAAAATTGCCGGTTCGGCCCCGACACAATCCCGCCTGTTACAAGTTCGGGAGCTTTGCCCATG